>NZ_JBIVOO010000003.1:0-430919 GCF_044754165.1 Arthrobacter sp. NPDC093139
CCACAGGGGCGGACAGGCCCGGCAAATCAACCAATTCATAAAAAATCGGTATCAACAAACTTGGCACACTATTGAGTTCTCAAACAACAGACACATTCGAATACTTCTCGAAACAATTACAATTGAATTTGCAATTTACTTTGTTTCGCATTTCTTCGCTGCGATGTTTATAGCTTATTTCATTCATATTCACTTTGCAAATCCGGGTTGTTTCCCAGAAATTCACTTCGTAAACCGAATCCGCCCAGCACTATTGGAAGCTCTTCTTCATTTTGTGCTTGGCACATGAGGAATTGCTTCTCAGTGAAGGGGGTTTGTCACCACTCAGCGGCGGCGACTCAGAAGACATTACACGCTCCCCCGCGGCCGTGCAAATCGGCCTCGGAGGAGCGTGCAATGAATGCTTGCTGGTGCTAGATGCCCGATACCTGCACGGTGGCCAGGTGCTTTTTGCCCCTGCGCAACAGCAGGTATTTTCCGTGCAGCAGTTCGGACGCAGGAATGACAGCGTCCGGATCCGACACCTTGGCGTTGTTCACGTAGGCACCGCCCTCGCCGACAACCCTCCGTGCAGCGGACTTGCTCTCGGACAGTCCGGAGGCGACGAACAGGTCAATGATGCCAAGGCCTGCTTCGTCCACTGAGGCGGACGGCAGCTCGGCCGTTGCGGCGGCGAGGGTCTGCTCGTCCAGCAAGGAGAGATCACCGTTGCCGAACACCGCAGCCGATGCTGCAATCACCTTCTCGGTGGCCTCGACCCCATGGACCAGGGACGTGACTTCGTAGGCAAGCTTCCGCTGGCCTTCACGTGCGAATGGACGCTCGGCTATGGACACGGCCAGAGCCTCGATCTCTGCCCGGGTCAGGAAAGTGAACACCTTCAGCCGGTTGACAACATCGGCGTCGGCGGTGTTCAGCCAGAACTGGTAGAAGGTGTACGGGCTTACCATGGCAGCGTCCAGCCAGATGGCGTTGCCTTCGCTCTTGCCGAACTTTGTGCCATCGGCGTTGGTGATGAGCGGGGTGCCGAGTGCGTGTACGGTTTTTCCCTCCACCTTGCGGATGAGCTCCGTGCCGCTGGTGAGGTTGCCCCACTGGTCCGACCCGCCAGTCTGCAGCACGCAGCCGTAGTCGCGGTACAGGTGGAGGTAGTCCATGCCCTGCAGGATCTGGTAGCTGAACTCTGTGTAGCTGATGCCCTCCTCGGAATTCAGGCGTGAGGCAACAGCGTCCTTGCGCAGCATGGTGCCCACCCGGTAGTGCTTCCCGATCTCGCGCAGGAAGTCGATGGCGCTCAGGGGCGCCGTCCAGTCCAGGTTGTTGACCATGTGCGCGGCATTGGGGCCTTCAAAGCTGAGGAACCTGCGGACCTGAGCCTGCAGGTAGCCCACCCACTCGGAAACTGTGTCCTTCGTGTTCAGGGTGCGTTCCGCCGTCGGACGCGGATCACCGATGAGACCGGTGGAGCCGCCCACGAGGCCCAGTGGTTTGTGGCCGGCCAGCTGCAGGCGCCTCATGAGGAGGAGCTGGACCAGGTTTCCCAGATGCAGGCTGGGGGCCGTGGGGTCGAACCCGCAGTAATACGTGACCGGATCCCCGGCGAGCAGCTTCTCCAGTTCCACCTCATCAGTGGAGACGTGGACGAGGCCGCGCCATTTGAGCTCCTGCCAGATGTTGGCGAAGCTGGGATCGTTCTGCTGGGATTCGAGGTCGTTTAGTTGTGGCACGCCTTCTAAGTTAGCAGGATCAGCGGCCCGGAGCGCTGGTAGCCAGCTGCCCGGGCCGCTCCCTGCGGCCTTAGCGTTCGATGCCGGCGGGAATCCCCGCAGCCGCGATGAGCCGCAACCGCTGGGTGGGCCGCGTCATGGCCACATAGAGGTCCCCGACACGGCCGTGTTCGTGATTCAGCATCATGGACGGTTCAAGGACCACGACGCCGTCGAATTCGAGCCCCTTGGCCTCCCTCGGGCTGATCACCACAACGTCCTGTTCGTAGCTCCCGGCACCTGTGCCGAGGCGGTGGCCGTAAATGGCGCGCAACGCTGAGGTCGCCTCCTGCAGAAGGTCACCGTCGGCAATCACCGCAAGCAGGCCGCCGTCGATCGCGTCCAGTTCCTCAGGCAGCACTTCCACGAGCCGGCTGACCAGGTTGCCCGGCTCCACGCGGTCGATGATGGGTGACCACCGGCCCTCCCGGACCGCCTTCGGTGCGGACACGACGAGCCCGGCGGCGTTGGCCATCCGCGCAGCCGCCTCGGCGATCTGCGACGGCGTCCGGTAGTTCACGGTGAGCTCTTCGAGCTGCCAACGGTCGCCGAACAAGGGTGCCAGGGCACCCTGCCAGGACTTGGCTCCGGCTACGGAGCTGGTCTGGGCGATGTCGCCTACGATCGTGAAGGACTTCAGCGGGCAGCGCCGTACGAGCAGGCGCCACTGCATGGGTGAGAGTTCCTGCGCCTCGTCCACCACGATGTGGCCGAACGCCCAGGTGCGGTCGCTCGTGGCCCGCTCGGCCGCGGTCAGCCGCGCCTCACGCTCCTGGTTTTGTTCCACGAGGTCCTCGGCGGACATCAGGGCGTCGATACCGGCCGTCTCCATGTTGACGAGCGTCTGCCGGGCGTTGGCCAGGTCGCGGGCACGGTCGTGCTCCTGCTGGGCGAGTCCGCGGCCCGCAGCGGGGTCCAGCTCGCCGAGGAGTTCGGCTGCCTCGTCGAGGAGGGGCACGTCTGCCTCGGTCCAGGGGGCATCAGGGGCGCGGAGCAAAAGCTCACGTTCCTGCGGGGTGAGCTTTGGCGTGCACGCTTCCAGCAGCGCGGGCTTGCTCAGCAGTTCACCGACCAGCTTTTCGGGCGTCATCGGCATCCAGCAGAGGTTCAGCGCAATGCGGACATCCCGTGCGGAGCGGACGTCCTCGGCAAGATAGGACCGGTCTGCATTGTTGCCGATGTTGCCCGCTTCCACGAGCTCCGTGATCTGCTCCGTCAGTTCCCGCAGCAGGATCTTGACGAACGTGACGCGTGCTTCGTTGTGGGGCTTGCCGGTGGAGCGTGCCCGCTCGCGTGCACGGCGGACCTGCCGCGGGGTGAGGACCAGCTTTCGTCCGTCCACTTCGAGGATGCGGTTTTCGGCCGGGATGCGCTGCCGGTTGGCCACGGCGTTGGCAATGACGTCCGCCATGTCCAGCCGCCCCTTGATGGCGGCAACATCCGCCTCAGGCTCGGGGACGGCGTTGATGCCCGGCATGAGCCGGCCGACGCTGGCCATAACGACGCCGGTTTCGCCAAGCGACGGCAGCACCCGTTCGATGTACTTCATGAAGGACGACGACGGCCCTACGAGGAGGACGCCGGCTGTCTTGAGCCTGTCCCGGTGCGTGTAGAGCAGGTAGGCGGCGCGGTGCAGCGCCACGGCCGTCTTGCCTGTTCCCGGTCCACCCTGGACCACGAGGGCACCGGAAATGGAGGAGCGGATGATGCGGTCCTGTTCGGACTGGATGGTGCCGACAATGTCCGACATTCGGCCGGTCCGCTTGGAGTTCAGGGCGGCGAGCAGGGCCCCTTCACCCTGCAGTGAGTCATTGTCCGCCAGCATGTCCGCGTCCAGGACGTCGTCTTCGATGGCCTTGACCTCGCGCCCCTGGAGGATCAGGTGCCTGCGCCGGCGCACGCCCTGGCGGTCGAAGGCCGTGGCCTGATAGAAGTGCCCTGCTTCGGGCGCACGCCAGTCCACCATGAGCCGCTGCAGGTCATCGGTGGTCAGGCCAATGCGGCCGATGTACTGCGCCTCTCCGGAGTCGAGGTCCAGCCGGCCAAACACCAAGCGGTCGTCGACGGCATCGAGTTGAGCCAGGCGGTCCTCGTAGAGGGCCGCGAAGGCGTCGCGCTCGGAAACGTTCTGCATGGTGCCCACCGCGCCTGCGCGGCGCACCTGCGCAAGCTGGGCGCGTTTTTCCTCGCGCAATTCATCAAGCCGTGCATATAGACCGGCTACATAGTCCCGTTCGTGGGCCAAATCGGCGTCGAGCATTAACGTTCCCCTATCGCAAAAGACAGACCGTCCATTCTACAACCATTTCCGTATCCGTGGCGGCTGTTGAGCTGCATACAGCAGGTTATCTGACGGGCGCCCCGCAACGGGGTCAGAGACGCAGCAGTGAGCGCACGCGGTGCCCGGCAAGGGCGGCGCGGCCGCGCAGCTCGCCGAGTTCCATGACGACGCCCACTCCGGAGACGTGGACGCCGCAGCGCTCGAAGAGCCGGACAGCTGCACTCAGTGTTCCGCCGGTGGCCAGGACATCGTCCAGGATCAGCACTCGGCTGCCTGCCGGCAGGTCCGTCGTGTGAAGCTCCAAAGTGGAGGATCCGTATTCCAGGGCGTAGTCCTCGGAGTACACCTCGCGGGGCAGCTTGCCCGCCTTCCGCACGGTGATGACCCCGGTGCCCGTGGCGTAGGCGGCAGCGGCGGCGAGCAGGAATCCACGCGCCTCCACGCCGGCCACGGCGTCGAACTGGCCCTTGAACGGCTCCACCAGGGCACCCACGACCGACCGCAGCGCCGGGCCATTGGCGAAAACCGGAGTCAGGTCCTTGAACATAATCCCCGGCTTCGGATAGTCCGGCACCGTGGCGCAAAGCCCGGTGATCAGCTCGTCCACGGGAACGGATTTCGGGGCCGGTGTCTGCTCGCTGTAATTCACCCGTCCAGCCTACGCGGAGCCGGGCGCGCCTTCGCCGCCTTGTAGCGGGACACCGTGGGGTCCCCCGTCAGCCAAAAGCGCCACGGATAGTCGTGCGTGCCGCCGTGCCCGGCAACGCCCACCCGGGGACCAGTGCTGACGTGCGCGGCCGGTGCAGGCGGCAGGGCCAAACCGAACGGCGGGCTCAGGGCGTCCCTTCCGCTGTCCTCGGTGGTCAGCCCGAGCGCTGTGGCGAGCCGGGCCGGACCGCTGGCCAGGTCCTTGGCGGATTTCGATGTGGGCCGCCGTGCGAGGGCCAGTTCCCGGCCCTCAACTATTTCGCCGGCGCGCAGCAGGACGGCGGAGGCGTGGCCGGCGGGCCCGCAGACGATGTTGGCGCAGTGGTGCATGCCATACGTGAAATAGACGTAGAGGTGGCCGGCTGGACCGAACATGGGGGCGTTCCTGCGGGTGGGGCCGCGGTAGGTATGGGAGCCGGGGTCAGGGTGGAGGGAGTCCACGGGGCCCATATAAGCCTCCAGCTCGGTGATGCGGACAGCTACGGCGCCCTGGACACTCGTGTAGGTCAGGACGGCCCCCAGGAGCAGCGGGGCGATTTCCCTCGCATCGCCGGACAGGAACTGCCGCAGGGGTCCGCTGGTGGTCATGCTTCCGACTTTACCCACGGGTGCACCCGAGGATGCATGCCGGACTGGCCCGGTTTTGCGGCTCTTTCCGCAGCAGTGGAAGCGGGAGGCCGAGGCCGAGCGCGCAAAGCTGGGCTGGTCCGGCTCGGCACTCCAGGCGGAACGGCCATGTCCGATTTCCGCTAGCCGCGCTTCCTGCCGGCTGACAGGATGGAGTCATGGACTTCTGGCAGCGCTACCGCGCCATCGACGCGCGGGACACCCGTTTCGACGGGCAGTTCTACACGGCGGTGCGAACCACGGGCATCTATTGCCGGCCGTCGTGCCCGGCGAGGACGCCAAAGCCGGAGAACGTCACGTTCTACGAAACGTCGGCAGCCGCCCATGAAGCCGGCTACCGTGCCTGCAAGCGCTGCCTGCCCGAGGCAGTGCCCGGGACCCCCGCATGGAACATCCGTTCGGACGTTGCGGGGCGTGCCATGCGGCTCATCAACGACGGCGTGATCAACCGTGACGGCGTGGAAGGGCTGGCCGCCCGCCTGGGATACTCGTCGCGGCAGTTGAACAGGATCCTGAGCCATGAGCTCGGCGCCGGTCCGCTCTCGCTGGCACGGGCCGGCAGGGCACAGACTGCCCGCACGCTCCTGGTATCCACGTCCATGAAACTCGCGGACATCGCGTTCGCCGCCGGCTTCAGCAGCGTGCGCCAGTTCAACGAGACACTCGGCGAGGTGTTCGCCATGACGCCAACGGCACTTCGCGCCACAGCGCACCATCATCCGGCGCCGGCGGCCAGCACTGCGCTCACGCTGAATCTGCCCTACCGGAAGCCCTTCGACCCTGGGATCTTCAGCTTCCTTGCCGTCCGCGCCATCCCGCGGATCGAGGCCGGAACGCCAACGTCGTACGGCCGCTGCCTGCGACTGCCGCACGGAGACGCCCGGTTCACCCTGGAGTACGGCGCTGATGCTCCCGCGCGGCCGCTGGTGCTCGCCATCGCTGCCGTGGACCTGCGTGATCTTCCGGCCCTGCTGAGCAGGGTGCGCCGCCTGTTCGACCTTGACGCCGACCCGGTGGCGATCGACGAGGCCCTCGCCGGAGATCCCCGGCTCTCCCGGGCGGTGGCCGCCACACCGGGCATCCGGATGCCCGGCGCCCTCGATCCGCAGGAACTGCTCATCCGGGCCATGATCGGCCAGCAGATTACGGTAGCCGCGGCACGGACGGCGCTTACGCAGCTCTCCGCCGCGGGCAATCCCAGCGCTGTGCCGGGCGACGGGCTGGACAGGCTGTTTCCCACCCCCGAGCAAATCGCAGCAACCGCCAGGGAACTGCTGCGCGGACCGCAACGCAGAATAGACTCACTGGTGGCAGCCGCAGCTTCACTGGCATCCGGTGAGCTGGAACTGGGCTACGGGGATGACCTGCCCGGGCTGCGGTCGAAGCTGCTGCCGCTGCCCGGTGTCGGCCCTTGGACTGTGGGATATGTGGCGATGCGGGTCATTGGCGCCCCCGACATCTATCTGGCCAACGACGCCGCGGTCCGCAACGGGATCCGGGCGGTGTCAGCCGGCAGGGTGTCCGATGGGCTGGGCGCCGAACCTGCCGCTGCCCTGTCCTCCGACTTCTCCGAGGTCAGCCCGTGGCGGTCCTATGCCACCATGCACCTCTGGAGGGCCGCGGCGGCAGCCGCGAAGACCGGCACGCCAGGGACCAGCGCGCCGAAAGCGGGCACGCCAACGACCAGCACCCCGAAGACCACCATCACCCCAACTATCGCCGCAAGGGCACTGACATGAAGGCACAGAACATGAGCGTTGAGCACACGGGCACGGCCATCACGGCGCAGCTGCTCACCATGGCCACTCCGGACGGCCCGTTTACGATCATCGCCCGCGACGGTGCGGTGTTAGCGTCCGGCTGGACTGCGGACGCCAGCGAACTCACCGGCCAGATCCATCCGGAGCTGCTGCCGGTTGCCTTCAAAACCGTGGACGGCCTCGGTGCCATTTCCGCGGCCGTGGAGGCCTTCTATGCCGGCAACCCGGGGCCGGCGATGAGCGTGCCCGTACTGCAGAAGTCGGGTCCGTTCCGGGCCCACGCCTGGGATGTCCTGAGGACTGTCCGACCAGGAGCGCCGGTAACCTACACCGAGTATGCGGAGCTGTCCGGCAACGCCAAGGCGGTGCGCGCCGCGGCCAGCGCCTGCGCCTTCAACGCCGCGGCGCTGTTCGTGCCGTGCCACCGCGTGGTCCGCACGGACGGCACGCTCGGTGGTTTCCGGTGGGGGCTGCGGATCAAGGAAAGCCTGCTGGCCCGCGAAAAAGACACCGATAAAGACGCATTGCGGGCGGGCTGACGGCGCCTACTTGGCCTGGGGCACGTTGGTCTGGGGCACGCCGGACGGCCACGGAAGCAGCTCCGGCAGGTCAACATCGTCGGCTGCTGCGGAGGCACGCAGGCTGCCCAGGGACGGTTGACGTCCCGCGAGCCAGGCGGCGATATCCGTGACCATCCCGCTGATGACCGTGGAACGCCCGCCGGTCCCGATCGTCACCGGAGGCAGGCCCAGCGGCTGGAGCAGGAACCTTTGCCCGTCCGGCACGCGGGCGGACAGAAAGTCGAACAGGTGCCCACAGAATTGCCTGCTCCAGGTTTCCGGCCCGCGTCCCGTGCCGAGATCAGAGCCATGGATGACGAGTTCGCGCCAGAGGGCGAGGCCGCCGTCGAGCACTAGGCCCCCGCGGTACGCAATGGGCACCTGCCAGCCGGCCGCATCCAGGGCGTCAAATGCACGCAGCGCACGGTCCAGGGCAGCACTCAGGTCCGCACGGTGCTCGTCCAGGCTGTGGCCGGCGGACATCTCGATGGCTTTGGTGCGGCCTTCGTAGCCGCCGTCATACAGCTCCACGGACTCCCCGCGGGAGGCATATTCGAGCTGCCGGGCCATTGCGTTCGCGATGCCGGCGATGTGCGCCAGGACATGTCCCCGCGTCCAGCCGGGCAGTTCAGAAGGCGCCGGGACGTCACCGGCGGTGAGGCGTGCCGCCTGGGAGGCGACGGCGTCGGCCGCTTTGTGCAGTTCCGTAAGCACCGTGTCAGGTGTGATTGCGCTCATGCCGCCATAGTAGCGGAGCCGTTAAATGCAACAAGATGGCACTTCACGGCAGTGTTGTGTGTGAAAACCGCCGCGAAGTGCCATCTCGGGGAACAAAAACTACCCCGCGTACTCGCGTACACCGGCAAGCTCCGCTTCCAGCGCAGCCAGCTGGCGTTCGACGGCGGCCGGCGCGGTGCCGCCCTGGGAGTTGCGGCTGTTGAGCGAACCCTCCGTGCTGAGGACCGTGCGGACCTCGGGCGTCAGGTGCGCGGAAATGGCAGCGTACTCCTCATCCGTCAGGTCCCAGAGCTCGACGTCGCGGCTTTCGGCCTGTTTCACAGCGGCACCCGAGAGTTCGTGCGCCTCACGGAACGGAACGCCCTGGCGGACCAGCCACTCGGCGATGTCCGTGGCCAGCGCGAAGCCCTGCGGCGCCAGCGATTCCATCCGCTCGGTGTTGAACTTCAGGGTGGCGATCATGCCCGAGACCGCCGGCAGCAGGAGCTCCAGGGTGTCCGCGGCGTCGAACACCGGTTCCTTGTCCTCCTGCAGGTCGCGGTTGTACGCCAGCGGCAGGCCCTTCAGGGTGGCAAGCAGGCCGGTCAGGTTGCCGATCAGTCGTCCGGCCTTGCCGCGTGCAAGTTCCGCCACGTCCGGGTTCTTCTTCTGCGGCATGATGGACGATCCGGTGGAGTAGGAGTCGTGCAGCGTGACGAAGGAGAACTCCTTAGTGGCCCACAGGATCACTTCCTCCGACACGCGGGACAGGTCCACACCGATCATGGAGCAAACCCAGGCGAACTCGGCGAAGACATCGCGGGAAGCGGTGCCGTCGATCGAGTTGTGGACTGCCGAGAAGAACCCGAGGTCGGCCGCGACGGCCTCCGGGTCCAGGCCCAGCGAGGAACCGGCGAGGGCGCCGGAACCATAAGGCGAGACGCCGGCGCGCTTATCCCAGTCCTGCAGCCGCTGCACATCGCGCAGCAGCGCCCACGCGTGGGCCAGCAGGTGATGGCTCAGCAGTACGGGCTGGGCGTGCTGCAGGTGGGTGCGCCCCGGCATGGCCACGCCGGGGTGGGCCTTGGCCTGCTCCACAAGCGCGTCGATTGTGGCCAGCACTCCGCGGGCGATGATCCGGGCATGGTCGCGCAGGAACATGCGGCCGAGCGTGGCCACCTGGTCGTTGCGCGAACGCCCGGCGCGGAGCTTGCCGCCCAGCTGAGTGCCGGCGCGCTCGATCAGACCGCGCTCCAGCGATCCATGCACGTCCTCGTCGGATTCCGCCGGCAGGTAGGCGCCGGACGCAACGTCCTCGTCCAGCTGCTTGAGGGCCGACAGCATGCCCTCGAGCTCGGAGTCGTCCAGCAGCCCGGCCTTGTGCAGCACGCGGGCGTGGGCGGTGGAGCCGGCGATGTCGTAGCGGGCCAGCCGCCAGTCAAAGTGCGTGGACTTGCTCAGCGCCGCCAGGGCGTCCGCGGGGCCGCCGGCGAACCGGCCGCCCCACAGTGCTCCCTCATTTGTAGCGGACGCCATTTACTGCCCCGCGACGCGGATGTCGCGGCCGGAGGCAACCTTGGCGGACATGCCCCACAGCTCGATGAACCCGCGCGCCATCGACTGGTCGAAAGTGTCGCCGGTGTCGTACGTGGCGAGGTCGAAGTCGTACAGCGAGGTCTCGGAGCGGCGTCCGTTGACGATTGCCTGGCCGCCGTGCAGCACCATGCGGATGTCGCCGGAGACGTACTTCTGGGTGTCTTCAATGAAGGCGTCCAGGGAGCGCTTGAGCGGGGAGAACCACTGGCCGTCGTAGACCAGTTCGGCCCAGCGCTGGCCAACGGTGGCCTTGAAGCGTGCCTGCTCACGCTCGATGGTGATGTCCTCGAGGTGCTTGTGCGCGGTGATCAGCGCCATCGCACCCGGAGCTTCGTAGATTTCCCGGGACTTGATGCCCACGAGGCGGTCCTCGACGACGTCGATGCGGCCCACACCCTGCGCGCCGGCGCGGCGGTTGAGTTCCTTGATGGCCTGCAGCGGGGTGACCTTAGCGCCGTCGATGGCTACCGGAATGCCGGCTTCGAAGGAGATGGTGACTTCATCCGGTGCCGGCGGGAACTCCGGGGTGGCGGTGTAGTCGTAGATGTCCTTGGTAGGGGCGTTCCAGATGTCCTCAAGGTAACCGGTCTCGACGGCGCGTCCCCAGACGTTCTGGTCGATCGAGTACGGATTCTTCTTGGTGGTCTCGATCGGCAGTCCCTTTTCCTCGGCGAAGGCGATGGCCTTGTCGCGGGTCAGGGCGAGGTCGCGGACCGGAGCGATGCACTTCAGGTCCGGGCCGAGGGTCTGGATGCCCACTTCGAAGCGGACCTGGTCGTTGCCCTTGCCGGTGCAGCCGTGGGCCACGGTGGTGGCGCCGAACTCGCGGGCGGCCTTGACGAGGTGCTTGACGATCACGGGGCGGGAAATGGCGGACACCAGCGGGTAGTGGCCCTGGTAGAGCGCGTTGGCCTTCAGGGTGGGCATGGCGTATTCGTTGGCGAATTCGTCGCTTGCGTCGGCCACGTAGGCCTCCACGGCGCCGCAGCCCAGGGCGCGCTGGCGGATGGTCTCCAGCGATTCGCCGCCCTGTCCGACGTCGACCGCCACGGCGATGACCTCGGCGCCGGTCGCTTCACCGATCCAGCCGATGGCTACGGAAGTATCGAGGCCACCGGAGTAGGCCAGAACAATACGTTCAGTCACGTCAAATGCTCCTTAGTTGGTTGGTTGAACTTGTTTGTCTGGTGAAAAGCCTGTCACACCGCTGTGCCAGGCCAAATTCTTGAATGGTACTGTCCCGGCCTACTGGCCGGCTTCCTCCGCGAGCTGCAAAAACCGCGCGGCGAGTTCCGGCCCGCCCTGCGGATCGCGGGCGACCAGCAGCACGGTGTCGTCTCCGGCGATGGTGCCGAGGACGGACGGCATGACCGAATGGTCTATCGCCAGGGCCAGGAAGTTCGCCGCCCCGGGGGGTGTGCGGAGCACGGCGATGTTCGCGGACGCCTCGGCAGTGACCAGAAGTTCGCCGCACAGCCGGGCGAGCCGCGCGTCGAGGATTTCCTGGCTGACCCCGCTCTTCGCTGCCCGTTCGCCACCCTCGCCGGGGACAGCGTAGACCAGCACGCCTTCCTTCCCGCGGACCCTGACAGCTCCGAGCTCCACGAGGTCACGGGACAGCGTGGCCTGGGTGACCTGCACGCCGTCGTCCGCGAGCAGGGCTGCAAGCTCCGCCTGGGACCGCACCGACTCGCCCGTCAGGATCGCGGTGATCCGCGCCTGCCGGGCCGTCTTGGTGGCCGGGCTCGCGCCCGGCGCGGGTGGCTGGACAGACAACTAGGCCTGCCCTGCCACCGGCGACAGTCCGTCAACAACGGCCAGTCCGGACCGGTGCATGAGCCAGGCCATCAGTGCCTTCTGGGCGTGCAGGCGGTTTTCCGCCTCGTCCCAGACAATCGATTGCGGGCCGTCGATGACGGCAGCCGAGATCTCGTAGCCGCGGTAGGCAGGAAGGCAGTGGAGCACGACGGCGTCTTCCGCCGCCAGTGCCATGGCGGCCTCGTCGACGGAGTACTCGCGGAACAGCTGGAGCCGGGCCTCCTTTTCGGCCTCCTGTCCCATCGAAACCCACGTGTCGGTGGCGACGACGTCAGCGCCCTTGAGCGCTTCCGCGGCGTCCGTGGTGACAAGCACAGAGCCGCCCGTCTCTGCTGCCCGCTCTTCCGCTGCCGCGACAATGTCGGCCGCCGGCAGGTAGCCTTCAGGACCGGCGATGCGCACATGCATCCCCGCAGTGACGCCCGCCAGCAGGTAGGAGTTGGCCATGTTGTTGGCCGCGTCCCCGAGGTAGGCCATGGTGAGCCCCTTGAGTTCGCCCTTGTGTTCCTTGACTGCCAGCAAGTCAGCCAGCAGCTGGCAGGGGTGGTAGTCATCGCACAGCGCATTGATGACCGGGACCTTGGAGTTCTCCGCCATGGCGACGAGGCCCGAGTGGGCGCCCGTGCGCCACACGATGGTGGAGACCATGCGCTCAAGCACCTTGGCCGTGTCCTCCACGGATTCCTTGTGGCCGATCTGTGCCTCACCCGGGTTGATGATCAGGGCGTTGCCGCCCATGTCCGCCACGCCGGCGGCGAACGAGACCCGGGTACGGGTGGACGTCTTGTCGAAGATAACGGCGACCGTCTTCCGGCCGCTGCCTTCCCCCGCGAACGGCTGGACGCTGTAGGGCTCCGCCTTCAGGCGGACGGCCAGCTCGAGGACCTCGGCCTGCTCGGCCGGGCTCAGGTCGGTGTCCTTGAGGAAGTGGCGGGTCATGGCTTTGGGAGTAGCTTCTGAAGTCACTGTGCGTCCTTTGCGGTTTGCAGGATGACGGGAAGGGCGGCCAGGAAACGGTCCGCCTGCTCCTCCGTAAGGATCAGGGGCGGGGCGAGCCTGATGGTCCGCGGGCCCGGGCTGTTGATGATGAACCCGGCATCGAGGCCGGCGGTCACGGCCGCGGGCGCCACGTCCGTATCCAGGTCAAAGCCGATCAGCAGCCCCTCCCCGCGGACCTCCGTGACACCGTCGACTGCGGCCAGGGCAGTGCGGATGTGCTCCCCAACCGTCCGGACGTTGCCCAGCACCTGCTGGCTTTCGATGGCGTGCAGGGTGGCCAGGGCCGCTGCCGTGGCCACGGGGTTTCCGCCAAACGTGGTGCCGTGCTGGCCGGCGGACAGGAGCGACGACGTTTCCTCGCCGAATGTGAGGAGCGCTCCGATGGGGAAGCCGCCGCCGAGTCCCTTGGCCAGGGTGACGGCGTCGGGGACAATTCCGGCGTCCTCGCTCGCCAGCCATTTTCCGGTGCGGCCGATGCCTGTCTGGACCTCGTCCAGGACCAGCAGGGCCCCTGCCTGTGACGTGAACTCGCGTGCGGCTTCCAGGTACCCGGCCGGAAGGGGCCGGACCCCGGCCTCGCCCTGGATGGGTTCCAGGAAGACCGCGGCCACGGTGTCGTCCACGGCGTTGCGGAGCGCTTCGATATCGCCGAATGGGATGTGCTCCACACCGCCGGGCATCGGCTCGAAGGGTGCCCTGTAGGCTTCCTTCGCCGTCAGGGCAAGCGCGCCCATGGTCCGGCCGTGGAAGGCACCCTCGAGCGCGATGATCCGGGTTCGGGGCTTGCCGTTGGAGCCGGTGGAATTCCGGCGTGCCAGCTTGAACGCGGCCTCGTTGGCCTCGGTTCCGGAATTGGTGAAGAACACCTTCGAGCCGGCCGGCGCCTTGCTCAGCGCGAGGAGTTTCTCGGCCAGGGCGATCTGCGTGGGGCTTGTGAAAAAGTTGGAGACATGCCCCAGCGTGGCCAGCTGGCTGGCAATTACCGACGTCACGAACGGATGGGCGTGTCCCAGGGCGTTGACAGCGATGCCGCCGAGCAGGTCCAGGTACTCCTTGCCGTCAGCATCCCAGACGAGGCACCCTGCCCCGCGGACCAGGACGCGCTGCGGAGTGCCGAACACTCCCATCAGCGAGGACGAGTAGCGGGCCAGCCACTCGGCTCCGCTGGAGTGCCCGGCTATGGCGTCGGCGGGCGTTTCCGCGAGTTCAGCTTCTGTGGGGTTCATGCGTTCGTCTCCTCGTCCGGGACCACCTGCGTGCCGATCCCCGCCGTCGTAAATGTCTCCAGCAGCATCGAGTGCGCGAGCCGCCCGTCCACGATGTGTGCCCGTTCCACGCCCCCCTCGACAGCCTTCAGGCAGGCCTCCATCTTGGGGATCATGCCGGATTCCAGCGAGGGCAGCAGGTCGCGGAGTTCGGACGCTGTCAGGGACGAAATCAGGGACGAGCGGTCCGGCCAGTTCGCGAAGAGGCCTTCGACGTCGGTCAGGATGACCAGTTTGGAGGCACCGAGGGCTTCGGCCAGCGCGGCTGCCGCGGTGTCCGCATTGACGTTCAGGACCTGCCCGGTGGTCTGGCCGCGCTGTCCTCCGTCTGCCGTGCCGTCCCGGGTAATTTCCGGGGCAACCGTGGAGATCACCGGGATGCGGCCCGCGGCCAGGATGTCCACGATGCCTTCGGGGTTGACGCCCACCACTTCGCCCACCAGGCCAAGGTCCACCTCTTCGCCGTCCACCACGGTTCCCGTGCGGACTGCCCGCAGCAGGCCGCCGTCTTCACCGGACATGCCCACGGCGTAAGGCCCGTGGGAGTTGATGAGGCCCACGAGTTCGCGGCCCACCTGGCCGGTGAGGACCATGCGCACCACATCCATCGCCTCGGGGGTGGTCACACGCAGGCCGCCCTTGAACTCGGACTCGATGCCCAGCCGGCTCAGCATGGCGTTGATCTGCGGGCCGCCGCCGTGCACCACTACGGGGTGGATTCCCACGTGGTGCAGGAAGACGACGTCTTCGGCGAAGGCGCGGCGCAACTCGTCGTTGACCATGGCGTTGCCGCCATATTTGATCACCATGGTGGTTCCGGCAAAGCGCTGGATCCAGGGCAGTGCTTCGATCAGCGTGCCGGCCTTGCCTTGGGCGTCACGCATGGACGTGGTCTCGCGGGTCTTGGTGTTCATGCTGCCGTTTCTCCAGGAGGGCTGGTGGATCTAGCTTGAGTACGCGCTGTTCTCGTGCACGTAGTCGTGGGTGAGGTCGTTGGTCCAGATGGTGGCTTCGGCGCTGCCGGCCTGCAGGTCGATCTCCACGTGCACTTCGCGCGGTTCGAGGTCCACCAGCTTGCGGTCCTGGCCGATGCTGCCGTTCTGGCAGATCTGGATGCCGTTCATGGAGACGTTCAGGGCGTCGGGGTCAAAGACGGCGTCCGTGGTTCCGACCGCGGACAGGACACGGCCCCAGTTCGGGTCCTTGCCGAAGATGGCCGCCTTGAAGAGATTGGACCGGGCCACGGCCCGGCTGACGGTTTCGGCATCGCGTTCGCTGGCGGCATTGAACGTCCGGATGGCAATGTCGTGGCTGGCGCCCTCGGCGTCGCCGATCAGCTTGCGGGCGAGTTCGGCGCATACCTGGGTGAGCCCCTCGCCGAACGTCGCGGGAGACGGCACGGCACCGGAGGCCCCCGACGCCAGCAGCACCACGGTGTCGTTGGTGGACATGCAGCCGTCGGAGTCCGCCCGGTCAAAGGTGACGCGGGTGACATCGCGGAGGACGAGGTCGAGCATTTCGGCCGGGACGTCGGCATCCGTGGTGAGGACCACCAGCATGGTGGCCAGCCCGGGCGCGAGCATGCCGGCACCCTTGGCGATGCCGCCGATGGTGAACCCTTTGCCTTCCGCATCCGCTCCGCTGAAGACTGCCTGCTTGGGCACCGTGTCCGTGGTCATGATGGCCGCTGCGGCCTCCGCACCGCCGTCCTCACTGAGGGCGGCGGCAGCGGCGTCGATCCCAGGGACGATCTTGTCCATGGGCAACTGCTCGCCGATCAGGCCGGTGGAGCAGACAAAAACGTCGGTGGCGGAAATACCGAGGACCTCGGCCGTTTTCTCGGCCGTCGTGTGCGTGTTCTGGAAGCCCTGCGGCCCGGTGCAGGCGTTGGCTCCGCCAGAGTTCAGGATGACGGCGTCCACGCGGCCGTCAGACACCACCTGGCGCGACCAGTGGACGGGCGCGGCGGCCACGCGGTTCGACGTGAAAACGGCTGCCGCCGCCTTGGAGGGGCCGTCATTGACCACAAGGGCAAGGTCCGGGTTTCCGGAGGCCTTAAGGCCAGCCTTGACGCCGGCAGCGCGGAATCCCTGGGGCACGGTAACGGTCACGGGGCAACTCCCTGCAGGTTGAGGCCGGCGGTTTCGGCCAGGCCGAGGGCAATGTTCATGGACTGCACGGCGCCACCCGCGGTCCCCTTGGTCAGGTTGTCGATGGCACAGGTGACGATCACGCGTCCGGCGTGCGCATCGAAGGCGAGCTGCATGGCCGCGTGGTTGGACCCCTGCACGGATTTTGTGGAGGGCCAGTGGCCTTCCGGAAGCAGGTGGACGAACGGCTCGTCGTCGTACGCCTCGGTCCACGCGCTGCGGAGCTCATCGGCCCCGACACCGGGCTTGACCCTGGCGGTGGCAGTGGTCAGGATGCCCCGGCTCATAGGGGCCAGCGTGGGAGTGAAGGACACGGTCACGGCCTCTCCCCCGGCATTGGACAGTCCCTGCTCGATTTCCGGAGTGTGGCGGTGGCCGCCGCCGACTCCGTAAGGGCTCATGGATCCCATAACCTCGGCACCGATCAGGTTGACCTTGGCGGCCTTGCCGGCCCCCGACGTGCCGGAGGCGGCGACGATGACGACGTCGTCCCCCTGGAGCAGCCCGGCGGCGAAACCGGGCGTGAGTGCCAGCAGTGCCGACGTCGGGTAGCAGCCCGGGACGGCGATCCGCGTGGCGCCCTTCAGCTTCTCCCGCTGCCCAGGCAGCTCGGGCAGGCCGTAGGGCCAGGTGCCTGCGTGCGCGGAGCCGTAGAACTTTTCCCACGCACCAGCGTCCTCCAGGCGGTGATCTGCTCCGGCGTCAATCACTACCGTGCCTTCAGGCAGCTGCGCAGCGATCTCCGCGGATGCCCCGTGCGGCAGGGCGAGGAATACGACGTCGTGCCCGGACAGGTTCTCCACCGTGGTGTCCTCAAGAATGCGGCTGGACAGGCCATGGAGATGCGGCTGCAGTTCGCCTAGTCTGGAACCGGCGTTGCTGTGCGCTGTGATGGCACCGATGGTGACGTCAGGGTGACCGGACAGAAGGCGGAGCACCTCGCCGCCGGCATAACCGCTCGCGCCGGAGACGGCAACAGAAATAGTCATGCCAACGACTATACAGCAAGACTATGCATAGATCCCGATATTTATGCATCGATTGTCTACGCTCTGCCAGAACCGCCCTGCCAGGCCCCGCGACGGCGCGAAACTCCGCGCAGGACGTGCGTGGGGCACGGCACACGAGGTGCGGAAGCGTATGCTTGGCGGAGGGTGATCCAGTCCGCGCGGCCGAATGTCGGCTACAGCGTTGCCCGTAAACAGTTACGAGGCATACCCTTCATGACGCCCACCATCACGTCCGAGCGTCCGCAGCCGCAGATCACTAAGCCAAGCAGGGTGCGCCAGGCCAACGCCGTAACCCAGAGCTACTCCGAGCTGCTCAAGTCCGTGCGTGCGGCAGGTCTCCTGGAACGACGCCAGGGCTTCTACATCACCGTTTTCTCCAGCCTGGTCGTCCTGATGACGGCAACCTGGTTCGGCTTCGCGCTGATCGGGCAAAGCTGGTTCCAGCTGCTGATCGCCGCAGCGCTCGGCATCATCTGCACCCAGCTGAGCTTCCTGGCCCACGAAGCGGGCCACCGCCAGATTTTCGCCTCCCGACGGGCCAACGACTGGTCGGCGCGGCTGATAGCCACCTCCGTGGCGGGCATCAGCTATTCCTGGTGGGCCCAGAAACACGGCGCCCACCACAACCACCCGAATGTCATCTCCAAGGACCCGGACATCGCTCCCGGCGCCATTGTTTTCCACACCGAAGCCGCGGCGGAACGGCAGGGACGGCTGTCCTTCCTCACACGCAAACAGGGCTGGTTTTTCTTTCCGCTGCTGTTCCTCGTGGGCCTGGGCCTGCAGATCGATTCAATCCGCTTCATCTTCCAGCGCGCCAAAGTCACCCACCGCTGGGTGGAACTGCCGATCCTGCTGGCGCGGCTCAGCGTCCTTCCGGTCCTTGCCTTCTCGTTCCTGCCGCTTGGCATGGCCTTCGCCTTCATCGGTGTGCAGCTCGCCGTCTTCGGCTTCTACATGGGTGCCTCCTTCGCGCCCAACCACAAAGGCATGCCGGTCCTTCCGGCAGACAGCCGCGTGGACTTCCTGAGCCGGCAGGTCCTTACCTCCCGCAACATTTCAGGTGGCCGCTTCATGGATATCCTGCTCGGCGGCCTCAACCGCCAGGTGGAGCACCACCTGTTCCCCGACATGGCGCGTCCCCAGCTGCATAAGGCGACGGCGATCGTGCGCCAGTACTGCGACACTCACGGCATTCCCTTTACCGAGACAACGCTCACGGCCTCCTACGGCATCATCGTCCGCTACCTCAACGACGTCGGCCTCTCGGCCGGGCGCCACTTTGAGTGCCCCATGGCGACGGTTACCCGCCGCTACTGACGCACAGGCAGCACAGCCTACGCAGCGGCGAGATAACCGGCCCATGCCGTCGCGCATGTAGTCGGCGACGTCCGCCTGGGAAATGGCAACGTCCAGGACGACGAGGCCTTCGGCACCATCGCCCGCCCGTGTATGCCCAGAAGGCAAGACCCCCGGTACAACGGTGCTGCCTATCTTCTGGTGTGGCTTTTATCGCTGGTTTTTGTCACAGCCTTGACGGCCGTGAATGTGGCGGGTGTGCGCAATTTCGGTGAATTTGAATTCTGGTTCGCCATCCTCAAGGTCCTCGCCGTCGGCGCCTTCATCCTGATCGGTGCGGCCCTCATCTTCGGGTGGCTCCCCGCCGTCGCCTCCCCCGGCCTGTCGAACCTCTTTGGGAGCGGGGGATTCGCGCCCCCGGGAGTGGGCGGCATCGCCTCGGCGCTGCTCGTGGTGGTTTTCGCGTTTGGCGGTACGGAAATCGTCAGCGTCGCAGCCGCAGAAACCGGCCAACATCCAGCCAGCGATTACACCCTCAACTGTGAAGAACCCGTTAAGCGTCCTGGCCGGTTGCTGGTCGCACGCGTCGAGATCGAAGTCGGCGCCGCTGACGCCTGAGCCCGCAAAAGTAGTAGAGCCTCGCTCCTTCTGGTGCGGGCTCTCTTCTTTTTGAAAGTGAGCGTTTGACCGGGCGGCTCCCCGACACCTAAATGGGCTCTTCCTACCCGGGGCGAGGGTGGGACACCGCAACTCGGCAGAACCACATAACTGGCGAAGGTCCTACACGCGGACAGCGGGACCAACTCGTGGCTCCGCCGCGCAGCTATACCCATCCGCATCCGGTTCCGCTCCGAACAACACATGTCTCTGGACCGATCCGGCCTACACCAGAGGCGGCGACACCTGCCACGAGACCGGAACCGATGAACAACCTGAAACGAGCGCGCATGACCTCCACCCCAGACTTCGACCGGTTTCTTTACGAGGCCATTGCCTCCGATCGGGAAGCAGGAGCCGGACTCGGGCCCGACTCCCTGTACGGTCTCTACACGAGTTGGTGCATGATGAGTCGCTCCCCTATCGCCTCGCCGGAGGCCCTGTTCAGAGCGCTCAAAGAGCATGGCATCAGTCCCTGGAGCAATCGCCTTGCCATGACTGGTCCGGCCGCGACCGATTACATCCTGGCCAGCGCACCAAGCCTCGTTTGAAGCAGCCACCCCGACTCTGGCCACGGCTGCCACGCTCCCCTAAGTCCTGCGCCATCAGACCACTCCTGGTGCCCCCGTGGCAGGCAGTCGGCCCCTGGCCGGGGCTCTCTTCCAGCCAGCAACACGCCTTGGTCAGCTGTTCCTTCCCCGCGCCGCAACCGTCCATCGGCCTGCCGGTGCCCCCTGGTGGACGACGGCCACCTCGTCCACCAGGTTCATGGTCAGGCACACATGGTTGGGGATCACCCTGAGCACGTCTCCGCGGCCAGGCAGCGGGAGCCCCCGAGGCCATTCCACCGTGGCGTGGTGTTCTGACAGCGCGGTGATTCTGGCATCCGGATGGTCAAGCAGCCTGCCATAGCCACTGGCCCAGGCCGGACGGTCGCTGCCCAGGACCTTGCTGCCGGCATCGATGATGAAGCGTCCGGGTTCGCCCGGTTCCGTCCGGTGGTGGCTGACCACCGTGCTGGCCACCGTCAGCGCGATGTCCCCGGTGCCGCAGCGCCCGAGCTCGAGCTGCTGGGCATCACCGAACACGTAGACGCCGGGGCGCAGTTCTGTTGCTGCCGTCTCGCCTTCGAGCAGGGCAGTGGGCGTGGATCCGCCGCTGATGGTTCTTGCAGGGAAGCCCGCGGCCGCCAGACCGTCGGCCCCTCGGCGCAGCGCCTCATCCTCCTGCCGGACCGCTGCGAGCGGCATCCCTGGCGCGTAGCTGTGGCCGGGAAACGTGAAGACGCCGGCAACGTCCAGCCCGACATCGGCGGCCGCGCGGGCAACCGCGGGGGCGTCGTCCGGGTGGACTCCGCTGCGGTGGTGCCCGCTGTCGAGCTCCACCAGGACCGAAATCCTGCCGGCAGCGGCTCCGAGGTTTTGCCCCATGAACGATGCGCTTTCCGCCGAGTCCACTCCCACCGTGATGCTGCTGGACTCCGCGAGTGTGCGCAGCCGTTCCGCGCGGGGTGCTGTCACCCACAGCGGGTAGGCAATGAAGATGTCGCGAACCCCGGCCTTGGCGAAGACTTCCGCTTCACCGATGGTCGCGACGGTCAGCCCGACTGCCCCTGCCGCGAGTTGCCGCTCGGCTATCTCCAGAACCTTGTGGGTCTTGGCGTGCGGGCGGAGCCGAAGTCCGCGGGCCAGGGTTGCGGACGCCATCCGGGCGATGTTCCGGTCCAGGACGTCGACGTCGATCATCACTTCCGGGGTGATGATGCCGGGAGGGATCACAGCCGTGACCGGGACGTGTTGGTTCTCGTTTCCCCGGGCGTTGACGGTAGGCATCTATTCCCCTTCGTGACGGCGGCCCCTCCTCATGTTATGGGCTGAACCGACGGGCTCGGGTCACCGGGGATGCCATGCCGCGGGAACCGATGCGGCTGTCGTCCGGCTTCGCCTCACGCGCCGCCCTCCTTAGGATGGACTGAGCATCCGGCAGCCGGAAGTCCCGGCCCGGGAAAGGAGAGATTCCATGACGCACGCCATCGTCGCCCAGCAGCCGGGCGGACCGGAGGTCCTGGACTTCACGGAGATTGACCGCCCCGTTCCCGGCCCCGGCCAGCTGCTCATCAAGGTGGCGGCAACCGGCGTGAACTTCATTGACACGTATCAGCGCGGCGGCATGTACCAGGTTCCCTTCCCCTTCACTCCGGGGTCTGAAGCGGCAGGCACCGTCGAGGAAGTCGGCGAGGGCGTCGAGGATTTCGCGGTCGGCAGCCGGGTTGCCACGGCAGAGGGGTCGAAATGCTACTCCGGCTACACGGTGCTGGATGCGGCCAAGGCCCTTCCTGTGCCGGACGGCGTTGACGACCTCACAGCCGCAGCACTGCCGCTCCAGGGCATGACGGCCCATTACCTCATCAATTCCTCCTTCAGGGTGGAACCGGGCCACACGGTGCTGACGCACGCGGGCGCCGGCGGAGTGGGCCTGCTGCTGACCCAGTTGCTTAAGGAACGGGGCGCACGGGTCATCACCACAGTTTCCTCGGACGCCAAGGAGGAGCTCGCCCGGGAGGCCGGCGCCGACCATGTGATGCGTTACGAGGGCTTCCCGCGCCACATCCGCGAACTGACCGGAGGGAAAGGCGTGGACGTGGTGTACGACGGCGTGGGCCGAAACACCTTTGACGGCTCCCTCTCCTGCCTGCGGACCCGGGGAACGCTGGTCCTTTTCGGCGCCGCTTCGGGTGCCGTTCCGCCGGTGGACCCCCAGCGCCTGAACTCCGGCGGATCGTTGACTCTGACCCGTCCTTCACTGGGGCACTTCCTGCTCAATGCACAGGAGCGCCACTGGCGGTCGGGTGAGATTTTCGCCGCGGCGGCGAACGGGCACCTCAAGGTCCGCATCGGCGGCACCTATCCCCTGGCCGAAGCCCGGCGGGCCCACGAGGACCTCGAAGGGCGGCGCACCACAGGCAAGGTACTGCTCGTTCCCTGAGTACAGGGCAATCCCTGAATACTGGGCAAGGCCGCCATGTGAACATCCGGTGAAGCGCGCTACCTTTTGTTCATCTTGGCGGGAGAGAATCCCCCGGTGAATGAGCAACTCCCGGAGACGAACCGAACCGCAAGCCTTGGAGCGCACGGAACCGCGGCCGCCGCAGTCCACGCCGCCCAGTTGCGCGGTTCGTGGTCAGCCCCTCCGGAGCGGACACTGGTGGACATACTGCAGGAGACTGCGGCCCGGTATCCGGACGCATCGGCGCTGGATGACGGCCGGCAGTCCCTGAGTTACGCGCAGCTGATGGCGGCGGTCCGTGCCGAGGGCCGCCGCCTTCATGCGGCGGGCCTTGGCGCCGGTGACAGGATCGGCGTCAGGATCCCGTCCGGAACCAACGAGCTCTACATATCAATCCTCGCCGTCATGATGATCGGAGCGGCCTACGTTCCGGTCGACGCCGACGATCCGGACGAACGCGCCAAGCTCGTGTTCAGTGAGGCGGGCGTCGCCGGCATCCTGCGCGCCAAAGGCGACATTGTCACCGACAAGGAGCGCCCGCGCCCCTTTCCGGCGCCCCGGCCGGCGACCCCCGACGACGACGCCTGGGTGATCTTCACGTCAGGTTCCACGGGGACACCCAAGGGTGTGGCGGTCAACCATCGGTCAGCGGCCGCCTTCGTCGACGCCGAGGCGCGGATCTTCCTGCGAGAAGATCCCATCGGCCCCCAGGACCGCGTTCTTGCAGGCCTGTCCGTGGCCTTCGACGCCTCGTGCGAGGAAATGTGGCTGGCATGGCGCCACGGAGCATGCCTGGTGCCGGCGCCGCGTGCACTGGTCCGGACCGGGATGGATCTGGGGCCGTGGCTGATCAGCCACGGCATAACGGTGGTGTCCACGGTGCCCACTCTCGCGGCGCTCTGGCCCGCCGAGGCCCTTGAAAACGTCCGGCTGCTGATCTTCGGCGGGGAGGCGTGCCCGCCGGAACTGGCTGAACGGCTCGCGGTGGAGGGCCGCGAAGTCTGGAACACCTATGGGCCGACCGAAGCGACAGTGGTCGCCTGCGC
Source organism: Arthrobacter sp. NPDC093139 (assembly GCF_044754165.1). Lineage (NCBI taxonomy): Bacteria > Bacillati > Actinomycetota > Actinomycetes > Micrococcales > Micrococcaceae > Arthrobacter > Arthrobacter sp. NPDC093139. The sequence goes on from NZ_JBIVOO010000003.1 coordinate 23,266, forward strand.
CGCTCCCCTGGGAGGCACCGGCCCGGTCCGGATCGGGCTGCCCCTCGATGGCTGGGACCTCGCCGTGGTCGGTTCCGACGACGTTCCCGTCGCCGAGGGCGGAATCGGCGAATTGATCATCGGAGGCGTGGGCCTGGCCCGCTACCTCGACCCGCTCAAGGACGCGGAAAAGTACGCCCCCATGCCGGCGCTGGGGTGGGACCGGGCCTACCGCTCCGGCGACCTGGTCCGCTACGAACGCGAGGGACTAATCTTCATCGGACGCGCCGATGAACAGGTCAAGCTAGGCGGCCGCAGGATCGAACTCGGTGAAATCGACGCCGCACTCCAGTCGCTTCCAGGCGTGGCGGGTGCGGCTGCTGCGGTACGCACGACGGCGGCAGGCAACCAGGTCCTGGTCGGTTACCTCGCCCCCGCCGGCGGTTCCGACCCGGATCTGGCGGCTGCCCGGGAGCTGCTGCTCGCCACGCTCCCAGCTGCGCTGATTCCGCTGCTGACCGTTGTCAGCAGCCTGCCCACCAAAACCAGCGGCAAAGTGGACAGGCATGCGCTGCCCTGGCCGCTGCCCGGAGCCGGCGCCGCAGACGCGGAGGCCGCCCCGCTCAACCTGCCCGACGACGCGCAGTGGATCGTGGAGCAGTGGGCGGCGGTCCTGGGAAGCAGCGTGGCAAACCTCGACGCGGACTTCTTCGCCCACGGCGGCGGCTCACTGGCGGCAGCCCAGCTCGTGTCGGCCCTCCGCGTCCGCTATCCCACGATCACGGTGGCGGACATCTACGCCACTCCCCGTGTTGGCGCCCTCATCGACACCGCCCGCCAGTCACTGCCGGACGGCGTTGCTGCCGGTCCGGCACCGGTGCGGCCGGTGCGGCCCACCGCCCGCAAGTCGCAGGTGTTCCAGACCCTGATGGGAGCCCCTCTGCACATTCTCGTGGGAATGCGCTGGCTGACCTACCTCATGGCAGCGAACAACCTGCTGGCGGCATTTGCAGGTTTTACGGCGGCTCCGGTGCTCTCCTGGTGGTGGATCGCAGCGTCCTGGCTGGTTTTTGTCAGCCCGCCGGGACGGATGGCCATCTCGGTCACCGCGGCCCGCCTGCTGCTGCGCGACGTTGTCCCGGGCACGTACCCGAGGTCCGGACGCGTGCATCTGCGCCTCTGGTTGGCCGAGCAGATCCAGGACCTCTCCAGCGCCATCAGCCTTGCCAGCGCACCATGGGTTCCGTACTACGCCCGGGCGCTCGGTGCCAAGATCGGGAGCAACGTCCACTTGCACTCACTGCCGCCCGTGACGGGTTTCCTGTCGCTCGGCAACGGCAGCAACGTGGAGCCCGAGGTGGACCTTTCCGGCTGGTGGATTGACGGCGACCAGGTGCACATCGGCCAGATTCACGTTGGCGCCGGGGCATCGGTCGGTGCCAGGAGCACGCTCATGCCCGGGGCGAGCATCGGCGCCGGCGGGCAGGTGGAGCCAGGCTCCGCTGTGCTTGGCAAAGTCAAAGCCGGGCAGCTGGTGGCGGGATCTCCCGCTGAACGCCGGGGCAAGGCCAAGCGGGACTGGCCGGATTCCACGCCGCCGGGCTCCCTCATGGGCAGGCTGTGGTTTGCAGCCTTTGCCGGCGCCTCCGCGGTCCTGGCCATGATCCCCTACATCTCGGCGCTTGCGGCAGCGCTGGTTGTGTTTCTCTTCATCAGGGGAAACGAGTCCCTGGCCAGCTCCTGGCCCCAGCTCCTGGCCTCGCTGCCGCTGGCGGCCCTGACGTGGTTCGTGGCCAACCTGCTGCTGGTCCTGGCGGTCACGAGGCTGTTGGGGATAGGCCTGGCGGAGGGCCACTACCGGGTACGCAGCCGCATCGGTTGGCAGGTGTGGGCCACCGAGCGGGTCCTGGACATGGCCCGGGACCTGCTCTTCCCCATCTACGCGAGCCTGTTCACGCCGGTCTGGCTGAGGCTGCTGGGCGCCAAAGTGGGCAAAAACGTTGAGGCGTCCACGGTCCTGCTGCTCCCCAAGATGACGACCGTGGGCGAGGGGGCCTTCCTCGCGGACGACACCATGGTGGCATCCTACGAACTGGCTGGCGGCTGGATACACATCGCCCCCGCCAAGATCGGCAAGCGCTCGTTTCTGGGCAATTCGGGCATGACCGCCGCCGGGCGAAACGTACCCAAGAATTCGCTCGTGGCGGTACTTTCGGCGACGCCGAGCAAGGCCAAGTCGGGAACGTCGTGGCTCGGCAGCCCTCCCGTCAGGCTTAGGCGCACGGCCATTGCGTCGGACAACACGCGGACTTACCGGCCGCCTGCCAGGTTGAAGGCAGCAAGGATGCTGTGGGAGCTGTGCCGCTTCGTCCCGGTCATGCTGACGGTGGCCTTGGCGATAGGCGTGATGGCCGTCTTCGATTGGCTGGCAGCCCAGCTGGGCTATGCGGCCACGGCAGCGCTCGGAGGACTGGTGCTCATGGTCGTCGGGGGCATTGCGGCAGGAAGCGCCGTGGCGGCCAAATGGCTCCTGGTCGGACGAATCAAGCCGGGGGAACATCCGCTGTGGAGCTCCTTCATCTGGCGCAACGAGGTGGTGGACTCTTTCATCGAGATGGTCAGCGCCCCGTGGTTCGCACGGGCAGCCACCGGCACCCCGGCCCTCGTCTGGTGGTTGCGTGCCCTTGGCGCAAAGATTGGCCGCGGAACGTGGTGTGAGAGTTACTGGCTTCCCGAGGCCGACCTCGTGAGTCTAGGCCACAGCTCGACGGTTAATCGCGGCTGCGTCGTGCAGACGCACCTCTTCCACGACCGCATCATGAGCATCGACGCTGTTACGCTCGAAGACGGCGCCACCATGGGACCGCACGGTGTCATCCTGCCACAGGCACGGATCGGTGACGGCGGAACTGTGGGCCCGGCATCACTGGTGATGCGCGGGGAGACCGTCCCGGCCGCAACGTACTGGATGGGCAACCCCGTGACCCCCTGGACGGGACCGGGGGTTCCCGCGCGGCGCCTCAAGTAGTTGCCCGCAGGAATACCGCAAGACCGTCCGACTAGCTTGATTGAGGCATCCGCCTGATGAGTTCTCCAGAATCCCCCGGCCCGGCCGCCGTACTGCCCGCGGCAGGGTCCGGCACCACCGATCCTTACGTCTCTGGGCACGGCACCGATGCCTACCGCGTCCTGCGCTACGAGCTGGAGCTTGATTACAGGCTTGCCAGCAACCGTCTGACGGGCCGCGCGGTGGTGCGGGCCGTGGCTGACCGCCGCATCTCGGCGGTGGTGCTGGACATGACGGGTCTCCGCGCCCTGAAAATCGCCTTGAACGGATCCCGGGTCAGGAAGTTTTCGCAGCGTGCCGAGCAGCTGGTGGTTCACTGCGAACATGCCCTGAATCCCGGCGAAGAATTCACACTGGACATCCGCTACGCCGGCAACCCGGAGCCACGCAACGGCCTGTGGGGCGAAGTGGGGTGGGAGGAACTGACGGACGGTGTGCTGGTCGCCGGCCAGCCCAACGGGGCCCCGTCATGGTTTCCATGCAATGACCACCCCCGGAACAAGGCAAGCTACCGTATTTCCGTCACCACGGATACGGGATACCGGGCTGTGTGCAACGGATTGCTGGTGGGCCACTTCACAAGGTCCAGTCGGCAGACCTGGGTCTATGAACAGACGGAGCCCATGGCGACGTACCTGGCGACGGTGCAGATCGGCAGGTATGAGCTGCTGGCCCTGCCGGCGGCGGCAGGAGTGGCGCAGTTCGTCGCCGTGCCCGCCCCGCTGCTCGGTGCCGCCCGCACCGGATTGGCACGACAGCCGGACATGATGCGCACCTTCGTTGGCTGCTTTGGGCCATACCCCTTCCCGGAGTACACCGTGGTGATCGCCGACGACGATCTCGAAATTCCCCTCGAAGCCCAGTCCCTGTCCATCCTCGGCCGCAACCACCTCGACCCCGGGTGGGAGTCGCAGCGGCTCATCGCGCACGAACTGGCCCACCAGTGGTTCGGGAATTCGCTGACGCTCAGCTCGTGGAGCGATATCTGGCTCCATGAGGGCTTTGCCTGCTACGCCGAATGGATCTGGTCCGAGGAGGCCGGCATCATGCCCGTCCAGGAGCGGGCCGCAGCGGCATGGCGAAAGCTTGAGGCCGGCATCCAGGACATCCTCGTGGGAGATCCCGGCCCCGAACTCATGTTCGACGACCGGGTGTACAAACGCGGTGCGCTGGCCCTGCATGCGCTCCGCCGCCGATGCGGTGACCTTGCGTTCTTCGCTGTGCTGCACGAATGGACCAGGGGCATGCGCCACGGTTCGGTCACCACTGCTGAATTCATCCTGACAACCGACCGGGTCACAGGGCTGGACTCGGAGTCTGTGCTGCATCCCTGGCTGTACGAGGAAGCGCTTCCGCCGCTGCCCGGCGCATGAGGCCTGGGGCCAAGGGCACCGCCGCCAAGGGCACCGCCGCCACGAGCCCGGCAGGCAGGCCAACCAACCCGGGGCTGACGTCGGAAACCTCCGGACGCAGCGCCTCCACCGGCCGGCTCCATGGCCGCGCGGCGCGTGCAAGCTCAGCAGGATCAAGCAACGATTCATCAGCCGGGCGTTCCGGGGAGGCGCGAAAGACCACGCCGTACGGCGTGGTCTTTCGCGTTGTTCCCTGGCCGATGCTCAGGCGAATCCTCCCCTGCCTCGCGCTGGACGGCTGCTAGCGCTGGACGGCGCCGAAGCGCTCTGCGGCCAGAGCTACCGCGCCCTCGCGGGCCGCCGAGGCCTCGTCGGCGGTCAGCGTCCGGTCGTTGGCGCGGAACCGAAGCCCGAAGGCCAGTGACTTCTTGCCGTCCTCGATGCCCTTCCCGGCGTAGACGTCGAACAGTGCGACATCTTCCAGGAGTTCGCCGGCACCTTCGCGCAGGGCGGCCAGCACGTCGTCTGCGGGAATCTCCTGCGGCACCACGAGGGCCACGTCCTGGGTTGCGACCGGGAAGGTGGAGATGTGGCGCGCCACAATAACATCGGCGGCGGCCCTGAAAAGGGCGTCGGCGTTGATTTCGAGCGCGACGGAACGGGCGGGCATGTCAGAGGCTGCCAGGAGCTTTGGGTGCAGCTCGCCGGCGTATCCCACCACCTCGCCGCTGCGCAGGGACAGCTGGGCTGCCCGGCCGGGATGGAAGGCCTGGTGATGGCCCTGCCCCACCACGATGTCAACGCCCAGGACATCGCCCGCAAGCCGCGCGATGTCCAGCGCGTCGGCCCAGTCCCAGGCCCGCGGGGTGTGGCCGGCGGCAGCCGGTGAATCGTGGCCGGTCAGGACCGCGGCGACGTGCAGCGGCTGGTCCGGAACGCCGTCGTACAGTGCGTCCAGCACCGCATCGGACGGCTTGACGCCGAGCGGCGGAATGGAGGCCGTGCCCACCGTCCCGCCGGGCAGGAAGACAAGCCCTGCCTCGAACAGCGCCAGGTCGCGGAAGCCGCGCGAGTGGTTGCGCTTTGCCACCTCGATCAGTCCGGGCAGCACGGACGTCCGCAGGTAGCCGTGCTCCTCGCTGATCGGGTTGGCCAGCTTGACGGCGCTACGGGGAGCACCTGCCTCCGGTACTCCGAAGGTGTCGTTTGCAGCCTTCGAGACAAACGGGTAGGCCAGGACTTCGGTGAGCCCGGCGTCGGCGAGGGCCTGGATGAGGCGCCGCCGCTGCTGCTGGACGCGCGTCAGCCCCCGGCCCGGAGGAGCGACGGGAAGCGTCGCCGGGATCTTGTCGTAGCCAACCAGGCGGGCGATCTCTTCGGACAGGTCTTCCTTGGTCTCAAGGTCGCTGCGCCAGCTGGGCGCCGAAACGGTCCAGCCGCCGTCGGCCTTTTCCACGACAGCGCCGAGATCCTCGAGGGAGGTGACGATTTGCTCTTCGGTGAAGTCGATGCCGATCCGCTCGGCGGCGAAAGCGGCGGGCAGGGCGATGGACACGGCGTCCGGAGCTGTCCCGACGTCGGTCCCAACCTCGTCGGCGGTGCCGCCGGCGAGTTCGACCAGGAGGTCGGCAGCGCGCTGGGCGGCAACGTTCGCCACCTGCCAGTCGACGCCGCGTTCGAAACGCTTGGAGGCCTCCGACGGCAGCTTGTGGCGGCGGCGTGAGCGGGCGATCGAGACTTCTTCGAAGTGGGCCGCCTCAATCAGGACGGTGGACGTAGTGTCCGAGACCTCGGTGGAGGCGCCGCCCATAACGCCGGCGATGCCGATAGGTCCGGATTCGTCAGTGATCAGCAGATCCTCGACATCGAGCTGGCGCTCCTTGCCGTCCAGCGTGGTGAGCTTCTCCCCCGCCACGGCCCGCCGGACCACGATGTCCCCGGACAGCCTGTCCTGGTCATAGAAGTGCAGGGGCTGGCCCAGCTCGAGCATCACATAGTTGGAGATGTCTACGGGCAGGGAGATCGAGCGGATCCCCGCCAACCGAAGTCTGGAAGTCATCCACGGCGGCGTGGGACGAGTTGCATCCACGCCCCGGACGGTGCGGGCCACGAAGCGGTCGCAGCCAGGCTTGCCGTAGATGGGGGCGTCGTCGTTGATCTTGACACCGTAGCCGCCGGCCAGCGACACCGGGGCCGTGACCTTCGAGGCGGGGTCCGTGAAGACCGTGCCCGTGGCATGGGCGTACTCACGGGCGACGCCGCGGATCGAGAAGGCGTACCCGCGGTCCGGGGTGACGTTGATCTCGGCGGCTTCGTCGTAGAGGCCCAGGAGGTCCATTGCGTCGGTGCCGATTTCCGGGTCCAGCCCGATCCTCGAAAGCACCAGGATTCCGTCATGGTCTTCGCCGATGCCGAGTTCGCGCACGGAGGCGATCATCCCCGCGGACAGGTGCCCGTAGGTTTTACGCGCGGAGATGTGGAAATCGCCGGGCAGCACGGCACCGGGAAGGGTGACAACAACCTTGTCCCCCTCCACGAAGTTGTGGGCGCCGCAGATGATGCCCTGGACGCCGGAAGGGTCAATGCCCTTGCCTGTGAGGGTCTGTTCCTGCCCCTCAGGGACAACGCGGACCTGGCACCAGTTGATGGTCTTGCCGTTGGTCTGCGGTTCCTTGACCAGGCTCAGGACCTGGCCCACCACGATGGGCCCACGCAGGGCGTCGGTGGGACGGTGGACCGCTTCTTCTTCAAAGCCGACTTTGACGAGCTCGGCCATGACGTCTTCAGCCGTTGCTGCGGCCGGTACCTGCGCGAATTCACGCAGCCAGGAAAGTGGGATACGCACTGTTTAGATCTCCATCCCGAAGTGCTCGCTGAAACGTACATCGCCTTCGATCATGTCGCGCATGTCGCTGACTTCGTTGCGGAACATGAGCGTGCGCTCGATGCCCATGCCAAAGGCAAACCCTGAATAGACATCCGGGTCGATGCCTGCGGCGCGCAGGACATTGGGGTTGACCATGCCGCAGCCGCCCCACTCGATCCACCGCGGCCCGCCCTTGGCACCGGGGTGGAAGATGTCCAGTTCCGCGGACGGCTCGGTGAAGGGGAAATAGTTGGGGCGCAGCCGGATCTGCGCTTCGTCTCCGAACATCTGGCGGGCGAAGTGCTCCAGCGTGCCGCGCAAGTCGGCCATGCTGAGGTTCCTGTCGATCGCGAGGCCCTCGAACTGGTGGAAAACGGGGGTGTGCGTGGCGTCGAGCTCATCGGTGCGGAACACCTTGCCGGGGCACAGCACGTAGATCGGCACCTCGCGTTCCAGCATGGAGCGCACCTGCACCGGGGAGGTGTGGGTGCGCATGAGGAGGTGCGCCTCCGGCGGTTCCACGAAGAAGGTGTCCTGCATCTCGCGGGCCGGGTGGTCCGGCTTGAAGTTCAGTGCGTCGAAGTTGAACCATTCAGACTCGACTTCCGGACCCTCTGCGACTTCCCAGCCCATGCCGACAAAGATGTCTGCCACGCGGTCCTGCAGTGTGGAGAGCGGATGGCGCGCTCCAGCCCGGCGGCGGCGCGGGGCGGCTGTCACATCGACAGTTTCCTCGACCAGGATGCGGGCGTCGTTCTCGGCCTCAAGCTCGGCGGTGCGGTCCGCGAGTGCCTTGTTAACGCGTCCCCGGGACGAACCCATGAGCTTCCCGGCAACGGCCTTCTGGTCTTTTGGCAGGCCTCCGATCTCGCGGTTCGCGAGGCTCAGCGGCGATTTCTCCCCGGTGTGGGTCAAACGGACAGCCTTGAGTTCATCGAGCGTGGAGGCACCGGCGATGGCGGAGATTGCCTGCTCGACGGCGGCGGTGATGGCGGCTTCATCCAGAGGGTTCGGGACGGCAGCGCCCGGCAAAGTTTCAGTCATCTACTGTTCTTAGCTACGAGTCGGGTGATGCCAGTGGCCGGTGCTGCTGTGCCGGTTTCCCCGGCAGCGCGTCCGTCACTGGCACGTCATTGCATGACGCCATCCGGTGACGCCCTGCAAAGACAAGGGCAGGCTCGCCGGAGGTTGGCCGGCAGGCACTGTTCCCAGTCTAATTGACCGGGCCCGACTGCCCGAACGGGACGGCCAGTGTGCTGTTCGCGTGCCGCGGCTAGCATTGCCTCATGACCCCGGGACAGCGGTTGCGCCGGCTAGCGAACCTGCTCAATGGCTCCACCCTGCTGGGACTGCTGCTCGCCAGGCTGGCCGGAACCACTGTCGTGAGTGGCCCGCGGGGCCTTGCGATCGCCACCAACTACACCTGGAAACTCCCCTTCGCCGGGGCGTTCACGGTAGGCAATGTGGTCATCTTCCGCGCCGGGCCGGAGGCGGCCCTGGGAAACCCCGTCCTCCTGGGTCACGAGGAACGGCACAGCACGCAGTACGCCTGCCTCGGGCTGCCCTTCCTGGCTCTCTACTTCGCTGCCGCCGGGTGGTCGCTGCTCCGGCACGGCGACCCGGCATCGGGAAATCCCTTTGAACGCCATGCGGGGCTCGAAGCCGGCGGCTACGCCGGCCGAGCGGCATCACCGCGCAAGCGCACACTCGCCGGCGGGCGGCGGATCAGGCGGCGGATCAGGCGAAACACCGACGGCGGGCCTTGACTTTGATTCGAACATACCTTCGAATTGAGGCATGAGATGGGACGCGCAGGCACTCAATCCCGCACGCCGGGCGCCCGGCACTGACAGCGCGAGGGACAGCGGCGCGGACACCGGCACAGCCGCCGTGCCGCTGCTGCCGCTGGCGGGGCTTGTGCGTTCTGTCTCCACGCCTGAATTTGCCGGGGTCACCTTCCATGAGGTCACCGCCAAATCGGTGCTCAACAAGGTGGCCGCCGGTTCCCGCATGCCCTTCGAATGGACAGTCAATCCCTACCGCGGCTGCAGCCACGCGTGTGTCTACTGCTTTGCCCGCAAGAGCCACACCTATCTGGACTTCGATGCGGGGCTGGATTTCGACAGCCAGGTGGTCGTCAAGATCAATGCCGCTGAGGTGCTGCGCAGGGAACTGGCCAAGCCGTCCTGGGGGCGGCAGCACGTCGCGCTCGGCACCAACACCGATCCCTATCAGCGCGCCGAGGGACGGTACCGGCTGATGCCCGGGATCATCGGCGCGTTGGCCGACTCCGGAACGCCCCTGTCCATCCTGACCAAGGGAACACTGCTGGCCCGCGACATCCCGCTGCTGAAACACGCCGCCGCCCAGGTACCGGTGGGAATCGGCATTTCACTCGCCATGACAGATGAACGGCTGTCCGAAGCGATCGAACCGGGGACGCCCGGACCGAAGGCCAGGCTTAAGCTCATATCGAGGCTGCGCGATGCCGGGCTGCCGTGCGGAGTGATGGCCATGCCGATCCTGCCCTGGCTGTCGGACAGCGACGAAGCCCTGGATTCCCTGTTCAGTTCGCTGGCCGCTGCCGGGGCAACCGGCGTGACGGCCGGGGCCCTGTATCTGAAGCCCGGTACGCGTGAGTGGTTCATGCAGTGGATTGCGGCAAGGCACCCGGAACTCGCCGGACGGTACAGGCGGCTGTACGGCACGGGATCCTACGCTTCGAAGGAGTACCGCGCCTGGCTCGCAGGACGGGTCCGCTACTTCAAGGCCCGCTACGGGTTTTCCGGCTCACACGGGTTCAGCCACCGGGATGCCGACGACCCCCGAGGCGAAGAAGCCGCCTACCCTGAAGGCAGCTTGCCCGCGGCACGTGCCGGGACGCCCGGGACGGCCCAGGCGTCCCAGCCAACACTCTTCTGATCAGACCGCGTAGTTTTTCAGCGAGGCAGTGGCGCCGAGTTCCGTCAACAGGGCTTGGACAATCGGAAGGTCGGCAGGAATCCACGGAAGGCTGAGAGCTTCCTCACGTTCCCGAAGGCCGATCCAGGCGAGTTCGTCATGGTCCTCGAGGGGCCGGGGCTCGCCGTCGGTGAGTTCGGCAAACCATACCCGCATCGACGCGCGTTCGTTGAGCGGCCAGCCTGACTGGTGCGGGGATGTCAGCTCGGATCCGAGGCGGATGCCGATGCCCAGCTCCTCACGCAGTTCCCGGTGCAAAGCGGTTTCGGGCGTCTCGCCGGCTTCCACCTTGCCGCCCGGAAACTCCCACATGCCTGCGAACTGTGGAGGCGCCGTCCTCCTGGCCACCAGCAAACGGGTTGGCCGGGCCAATGAATCGAGTACGGCACCGCCCACAACGCTTATCAGTTCGCTCACCTCCCCAGTGTATGGGGGAGAATGGTTAGGGGCGCACCTCTGCCGCCAGCCCCTCCCCCAACGACGTGCGGAATACCTTCTACAGACCCGTCGTTGTAAAAATCAGATTTGTCCGGGCTAATTACGTGTGCGGGCAGCTTCACGCACGATGCCGAGACTCCACCCCCAAGCTCCGAAAAGCAGGCACATGACCACGACCACTCACGCTACCGGCAAAGCCACGACCCACAAGTCCCATCTCGGACTCGCCATTTTGGCGCTGGGGATGGGAGGCTTCGGAATCGGTGTCACCGAATTCGCCATGATGGGCCTGCTTAAGGAAGTGGAGGTTGGGCTCAATATTGGAACGCCGGAGGCCGGGCACCTGATCTCAGCCTATGCACTGGGCGTGGTCGTCGGCGCACCGATACTGGCCGCCGTCGGAGCGAAACTTCCGCGGAAGTACCTTGCCCTGGGCCTCATGCTGTTCTTCAGCATCGCCAACCTGACGTCGTTCATCGCCCCTGACTACGGGAGCATGCTCGTGTCCCGGTTCGCCGCCGGACTGCCGCATGGCGCTTTCTTTGGCGTGGCGGCCGTGATCGCCGCGTCGCTGGTGGCGCCAACAAAGCGTGGCTGGGCCATTTCCATGGTCATGGCCGGGCTCACCGTGGCCAATGTCATCGGCGTGCCGTTCGCCACGTGGCTTGGCCAGGCCTTCGGCTGGCGGCTGCTCTTCGTCCTGGTCGGCGCCCTTGGGCTGGTGACGCTGGGCCTGATCTGGAAGTTTGTGCCCTTCCAAAAGGCACATGCCGACGCAAGCATCCGCCGGGAACTCGGAGCGCTGAAGCGGGCACAAGTGTGGCTTGCCATCCTGATCGGGATCGTCGGATTCGGCGGATTCTTCGCAACGTACACCTACATTGCCCACACCATGACCTCGGTTGCCGGCATCCCGTCCGCATTCCTGCCGTTCGTGGTGGCCCTGTACGGCCTCGGAATGGTCGCGGGCAACATCGTGGGCGGCAGGATCGCGGACAAGTCCGTCATGGGAACCATTTACCGCGTGCTGCCGGGGATCGCCGTGGCTCTGGTCGTGTACGCGATCGCCGTGCACTGGCCCTGGTCCGCGTTCGTGATGGTCTTCGTTGTGGGGGCGGCCGGAGCCATGCTGGTGCCCGCGCTGCAAACCAGGCTGCTCGATGCCTCACCGGACGCGCCCTCCCTGGCATCCTCCCTCAACCACGCCGCCCTCAACGTGGCCAACGCGCTGGGAGCTTTCCTTGGCGGACTCGTCATCGCCTGGGGCTGGGGTTATGTTGCACCGGCCCTTGTGGGCGCCGTGCTGGCGGTCCTCGGCCTTGGTGTGGCTGGGCTCAGCGGAATGCTGGAGCGTAAAAGGCCGCTGGCCCCGTAACCTTTCGGGTCACAGGGCCAGCGGGCGTTTCTGTTATTTGAGCGCCGGTCCTTTGAGTGCAGGTCCTTTGCGTGCCGGCATTATCTGCCGGTCATGCCCGGCAGACCGTCGCGATCTTGGCAGCTACAAGCAGTTCCTCCGGGCCCGAGGTGCAGCGTCTTGAGGTGGATGATTCAAAACAGCGATGGTCAGATTGGCATCGAGAGCTGCGACGATCGCCTTGGTACCGCCAGTTGCAGCCAAGGGGATTTCACCTCTTCAACTGGGGGATTACAACAAATTGGACACGGCCCGCGGCGGAACCACTGGTAATTACCGTACTCGCCCGGCCTTGGACGGAGCAGCACTCGTGGCGTCGCGGCGCCACAAATAACCTTGAAACTAAGCGTGCTGACAAATAAACATGCGCTGTGTTAGCTTGAAGCCATGTCGGGACTGACTTGTATCGATCCCGACGAATATGAAGGAGGAGACAATGGGTTTTCTTGCTTGGATTATTCTCGGCCTGATCGTAGGCGCAATTGTTAAAGCCGTTATGCCCGGCAGGGTCGGCGGTGGCTGGGTCACCAGCCTGGTTCTGGGCGTTGTAGGCGCCATCGTTGGTGGCTGGATTGGCAGCCTTCTGTTCGGCAGGGGTGACCTGGCGTTCTTCGACCTCGGCACCTGGATCCTCGCCATTATCGGCGGCCTGGTAGTCGCCGGTGTCTACGGGGCAATTACCGGACGTAACCGGACCACCTAAAGACCACCAAGGCCCGCCCGACTGACGGACCTGCCCAAAAGAAAAATACGGGAGCCCACCATGTGGGCCCCCGTTTTTTTACCCCCCGTTTTTAGGCCTGTTGGGATCTCGCGCTGGCGTACAGGCAGACCGTGGCCGCCGTCCCCAGGTTCAGGCTTTCGGCGGCACCGTAGACGGGAACGGCCACCCTGTGGTCCGCCAGGGCGAGCTCCGCATCGGACAGCCCCTGCGCCTCATTTCCGAACAGCCAGGCAGTAGGGCCTTCCAGCGCATAATCTGAACTGGCCGAGGAGCTGCCGAGCCGCCGCGCCGCGCTCTCGTCCTGGAGACGGTCCAGGTTCAGCTTCCCGTAGCCGTCAGCGGCCAGCACGCCAATGCCGCGGGACCGGCACTGCGCCACGAGCTCTTCGACGTTGGCGCCGAGCACCACGGGCAGATGAAACAGCGAGCCTGCAGTGGAACGCACGGCCTTCGGGTTGTAGATATCCACGCTGGAGCCGGTCAGCACCACAGCATCCGCGCCGGCTGCGTCGGCTGCCCGCAGGACGGTCCCGGCGTTGCCCGGGTCCCGGACCTGGCACAGCACGGCGAGCAGCCGCGGCCTGGCATCGAGAACCTCGTGCAGCGGAACATCCACGAAATCACACACAGCTATGATGCCTTGCGGAGTCACGGTGTCCGCCATGGCGGCAAGGACGTCATCCGTTGCCAGCCTGGCGCTGATGCCGGCGGCCAGACCGTCGAACTCCGGGTAGCGGTCCAGGCACGCCTCACTGGCAAACACCTCACGGACAACACCAGGCTCCCCCGCGTCGATTCTCTTGTGGTGCAGCGTCAGGGCTTCACGGACAGCCTGGGGCCCCTCCGCCAAGAACTGGCGGCGCCTTAAACGGGCCGGGCGCCCGGCAAGCTTTGCCACGTCCCGGACCCGATCAGCTCGGGGGTTGGACAGTGGAAAGTCTTGCGGGCGCCCGGTTTCGTTCATATAAGAACCTTAGTTGCTGTAGCAGCAGGTTCTCGAACTACCCAGAACGGGGAGATGCTACTCGGCAGCCTCGTCAGCGGCAGGCTTCTTGGCAGCAGCCTTCTTGGCGGCCGGCTTCTTGGCCTTCGGAGCCGCTGCAGCGTCAGCAGCAACAGCCGGAGCGGAGGTGTCGGCCGGCAGGGAGTCCTTGGCGACCTTGACCAGCGCAGCAAAGGCGTTGGCGTCAGACACAGCCAGCTCGGCCAGCATGCGGCGGTCAACCTCGACCTCAGCGGCCTTGAGGCCCTGGATCAGGCGGTTGTAGGTGAGGCCGTTGGCGCGGGATGCAGCGTTGATGCGCTGGATCCACAGGCGGCGGAAGTCGCCCTTCTTCTTCTTGCGGTCGCCGTAGCTGTACACAAACGAGTGCAGCAGCTGCTCTTTGGCCTTGCGGTACAGGCGTGAGCGCTGTCCGCGGTAACCTTTGGCGCGTTCGAGGATAACCCGGCGCTTCTTGTGGGCGTTTACCGCCCGCTTCACACGTGCCACGTGCGTACTCCTTCAGAATTCTTATCCCAAGCATCTACTGCCGGTATCCCGGCCGGCCTGAGAAGGCTTATTGGTAGTTTGGCTGGTGCCAGATGGCACTCAGTCAGAGTGCTTGGAAATTAGATGCCGAGCATCTTCCGGATGACCTTGGCGTCGCCCTTGAAGACGATCTTGTCGCCGGCAAGGCGACGGGTCAGCCTAGAGGACTTGTGCTCGAGGTAGTGGCGGCGGTTGGCCTGCTGGCGGCGCAGCTTGCCGCTGCCGGTCAGCTTGAAGCGCTTCTTAGCACCACTGTGGGTCTTCATCTTCGGCATGGGAACCGATCTCCTAACGTATCCGCAGACTGTGTCTGCAGTCTTTCGTGCAGCCGCCCCTGCGGGCGGCATGCTGGTTGCTGACTGCCTGAAGGCGGTGCCTTCCGCAGCTTTGAACTAGGTGGTCTTCTTGCCTGCCGGCTTGGGCGTGGCCCGGGGCGCCGCGGGGCGTGCCGTGGGCTTCGGCGCAGCGGGCCTGGCCACCGGCTTCGGTGGAGCAGGCACTGCCGCAGGCTTTGGTGCTGCCGCAGCAGGAGTCTCAGCTTCGGCGGGCTTCGGCGCGGCGGGAGCCGCGGCCGCAGGAGCCGGGGCCTTCGCCGCAGGAGCCTTGGGCGCTTCCGGGGCCGCTGCAGCCTTGGGCGCTTCGCGCTTCGGCTCGGCGGCCTTGGGAGCCTCCTGCTTGGGCGCTTCCGGAGCAGCTGCAGCCTTGGGCGCTTCGCGCTTCGGCTCGGCGGCTTCCGGAGCCGCTGCTGCGGCCGGTTCCTCCGGCGCGGCTGCTTCGGTGTTGACCTGGTAGCCCTCGGGCAGCAGGTCCGCGAGTGACTGGGTCAGGGGTGCCTGGTCGGCGCCCGAAGTGTCGACGCGGCCGGCGGCCTTGGCTTCGTTCTGGGCCTTGGCCTCAGCACGCTGCGTGGCCCGGCGGGCCTCTGCCTTGGCCTCGGCCTTGTTCTTAACCGGACCAATCACCATGACCATGTTGCGGCCGTCGATGCGCGGGCTCGACTCCACAACACCGACTTCAGCGACGTCTTCAGCGAAGCGCTGGAGCAGGCGCAGGCCCATTTCGGGGCGCTGCTGTTCGCGGCCACGGAACTGGATCATGGCCTTGACCTTGTCGCCGGCTCCGAGGAACCGCAGGGCATGCCCGCGCTTCGTCTCGTAGTCGTGCGTGTCGATCTTCAGGCGGAACCGGATTTCCTTCAGAACCGTGTTGGTCTGGTTCTTCCGGGCCTCACGGGCCTTGACTGCGGCCTCGTACTTGTATTTGCCGAAGTCCATCAGCTTGCACACCGGAGGCTTGGCCTGAGGTGCAACTTCAACGAGATCAAGATCGGACTCGGCAGCCAGGCGCAGGGCGTCCTCGATACGGACGATTCCTACCTGTTCGCCGGCAGGGCCGACCAGCCGCACCTCAGGGACGCGGATACGCTCATTGATTCTTGGCTCGCTAATGTTAAAGCTCCTGTGTTTGTGATGAGTATTCCACCGGCAAAAAGAGAAGGCCCCCAATTGCCGGAGCAATCGAAGGCCTCGAGGATCGGATGCGCTGGCCCGGAGGGCTGCACGCGCTGCCGCAGGACTGTGCCTGCCGGAAACGCCCGACCTTTACCCGGCAACCTTGCTTCCCTCTGGAACTGCGAGGAAAATCGGCTGGCGCGGGTGGGAGAGAACTCCGCTTGCAAACTGAAGTCGATTCTACAGAAAGATACCCGTCTCCGCGCAAGGCGGCGATGGGTCTCTCACACGGCAAAATAACGACATCCAGTCGGTCTGTGTCAAGCTTACCAGTATGAGCACTCCAGACAGTAATTCACACGTTTACCAGGCCCCCGGCGAGCAGGCTGACGTCTCGCAGCAGGTCCGGGACATCTCTGAAGTTCCCGCCATCGAAGTCATCACCACAGCCGCTGTCCACCTCATGAGCGCTGCAGCCGTGAAACTGGGCCTGGCCGCCGAGGAGAACGCCGAGGAGCTCAAGGACCTGGACGAGGCTCGCAAACTCATCACCGCCCTCGCCGGACTCGTGACGGCCGCTGCTCCCGAGATCGGCTCCCAGCATGCCGGGCCGTTGCGCGATGGTCTGCGTTCCCTGCAGCTCGCCTTCCGGGAAGAGTCGATTATTCCCGATCCCCCGGGCAAGGGTCCGGGTGAAAAATACACCGGCGCGGTGAACTGACGCCGGAGAGCAACGACGACGACGGCGGGCTGTCCTTGAGGGGACGGCGCGCCGTCGTTTCTGCTTAAGTTCCCGCCTGCTTACGTTCCTGCCTGAGTTTCTGCTCAGGCTTCAGCTTTGTGGGGATGCCTTGGAAAAATTGGCTATTGTCACGGCACGGCAGACTGAGTAAGCTCGGCGGCCAGCCGGCTTTCCGGTTTGAACCTGGCCGCGTCTGAGCGGCGCTGCAGTCAGGGGCACGCCCCGTACTCCCAGGCCTCCGGCTTGCACACAGCCACAGCCTGGTCGGCCAAAGATGCCGCCCTTCAAAAAAGGCAGAACCCCATGTTAGGCACCAAAACCCGTGTCGCCGTCGTCCTGGCCGCCAGCCTCGCACTGACGGCAACCGCTACGCCAGCTTATGCCGCCCCCGCAACGCTCGTGAGCGTGGGACCCGGAACACTCGTCGCCGACGGCGCCGCGGTTGATGTCCCGGTCACGTTCGTCTGTGACAGCGACCCCACCCGCATCATTGCGGTACCCGTGGTGGAAATGAACCAGAGAGTGACCGACGGCAGGATTGCCAACGGCTTCGGAAACGCACAGCTGGGCTGCACCAGAGAAAGCCAAACCGTCACCATCCGGGTCATTCCCCGCGTGATGGCATTCGACCCTGGAGCTGCCGTGGCGTTCGTGGTCCTGCAAACATGCAGTGCTGAATTTCAGTGCGCCGCTGTGACCGCCAGCGAAGTCATACAGCTCACACAGTCAGGACAAGCCCAGATTCCTCCTGTCCTTCCCGAATAACGGGGTTCAAAAGGAGTTCCGCCTCCAGCGCCCACTGCTGACTCCAGGCAGGCGGCCGGCCCGCTACGGCTAGGCGCCGGCTGCCTGGCGCCGGCGCTGCTGCAGTGCTATGCCGACGGCGCAAAGCAGGACGCCGGTTGCGCCCACCGACACGAAACCGGCCCATGGTCCTACGCCGTCGATGAACAGGCCCGCGAGCGGCGCCCCAAGGGCAACGCCGGCGGTAAGCGCCGACCCGTACCACCCCATCGCTTCGCCCCGCCGTGCCTCGTCCACGAGCTCGGCCACCTTCTCCGACGCGGCCGAAAGGACCGGTGCACACAACAGGCCCGGGGCCAGCGAGAGCAGGCTCAGGGTCAAAGTGTCGGTGGCGAACCCCATCGGGATGGTCAGCGCGGCCATGCCCATCAGGAGCAGGATCGGCGAAAGGGGACGGTGCAAGGCGCCGTAGACGATGCCGCCAACGACTGAAGCGGCGCACCAAAAGAGGAAGACCATCCCGATCTCCCCCTGGTGGCCACCGGTTTCCAGGGCAGCGACGATTCCCACATCGGTCCCGCTCAGCACCATTCCTGCCCCGGCGGCGACCGCGAACACAGCCGCCACGGCTGCGGTGAACCACCTGAAGTTGGAAGCGACTTTGCCCCGCAGCCCACCATTCGGCAGCCCACCGCCCGGCAGCGGGGCGTTCCGCAGCCCTGTTCCCGGCTGCCCGGCCCGGCGCGGCGTGCCGTCTAACGGGCGTCCCAGCCCGGCGGCAGCCTCCTGGCTATCACCGGCTGCGGCAGCGGTCACCGCCACCTCCGCTGCCTCCTCCTGGTCTGCTTCGGAAGCTTCATTGCCAACAGCAGTGCTCGCCATGCTGTGGGCGGTGCTGCGAGTGGGCGGATTGAACCACATGAGGAACAGCACCGCGATGGAGGTGGCAACGCCGACGACCGTCAGGCCAAGGACCGAGTGGCCGCTGGTGGCCACCACCGCTCCGGCCGCCGGCCCTATCATGAAGACCATCTCCGTACTGATGGCATCAAGGGAGAAGGCCGTCCGCCGCTGATCTCCGGTGGCAAGCACGCCCAGCGACTGGCGCACAACGCTGAAGATGGGAAGCGTCAGCAGGCCGCCCACGAACACCAGCGGCAGCAGCCACTCGTAGGATACGTGGGGGACGATGGACCAGATGACGGTCTCGGACACGCGACCGACGGGATCAGTGCCCTCCGCAGCCCCACAGTGTCCACACGGCGTCCACGCCACGGGGCGCCCACGGCAATGCCGATAGTCATGACGGCGGCTGCTGTGCCGGCCGCCGCATACCCCTGGCCCAGGGTCAGCACGATGTGCAGTGTGAGCAGCACACCTGCAGCCGAATGAGGTATGCGGGCAATCATTCCCACCGCCAGGAGCCGGCGTATGGGTCTGACGGCCAGCAACTCCCGGTACAGGGTGAAATTCACGGTGGATCCTTCGGTCTGCCGCCGGGCAGCATAAGGACGGACCGACCCCTTGGACCGGCGGTTACTGCTCGGCGCGCCTTAGTTTGATTTCGATCGAGTCAACGCGCTCACCGAACAATTCATTCCGGCTCCACTCCTGCTGCAGGCCGGCAACCACTGACTGGACGCCGGCAGCATCCAGCCCCTCCTCCAGGTAGAGGACTACGCGCAGCTCCGGTCCGGGACCTCCGCCGGGGATCCGGCGGCCCGACGCGGTCGAGGCTGCCACGCCCGCACCCGGCAGGACTTCCAAGCGCCGGACCGCGGGCGAACCCGCTGCCGCAGTGCCGAGAGTGTCAGCCAGTTCGGTGTCGCGGTAGGAGGGAACCCAGGGCTGCTGCTGTGCCAGTGACCAGACCGCCGGCCGCCGCACGACGAACGTCACTTCGGAACCGGGGTCAACAACGAGCAATTCCGCACCTTCTGCCACGGCGGAAAGCGCCGCCCGTGCTGCGTAGACCGCAACGGGCCGGGCCTCGGGGTACCAGGCCGTCAAAGCCTCGGACGAGGTGAAGACCGGCATCGCCAGCCTGCCGTCCGGCGCTTTCAAAGTCACGAGCGCCATGTCCGCCTGCTTGTCGGCGTGCAGCCCGCCGGCGCCTTCGGCTTCCTCCGCCAGCTGTGCAACAACAGGAACGAAAACGCGTGCAGTCGCCAGCGCCGCGACAACGGCGGCTTCATCACCATCGGCGCCGAGGAGCGCCTCGACAGCGGCGAGATAACCGCTGTCCGCCGTGCCGTCGTCGTCCTTGAAATTGTGGATCTTTCCGTCATCGCCGGCGAGGCTCCGCCCGGCCCAGGGCTGGCCGGCAGAATCCGCGGCGCCGCCCGCGCCCGCAAGGGCCGCCTCGATGTGGGCAGGAAGCCTGCGGGCAGGCAGCTGGTGCGCTGCTCGGTCCTGTTCCCCGGGCGTCAGCCCCTGTCCTGCCACGGCCGCAGCCTAGCGGCGACCGGCGACGTCGAGGGCCTCCGGCAGTGTGAAGGCGCCTGCGTAGAGAGCCTTGCCGACAATCGCGCCCTCGACGCCGAGCGGCACGAGGGAGCGCAGGACCTTAAGGTCATCGAGGCTGGAAATACCGCCCGAAGCCACCACCGGCTTGCCGGTTTTTTCGACCATCTGCCGCAGCAGTTCAACGTTGGGCCCCTGAAGGGTGCCGTCCTTCGTCACGTCGGTGACGACGTAGCGGGCGCAGCCGGCTTCCTCGAGTCGGCCCAGCACGTCCCAGAGGTCCCCGCCTTCCTTGGTCCAGCCACGGCCGGCAAGCGTCGTTCCCCGGACATCCAGTCCAACAGCGATCTTGTCACCGAACCGGTCGATGACCCGGGCCGTCCATTCAGGATTCTCCAGGGCGGCGGTTCCGAGGTTGACCCGGGCCACGCCCAGGTCAAGGGCCTTCTCGAGGGACTCGTCGTCGCGCAAGCCACCGGAGAGCTCAACCTTGATGTCGAGCCGGCCCACGACTTCCCGGAGGAGTTCGGCATTGGAGCCACGGCCGAACGCTGCATCCAGATCGACGAGATGAACCCACTCGGCGCCCTGCTGCTGCCAGTTCAGGGCCGCCTCCAGCGGCGTGCCGTAGCTCGTTTCACTGCCGGCCTCGCCCTGGACCAGGCGTACCGCCTGGCCGTTAACGACGTCGACTGCGGGAAGCAGTTCCAGTGCCGGCAGATCGGTTTGGCTGGTCATCTCGGGTCCTCAGTTCTCATGTGCGGTTTCCGGAGCGGCGCTGTCTTGTGCGTCCGGGTGTCGGGGATTGGCGTTCAGTGTGGGCAGGGGCGGCCGAAAGGCGTTTTTCGGCCAGCAGATCAGGCCGCAGGCAGGGTCAGCAGGTAGGCGGCCAGCAGCGACATGGCGGCCAGCACCGAGAACGCGATCTGCGTCCAGAGCGGTTTCTTCTGCTGCCTGAAGGACAACGCGCCGCCCGCCAGCAGGCCCGCAAGCCCCATCAGGACGATGGACCACATCTAGGCGTCCCCAGCGGGCGTTGCAGCCGCAGGCGTCGTCTCGGCCGCAGGCACTGCTGCCGCTCCGGTCCGGCCGTGCGGGTGGCGGAGGCCGTTCACCCAGTTCCGGAGGAGCCGCGCGCCGGCATCGCCCGACTTTTCCGGGTGAAACTGCGTGGCGCAGAGCGGTCCGTTCTCCACAGCGGCAATGAAGGGCCCGCCGTGTTCCGACCAGGTCACGAGAGGTGCCGCCATGCGCGGCTGCACGACCTCGAAGTCCCAGGTCTGAACGCCGTAGGAGTGCACGAAATAGAAACGATCGTTTTCCACACCCTGGAAGAGCTTGGAACCCTCCGGGACCTTGACTGTGTTCCATCCCATGTGGGGAACAACGTCAGCGGGGAGGAGTTCGACCTTGCCTGGCCACTCCCCCATGCCCTCGGCTTCGGTCCCGTGTTCCACGCCGGCTTCGAAGAGCACCTGGAGGCCCACGCAGATGCCGAGGACGGGCCGGCCGCCGGCAACACGGCGGCCTATCATGCGGATGGCGTCGACGGCTTTCAGTTCGCGCATGACGGTTTCGAAGGCGCCGACTCCGGGGACCACCAGGCCGTCGGCATTGAGGACGTCCTCCGGCTTCGAGCTCAGGATCACCTCGGCGCCGGCCCGTTCGAGGGCACGCACAGCAGACCGGACGTTGCCCGAACCGTAGTCCAGGACGGTGACGGTGGGCTTTCCCTCGGGCGACGCCGGCTTGACGGTGGCCGAGGGGTCGATGATGGCGCCGTCCTTCAGGATCTTGCCGGTCACAATGCCCCCTTGGTGGACGGAATGCCCTCAACGCGCGGGTCGGGTTCGACGGCGGCGCGCAGTGCCCTTGCAAAGGCCTTGAACTGGGCTTCGACAATGTGGTGCGGGTCGCGGCCGGCGATGACGTTCATGTGGAGGCAGATGCCGGCGTGCAGCGTGATGGCCTCGAAGACGTGACGCGTGAGGGACCCGGTGAAGTGACCGCCGATGAGGTGGTATTCCTGGCCCGCCGGTTCCCCGCCGTGGACGAGATAGGGCCTGCCGGACACGTCGACAACGGCGTGGGCCAGCGCCTCGTCCAGCGGCACGGTGGCTTCGCCGAAGCGGCGGATGCCGGCCTTGTTGCCAAGGGCGGTTCGCAGTACCTCGCCGAACGTGATGGCCACGTCCTCTACAGTGTGGTGCACGTCGATGTGGATGTCGCCGGTGGCCTTAACCGTCATGTCGATGAGTGAGTGCTTACACAGTGCAGTCAGCATGTGGTCGTAGAACGGGACGGAGGTGCTGATGTCTGAAACGCCGGTGCCGTCGAGGTTGATCTCCACCAGAACGGAAGATTCGCTGGTGGCACGCTCGAGGCGTGCTGTGCGGGCCTCGGCAGCCTTGATTCCGGTGTCGCTCATAGTGATAGGTGTCCTTTTTGATGCAGGAAGGGTGCAGACGTTGCGGGGGTCTACCCTCAAGTTTAGGCCGGAAGAGCAGCCTGCCTCGCCAGGATGCGTTCCAGTGCTTCCAGGAAGGCCGTGGTTTCCGTCTCAGTGCCGGCCGTGACGCGCAGATGGCCGGGGATGCCGACGTCCCTGATCAGGACACCGGAATCCAGCAGGGCCTGCCAGACCTCGTGCGGGTTCTCGAGGCCGCCAAAGAAGACGTAGTTCGAGTCCGACGCGGCCGGTCGGAGCCCCATCCTGGTGAGTTCGGTGACGATCCTGTCGCGCTGCTGCTTGATGTCCTCAACGTCAGCCATGAGCGCCTCGCGGTGCCGCAGCGCGGCCAATGCGGTGGCCTGGGTGACGGCGGACAGGTGGTACGGGAGACGGACAAGGCGCAGGGCGTCTGCCACCTCGGGGGCGGCGGCCATGTATCCAAGACGGGCGCCCGCCAGGGCGAAGGCCTTGCTCATGGTCCGGGACACAATGAGCCGCTCCCGCCCTGGCAACAGGGTAAGCGCGCTGGGAGTGCCGTCGTGGGCGAACTCGTGGTACGCCTCGTCGACGATGACGATGGTCTGGCTGGATTCGCCGGCCTCATAGACGGCTTCCACGACGTCCAGTCCCAGGCCGGTACCGGTGGGGTTGTTTGGTGAGCACAGGAACACGACGTTTGGCCGCAGCTCCCGGACCTGGCGGGCCGCGGACTCGGCGCTCAGGCCATAGTCCTCCGCGCGCTGTCCGACGATGTATTCCGTATCTGTTCCGCTGGCCAGCAACGGGTACATGGAGTACGTGGGCGGGAATCCGAGGGCCGTTCGGCCCGGCCCGCCGAACGCCTGGAGTATCTGCTGGAGGACTTCGTTGGAGCCGTTGGCCGCCCAGATGTTGTCGGCGGAGAGGCCGTGGCCCAGGTATTCCGCCAGGGCCTCCCGGAGTTCGGTGAATTCCCGGTCGGGATAGCGGTTGAGTCCCGCCGCAGCCTCAGCGACGGCCTCAGATATCGCGGCCCTGACATCGGCCGGCACACCGTGGGTGTTCTCATTGACGTTGAGCAGGATCGGCACCTCGAGCTGCGGCGCCCCGTAAGGCGTCAGCCCCCGCAGATTGGTGCGCAGGGGAAGTCGGTTCAGTCGCTCAAGCTGGTCAGTCACTTGGACAGTTTAAGTGCCCCGGGCGGCGAGCGGGAAACTGTGACGGGTCAGGCCGACCGGCCGAGACGGATCGGTACCTATTTGGACGGGACGAACAGCTGCTGTCCCGGCATGACCTTGCCGTTGTCCAGGTTGTTCAGCTGGACAATATCCGCGATGACGTCGCGCGGATCCCTGGCCGGGTCCACGCTGCCGGCAATGGCCCACAGCGATTCCCCTGGCTGCACCGTTACGGAGACGGTCTCCGTCACCGACAGACCGCTGGCGGTATCGGCAGCTTTGGCCGGCGAGTTGAGCAGGCCCGCGAGTGACAGGAGCAGCGCTGCCAGAAGCACCAGCGGCAGTCCGATCAGGACGATCCGCCCCCGGCGGGTGAGCCGCAGGCGCGGCGGCTTGCTTTCCGGCCCGCTTGGCCGCCCGCCGCCATGCAGTCCTTCGGGACCTTGCTGGCTCTCGGAGCTGCGGCGCTTCTCGGGACGGTAATGGTGACCTGCTGTTGTAGCTGACATGAACTGAGCCCTCCTGGACCATTCTGTGCTGCCCGTGTGCCCGGCCCGCCGGACATACGCCCGGATCTTCGAATAACCGGGCTGCTTCGCAGCGGAACTAGAACACATGTTCGAACTTTGCTTCTCCATTTTTAGCACCTATCAACGAACAAAGTCGAGACTCGCTAGAACAAATGTTTGAAAAAGCCTTATGGCTGGCCTACGTTTGAAACAAAGAACAACCACTTCTGCAGTTGATCAGCAGGGTCTGACATTTCAGGCCGGATGTTCCCGGCAACTGCAGCCACGCAAGCCGGGAGGAACGAAAGGCGTTGGCGAACATGGCAGCACAAGCCTCCGAGGGCAAAGCTACCCAGCGCAGCCAGCGGTCCCGGACAGCACCCAAGGGACTCACTGTCCGCCAGAAGAAGATCCTGGAAACCATCCAGCGCTCGGTCAATGACAACGGATACCCTCCCTCCATGCGGGAGATCGGGGACACGGTTGGCCTCGCCAGCCTGTCCAGCGTCACCCACCAGCTCTCACAGCTGGAGAAGCTCGGATACCTGCGGCGCGATCCCAAACGTCCCCGGGCCATGGAGGTCCTCATGCCCCTGACGCTCGATGCCGGGGTCCCAAAATCCGCAGGCGCCGAGAAGGAAGCCAGGCTGCACAGCGTGGGCGGTGCCCCTGTTACGGAGTTGCCCAGCGCCACAGACACGGCGCTCGTTCCGCTGGTGGGCCGGATCGCAGCCGGCGGTCCCATCCTCGCCGACCAGTTGGTGGAGGACCTCATGCCGCTGCCCCGCCAGCTCGTCGGCCACGGGGAACTGTTCATGCTGAGAGTCGCCGGGGACTCCATGGTGGACGCTGCGATCTGCGACGGAGACTGGGTGGTGGTGCGGCGTCAAAGTGACGCGGCCAACGGCGATATCGTGGCCGCGCTGCTGGACGACGAAGCAACCGTCAAGACCTTCCGGCAGCGGGACGGCCACACCTGGCTGCTTCCCCAGAACACCCAGTACGAGCCCATCCTGGGCGACCACGCCGTGGTCATGGGCAAGGTCGTGTCCGTCCTGCGTTCGCTGTAGGCCACAGCCCGCTTTCGCTTCCGGCCGGTTTGGGTTCCGGCCCGCTTGCAAGTCAGCGAGTCCAGGGCTACCGCGCTCCGGCGAGCCTTTCCAGCGCCGCCACGGCGATCTTGCGGTCCGTCGTGGGCCAGAACGGCGGGAGCGCCGCGCGGAGAAACCCGCCGTAGCGCTCGGTCGAAAGGCGCGAATCCAGCACTGCCACCACGCCCTTGTCATCCGTGGACCGGATGAGGCGCCCGGCGCCCTGCGCCAGACGGATCGCGGCATGGGTGGCCGACACAGACATGAAACCGTTGCCGCCTGCCTGGGCCACGGCTCGGGAGCGTGCCGTCATCAGGGGGTCGTCTGGCCGCGGGAACGGAATCCTGTCGATGACCACCAGCCGGCAGGAACCACCGGGAACATCAACACCCTGCCACAGGGACATGGTGCCGAACAGGCAGGTGTCGGGTTCGTCGGCGAACTGCTTCACCAGCGCGGTCATGGTTGAGTCGCCTTGGCAGAGCACGCTGACGTCCAGGCGGGGGCGCAGCGCCTCGGCGGCATCCTCGGCGGCCCGGCGGGACGAGAACAGGCACAGCGCTCCCCCGCCGGAGGCGCGGATCAGCGTTTCCAGTTCGTCGAGCGCTTCTGGCGAGGTCCCCCTGCCCGGCTTGGGCAGGTGCCCCGCCACGTACAGGATGCCCTGCTTCGGGTAGTCGAAGGGGGACCCCACGTCCACGCCCGTCCAGCTTGGGGCGCCTTCACCCAGGAGACCGAGTCCGCCTGCGGCGGGTTCGAACGCGGAGCCGATTGCCAGCGTGGCGGAGGTCAGGACCACGGTGTGGCCTTCGAACAGGCCCTCCCGGAGGCGCCCGGCAACACTCAGGGGTGCAATGTTGATCAGCGCGGGCTGCGTGTCGTCGGGTGCCGAATAGCCCTGCTGCGGGTCAAAGGTGCTGTTCCGCGAAAACCACACGACCTCGCGGTTCTCGCGCGCGGCGAGCAGCCGTTCACACAGCTCCATGATGACGAGGAGGCGGGACCGCGCGAGCTGCCGCCCGCCGTCGACCGCGTTGTTGCTGTCCCCTTTTGAATCTGACAGCGCCGCCCGGCACGCCTCGCGAAGCTGGTCCACACAGTCGAGCTGCTCCGCGTTGAGTCCGTTCGGAAGCAGCCCGCTGGGAACGCCGGTGAGGGCAAGTTCAAGGTTGGCTGCGGCGTTGTTGAGGGCATCCACGGTAATGCCTGTGTGCTTGCGGGCGCCCGAGGCTGCGGCATGCACCATGGCGACAGACAACTGCCCGGAAACAGCGCCGGTGACGCGGTCCTGGAGCTCGTGGGCCTCGTCCACCACCACAACGTCGTACTCCGGCAGCACGGCAAGGCCCTCGAAGGCGCTGACGGCGAGCATGGCATGGTTGGTCACCACGACATCGGCCTCAGCCGCTTCGTGCCGGGCCAGTTCACTGAAGCACTCCTCGGCGAGGGGACACTTCTGCGCGCCGAGGCACTCCATGGATGTAACAGAGACCTGCCTCCAGGCACGGTCGGTCACCCCCGGGAGGAGTTCGTCGCGGTCCCCCGTGGCGGTCTTTTCCGCCCATTCGCGGAGCCGGACCACCTCTTTGCCGAGCTGCGACGACGGTCCGCCCATCGCGGCGGCGAAGTGCGGGACGCTGGTGTCCTCGCCCAGCGAAAAGAGCTGCCCTTCGGAGGGCTCCTCGGACGGGAACCCGCCTTCGAGCTTATGCCGGCACACGTAGTTGGCGCGGCCTTTGACGAGGGCCACCTTCACCGGCCTGTCCAGCGCCGGGGTGATGTTCTTCAGCAACCGCGGAAGGTCCCGGCCCACGATCTGTGTCTGCAGCGCCAGGGTGGCGGTGGAGACGAGGGTGGGCTTGTCGCTCTCGAGCGAATGGGCGATCAGCGGGATCAGGTAGGCCAGCGACTTTCCGGTGCCCGTACCCGCCTGGACCAGCAGGTGGTCGCCGGTTTCAATCGCCCGCGCCACCTGACGCGCCATCTCGTGCTGGCCGGTGCGGCTTTGTCCGCCCATGGCGGCCACGGCACGGTCGAGGAGCCCGATGACGAACTCCTCGCCGCCCGTGGCACCGGCGGGCTTTTCGGCCTGCTCAGTCATTGCTGATGAAGGATTCCAGTTCAGCCGCGAGGCCTTCCCGGACCATGACGACGGCGCGGGTGCCGCCCTCTTCGTGATCCATGCTCAGGATCTCTGCGTCGGAGTCGTGGAGTTTGCTGATAAGGTCGCCGCGGTGGTACGGCACCAGCAGTTCCAGCTTGACGTTCGGCCGCGGGATTCCGTCACTGATCGCCTTCAGCAGTTCCTGGATTCCCTGGCCGGTCCGGGCGGACACCACAACGTGGCGCGGTTCGCGCTGCTTGAGCCGCTCCACGACGAACGGATCGGCGGCGTCGGCCTTGTTGAGCACGATGATCTCGGGCACCTTGCGGGCGTCCACTTCGGAGAACACCGAGCGCACGGCGGCGATCTGGCCCTCCGGATCAGGGTGGGAGACGTCCACCACGTGCAGGATGAGGTCCGCGTCCGCCACCTCCTCGAGTGTGGACCGGAATGCCTCCACGAGCTGCGTGGGAAGGGACCGGACAAAGCCGACAGTATCAGCCAGGGTGTAGCCCAACCCGTCTGCCGTCTCCGCCTTGCGGACCGTGGGATCCAGCGTGGCGAACAGGGCGTTCTCCACCAGGACTCCGGCGTCGGTGAGCCGGTTCAGCAGGGAGGACTTGCCCGCGTTCGTGTACCCCGCGATGGCCACAGAAGGAACTGCATTCCGACGGCGGTTGGCCCGCTTGGTCTCGCGTGCCGGCTTCATTGCGGCGATCTCGCGGCGCAGCTTCGCCATCCGCGTGCGGATCCGGCGCCGGTCCAGTTCGATCTTCGTTTCACCAGGACCACGTGAGCCCATGCCGGCACCTGCGCCGCCCACCTGGCCGCCGGCCTGGCGGGACATCGATTCGCCCCAGCCGCGGAGGCGCGGGAGCAGGTATTCGAGCTGCGCCAGCTCCACCTGCGCCTTGCCCTCGCGGCTCTTCGCGTGCTGCGCGAAGATGTCAAGAATGAGGGCGGTGCGGTCGATGACCTTGACCTTGACGATGTCTTCCAGTCCGCGGCGCTGCGACGGCGCGAGCTCGGCATCCACCACCACGGTGTCCGCACCGGTGGACATCACCACGTCCTTGAGCTCCAGGGCCTTGCCCGAACCGAGGAACGTGCCGGGATCCGGCTTCGCCCGGCGCTGGACCAGCCCGTCGAGAACTTCCGATCCCGCGGTTTCCGCAAGCGCAGCGAGTTCCCGCAGGGAGTTCTCGGCGTCGGCCAGGGTGCCTTCGGTCCACAGCCCGGCCAGGACCACGCGCTCCAGGCGCAACTGCCGGTACTCGACTTCGGTGACGTCTTCGAGTTCCGTGGACAGCCCGGCCGTGCGGCGCAGGGCCCGGCGTTCCTCGAGATCCTGCTGGTCGCCGTCGAACGTGCTGTGTTCCTCGTCAAGCCGCGAGATGGCCTGCGCCTGGCCAAAGACGGCCTTGCTACCGGCTCCAGCGCCGTTGGCAGCAGCGGCGTTCCGTGCCGGGACGTCTTTGGAGAGAATCCGGTCGATGACAGCTTGGATTTCCTCGGGACTCATGTCCTGGGCTGCTGGCTCGGATCCGGAATTGTGCTGACTGGTCATGGTCTCCTTAAAAGGTTCTGCATCTTCAGAATAGTGCTGATTGTTGCCCTTGGCTGCGGTATTCGCGCTGGGCTGACGGCGAGGGGTCATGAGGGCTCCTGAAATGCCGACGGCGCACAGACCGGAGCGGCAGGAAGTGGACTGATTGAGTGTGGTTGTGCGCGCTCCGGGCGGAAGGTGGTACACCTGCATCGCAACGGGAAGCGCGCGGCCGGCGCCACGGCTGGAAGCCTGCGGCGGAGAATACCGGCTACTCAAAGATCAGGAACATGCCTTCCAGCGTAGCAGATGCGGACCATCCGGTTTCCCATCCCGTTTCCCATCCGGGTGGTAGGCCCACTAATCTGGCCAGTTATGGAGTCTGCCCACTATTTCAGCGCCTCGCCCGCCGGGCCGTTCACCCGCAAGCCGCTCACCGTGGAACTGGCCGGCGAAACGCGCAGGCTGCAGACCTCCTCCGGCATCTTCAGCCCGGACGGCATCGACAAGGGCACTGCTGTTCTGCTCGCGGAGGTCCCCGCCCCCGCTCCTCAGGGAAACCTGCTGGACATCGGCTGCGGCTGGGGTCCCATCGCCCTGACCATGGCGCTGCGGGCGCCGCACGCCCACGTGTATGCGGTGGACGTCAACGAACGCTGTATCGCTCTCACCAACGAGAACGCCGCGCTGCTGGGGCTTGCCAATGTCACGGCCAGCACGCCCGAGGCCGTGGATCCTGAGTTGCGCTTCGACACCATCTGGTCCAATCCGCCGATCCGGATTGGGAAGGATGAATTGCACTCACTGCTGCTGCTGTGGCTGCCCCGTCTCGCGCCGGGAGGTTCAGCCTGGCTGGTGGTGCAGAAGAACCTGGGATCCGACTCGCTTCAGCGCTGGCTCGCGGAGGCGCTTGACGACTCGTTTGCGGTGACCCGCGAGAGCACGTCCAAGTCCTTCCGCATCCTGCGGGTCAGGAAAGCGTCCCGCTAGCAACGATCGTTGCGGGCCCGCTCAGTTCCACATGCTCGTGGCCGTCTGCCACGGTAAAGAATTTAACGCCGACGACGCCGCCCGGCACTTTGACGTGCCAGGCGTCCGGTGCACCCTGGCCCGCCCAGTGACGGATTGCCACGGCGGCGGCACACGCGCCGGTGCCGCACGACTGCGTTTCACCGACGCCGCGCTCGTGCACGCGCATGGTCACTGTGCCGACTCCGTCGTGGACCAGCGGCTCGGACGGGACAACGAATTCGACGTTGGTGCCGTGGGCCGGCTTGGGGTCGACGTGGGGTGCAGTGAAGAGCCTCGTGGCTTCCAGCTCGGACAGTTCGGCCAGCGCCACGACGGTGTGCGGGTTTCCCATGCTGACTGACAGTGCCGGCCGCGGCACTTCCAGGCCGTCGGCAGTGACCAGGGAGTCCATGGCGCGGGCTGCTGCTTCGGCGGGGAAGATGAACTCCCACGGGCCCATGTCCACGGCGTAGCCGTCGGCCGTGCGGACGATGGTTTTCACGCCGCCGCGCGTGCCGATGGTCAGTGAGCCGCCCTCCGGGAGTTCCGCAAGCCCCTCCGCGAGGAGGAAGTGGACGAAGACCCGGACGCCGTTGCCGCACATCTCAGACAGCGAGCCATCGCCGTTGCGGTAGTCCATGAACCACTCTGCGTTGGGATGTTCGGTCAGGAGCCGGCGGCCCTCGTCGAGGAGACGCGAGGGGACGGCCCGGATGAGCCCGTCCCCGCCGATGCCGCGGTGGCGGTCGCACAGCTCGGCGACCTGTTCCGGGTGAATGGACTGCGTGCCCTCGGGGTCGGCGATCAGGACAAAGTCGTTGCCGGTTCCGTGGCCCTTGGAGAAGCGGAGGCCGCTCAGGGTTGAGATGGCGCGCTCAGCGGTTTCTGCAAGGGCTTCGTTCATGTTTCAAGCGTACCTGCACGCCGCAGCGTCCCGGAAAACAGCCCGTGAGCCTCCGGGCGGGTGAGCGTCCTGCGTCAGGAGCAAAGAGCCGCGGCCTTCTCGGCAAGGGCGGGATCCTGCCAGTCCAGCCAGGCGATGCGCGGGTCGGCCCGGAACCAGGTGAGCTGGCGGCGGGCGAACTGCCGGGTGGCCACGATAGTTTCCTCTGCTGCCTGCGCAACATTTGCTTCGCCGTCGAGCACTTTGAGGAACTGGGCATACCCCAGTGCCCGGGG
Organism: Arthrobacter sp. NPDC093139; assembly: GCF_044754165.1. Lineage (NCBI taxonomy): Bacteria > Bacillati > Actinomycetota > Actinomycetes > Micrococcales > Micrococcaceae > Arthrobacter > Arthrobacter sp. NPDC093139. The sequence continues at coordinate 54,047 of NZ_JBIVOO010000003.1, forward strand.
CGCCGTCCGGCCGCGCCGGAGCCCGGCGGCATCCAGCCGTTCAACCTCGGCCAGCAGTCCGCGGTCCACCATGCGGTGGACCCGGACGGCCAGGCGTTCGCGCAGTTCGTCGCGGTCCACTGCCAGGCCGATCTGCACGGCGGGCTGAAAGTACTCCCGGCTGGGCATGAACGAGCTGAACGGGCGGCCTGTCAGTTCGAAGACCTCCAGGGCCCGGATAATCCGCCGGGCATCTCCGAGCCGGCCTGCCGACACCGGGTCGACGTCCCGGAGGCGTTGCAGGAGCGGGGCAGTTCCGGCGTCGGCGTGTTCCCGCTCGAGGCGGGCGCGGATGCCGGGGTCGGTGCCAGGAAATTCCAGGACGTCCAGGGCTGCGCGCACATACAGGCCCGACCCGCCCGCAAGGATGGCCCGCTTGCCGCGGCGGTGGATGTCTGCCACCGCTGCTCTTGCCTGCTGCTGGAACTCGGATACCGACGCTTCCTCGGTAACGTCCAGGATGTCCAGCAGATGGTGCGGAACTCCCCTGCGCTCGGGTTCGGTGATCTTGGCAGTTCCGATATCCATGCCGCGGTAGAACTGCATGGCGTCGGCGTTGATCACCTCGCCGTCGAGCTCCAGCGCCAGCTCGACGGCAAGGTCAGACTTCCCGGAACCCGTCGGCCCGACCACCGCAATGACGGGCGGCTGCCTGCCGGCCACGGGCTAGCGGCTGCGCACGGGAAGTGACGGCATGCCGAGCGAAACGCCGGTTTTGCCGCCGGCGGCCGCCGGTGCGGGCGCGCCGCACGAGTCCGCCTGCGACCTGTCCCAGGCGTCCCCTGCCCGCGAACGGCGCAGGGAGTAGTCGGCGGCCGTTGCGGGGTCGGCGACGAGATGGAAGGCCGCGGCCTCGGTAATAGTGACCGTGACGAGGTCGCCGGGCCGGGGTGCCGCGGCTCCGTCGGGCACGGAGAAGTGGACGAGCCGCTGGTCCTGGGACCGGCCGGACAGCCGGTGGGTTGCCTCTGCCTTGCGCCCTGACTGGGCGGTCACCATGACCTCGACCTGGCGTCCGAGCTGCTTGGCGTTCTCCTCCGCGGCGATCCGGTCCTGCAGGGCTGTGAGCCGTTCGAACCTTTCCTGCACGACGGCTTTGGGCAGCTGGGCGGGAAGATCAGCGGCCGGGGTGCCGGGCCGCTTGGAGTACTGGAAGGTGAAGGCCGTGGCGAAGCGCGACTTTTCGACGACGTCCAGGGTTGCCTGGAAATCTTCCTCGGTCTCGCCAGGGAAGCCGACAATAATGTCCGTCGAAATCGCGGCGTGCGGGATCTTCTCCCGGACCTTGTCCAGGATTCCGAGGAACTTGGCCGAGCGGTAGGAGCGCCTCATGTCCTTGAGGACCTTGTCCGAGCCGGACTGCAGGGGCATGTGCAGCTGGGGCATGACGTTGGGCGTCTCGGCCATGGCGTCAATCACGTCGTCGGTGAACGCCGCCGGGTGGGGGCTGGTGAAGCGGACCCGTTCCAGGCCGGGAATGTCCCCGCAGGCGCGGAGCAGCTTGGAGAACGCCTGGCGGTCGCCGAACTCCACGCCATAGGAGTTGACGTTCTGTCCCAGCAGGGTCACCTCGATGGCTCCGTCGTCTACCAGCGCCTGGACCTCGGCCAGGATGTCCCCCGGCCTGCGGTCCTTCTCCTTGCCGCGGAGGGCAGGGACGATGCAGAACGTGCACGTGTTATTGCAGCCCACCGAAATAGACACCCATCCCGAGTACACGGAGTCCCGTTTGGTGGGCAGCGTGGACGGGAAAACGTCGAGGGACTCAAGGATCTCGAGTTGGGCTTCGCTGTTGTGGCGGGCCCGGTCCAGGAGCGCCGGAAGCGCACCGACGTTGTGCGTCCCGAAGACCGCGTCCACCCACGGAGCCTTCTTCAGGATGGTTTCACGGTCTTTCTGCGCCAGGCACCCGCCGACAGCGATCTGCATTCCCGGGTTGGCTTCCTTGACGGGCGCCAGCATGCCGAGGTTGCCGTACAGCTTGTTGTCCGCGTTCTCCCTCACGGCACACGTGTTGAAGACCACGACGTCGGCCTGGGCACCCTCCGCTGGAACGTAACCTGCCGCCTCGAGCATCCCGGCCATCCGCTCGGAATCGTGGACGTTCATCTGGCAGCCGAACGTCCGCACCTGGTAGGTGCGGGGTGCGCTGGAGACGTCGGCGGCTGAGGGGACGGCGCCGGAGGAGGGGGAAGGGTAGGTCAGACTCACCCGTTAAGCGTACCGGCTGTGGCCAACTGTCGGGTGTGCTTCAGTGCCGCGGCTATGCCTGGTCGATGGAGGCGGCGTCAAGCACGTCCCCGACGATCCGGAATGCCTGCGAGGGCTGGTACCCCTTGCGGGCGAGCATCGAGGCCAGACGCCGGGTGGTCTTGTCCCGCTCTGCACGGTCAGACAGGTCTGCCCCCGGCCGGAGCTTGCGTTCCACCAGGTGCCTGGCCGCTGCTTCCTCCTCTTCGTCGCTGAGCTGCTGCAGCGCCGCAGCGGCCGTCTCCGGATCAATCCCCTTTTCGGCGAGCTCGCGGCGGAGGGCTCCCTTGGCCAGCTTGCGGGTCTGGGAACGGCTCCGCACCCACATGTCCGCGAATTCTGCGTCGTCGACGAGCCTGACCTCTTCGAACCGGTCCAGGACCGCGGCGGCGACATCCTCGGGCACGTTTCGTTCAGCCAGCTTGCGCTCAAGCTGGAGCCTGCTCTTGGGCGAACTGGTCAGCTGCCGCAGCACAATGGCTCGAGCCACGGACGCGGGGTCTGCGTCCCGGTCTTCCATGGCTTCGGGCGGCGGCGAGGCAGGCGGCAGGCCTGCCTCAGCGCCCCGGGCCCGGCCGCGCCCCCTGCTGCTAGAAACCGTCAACGGCCTTCAGCTTCGGTGAAGCCTCGGCGTCGGCGGCGGGCTTGACTCCGACACCGAGCTTTTCCTTGATGAGCCGCTCGAGTTCCGCCGCCAGCTCGGGGTTGTCGCGGAGGAAGCGCCGGGAATTCTCCATGCCCTGGCCGAGCTGGTCGCCGTCATAGGTGAACCAGGAACCTGACTTCTTGATGAGGCCGTGCTCCACGCCCATGTCGATGATGCCGCCCTCGCGGGAGATGCCCTGGCCATAAATGATGTCGAATTCGGCGACCTTGAAGGGCGGGGCCATCTTGTTCTTGACGATCTTGGCCTTGGTGCGGTTGCCGACGGAGTCGGCGCCTTCCTTCAGGGTCTGGATGCGGCGGACGTCGATGCGGATGGAAGCGTAGAACTTCAGGGCCTTGCCGCCGGTGGTGGTTTCGGGTGAGCCGAAGAACACACCGATCTTTTCGCGAAGCTGGTTGATGAAGATGGCCGTGGTCTTGGTCTGGCTCAGCCGACCGGTGATCTTCCGCAGCGCCTGGCTCATCAGGCGCGCCTGCAGGCCGACGTGGCTGTCTCCCATGTCACCTTCGATTTCGGCACGCGGCACGAGCGCGGCCACGGAGTCGATGACGACGATGTCCAGCGAGCCGGAGCCCACCAGCATGTCCATGATTTCGAGTGCCTGCTCGCCGGTGTCCGGCTGGGATACAAGCAGGGCGTCGGTGTCCACGCCCAGCTTCGCGGCATACTCGGGGTCGAGAGCGTGCTCGGCGTCGATGAAGGCCGCGATGCCGCCGTTGCGCTGGGCGTTTGCCACCGCGTGGAGGGCCACTGTGGTTTTACCGGACGATTCCGGTCCGTAGATCTCAACGACTCTGCCCCGCGGGAGCCCGCCTATACCCAAGGCGACGTCCAGAGCGATGGAACCGGTGGGAATGACCTCGATGGGGGCGCGGGTTTCATCACCCAGGCGCATGATCGATCCCTTGCCGAACTGCTTGTCAATCTGGGCAAGCGCTGCTTCCAACGCCTTTGCACGATCCGGGGCTGCCGCCATGGTTCACACCTCTATTGCTTTCTCGCTGTGGAGTGGCCTGTGCGGCCTTGTTCTCTGTCATCACTGACGCTAGCGCCGCCCTGTGACAATGTTGCCGGGCGGCCTGCGTATGTGGATAACCCGCTGGAAAAAAGCATAGTCCCGTCCGAACAGATATTCGAACAATCGGTCGGCGTGTCAGGACTCTGCCGGCGGGCGGGCGGAATCAGCTGGGGCTGGGCTTGATGTCCCGGCCGAGCCGCCGTTCCGCGGGAACGTCTTGGACATCGCACACGGCGAGCCAGACATCGCGGGGATTGACGCCGGCAGCCAATGCCTCGTCGGCCGTCTTGCCTCCCACCCCCGCAAGGCTCAGTGAGCTGCTAAGCACGCGGGAATATCCTGCGCCAAACTCGTCGTCCATGAGCCGCCAAAAATCACTAATCCGCACGCCATAGAGTCTCTCATGGCTGCGGACTCTAGAATGGTTGCCATGAGCAACCCCGTTGACGCCCCGCGTGGGTCCGCCCCCTCCGAGGACACACTTGATGCCGCGTTGAAGTCAGTGGAGCATCAAATCAGTATTTTCTGGCGGCGCGCCCGCGCCGTCTCCCAGCAGCTCTCACGCCAGGTGCATCCGGACATGGAGCCTGCTGCATATGGGCTGCTCACCATGATTCGCAAAACGGGACCCATCCGGCTGACCGAGCTCGCGTCCTGCATCGGCGTCGGTAAGCCCTCCGTGAGTCGGCAGATCGCGTTCCTCGAGGGCATCGGCCTCGTGCTCAAGGAAGCCGATCCACTGGACGGGCGCGCCCAGACCATCCGCCTCACGCCCAAGGGTGAAGAGAAGATGCACCAGGTCCAGGACGCAAGGCGGCAGGTCTTCCGGGAGCGGCTGGGTGAATGGCCGGTGGAGGACCTGGAGGCCCTGGCCACGTACATGGCCAAGCTCAATGCCACCTACGAACGTGACGGGTTTCCCAAGGACGGCGAGCTTTAGGCGTAGTTACATCCAGCGCACGGCCCACGCCAACGGTGTCGAGATCAACGACGATGGCCCCCGGTTTGTGCCGGGGGCCATCGCTCTAAATCTTTCCTGTGCGCTGCAGGTTACCTGGCGCTGGACAGCAGGCCCTTGGCCAGCTCGTTGTTCAGTTCGGTGCTGAGGTCGCGCTCCAGGTCACGGCCGTAGCGCTGCGAGAACTCCTGCGGCACTGTGTCCGGTACGGCAACACCTTCGGCCATGGCAACGCGGTCGCTGACCTCGCGGAGCATGCTGGACAACGGAACATCCAAGGCCGAACAGATCGAGGACAGCAGCTCGGAAGAGGCCTCCTTCTGGCCGCGCTCCACTTCACTCAGGTAGCCCAGGGAAACTCGGGCGCTGTGCGACACTTCGCGGAGGGTACGCCCTTGACGCTGGCGGACATCGCGCAGGACATCACCGATTTCGTGACGAAGTACTACCATCTTGCGCTCCTTCTGTTCGCTCTTGGCCTGATCGGCGAGGCCCACATCCTTCCAGCGGACAACGCCGTTTACGGATACGGGCTGCTTTACCATCTGTATCGCCTTGCTCCCTCATGTGTCCGGTCCGCTGGGAAGCGAACCGATGTTGGTCTTTTCATCCTAGGCGCCTCCCTCTTGGAGAAGCGACACAATGTAACAACTATTCGGTAATGCTTTTTGTTCCCGGCAACCTTACTCCCGGTAGCTTAGCGACGCCAGAGCCTCCTGGAGCCGCGCGAGTGCGGCCTCGCAGGCGAGTGCGCGGATCTCCGCCCGGGTTCCTTCGAAACTGTAGGGATAGGACGTGGCGCCCTGCTCGGTGGCGATGCCGATGAAGACAGTCCCCACCGGTTTGCCGTCGTGCCCGTTCGGCCCGGCCACGCCCGTGGTGGAAACACCCAGGTCAGCCCCGCAGGCGTCCCGTGCACCCTCGGCCATGGCCGCCGCGACGTCGCCGTCGACGGAGCCGACGGCGTCGAGCAGTTCCTGGGGAACGCGGAGCAGATCCCGCTTGACGGAGTTGCTGTAGGAGACGACGCCGCCCCGAAGCATGGCCGACGCCCCTGCCGTGTCCGCCAGCATGGCCGTGACCATGCCGGCGGTCAGCGATTCGGCGGTGGCAACGGTGACGCCCCGCGCGACGGCGGCCGCGACTGTCTCGCCGGCGATTCGGTGAAGGTTGCTCATGCCTTTCCTTCCTGCGTGTCCGGGTTCTCGTCCTGCCGTTCCTCGGCCCTGCGCCGCAGCCCGTGGGCGCGGACTTTCAGAGCTTCAAGAATGTACTCCACGCCGGTCCAGACCGTGATGATGACGGCCACCAGCATCACGGCGAGGGCCACCCAAACCAGCCAGGGCGCAATCGCGGACAGCGGAAGAAGGTAGAGGAAGATCGCTGCCGTCTGTACGACGGTCTTGAGCTTTCCGCCGCGGGAGGCGGGAATCACTCCATAGCGGATGACAAAGAACCGCAGCGCCGTGATGCCCCACTCGCGGACGAGGATGACCGCCGTAATCCACCAGGACAGTTCATCCAGCACGGAAAGCATGACCAGGGCCGAACCGATCAGCAGCTTGTCGGCAATGGGGTCGGCGATCTTTCCGAAGTCGGTGACCAGCCCGCGGCTCCGGGCGATGTCGCCGTCGAGCTTGTCCGTGTAGATCGCGACGGCGAAGGCAGCCACGGCGGCCCAGCGCCACGGCCCGGATTCGCTCCGCAGGCCCGGAGCATCTGCGATGAGGAACCACACGAAGAACGGCACCAGCACAATGCGGAGCATCGTGAGGATATTGGGAAGGTTCCAGATCCCGGAGCTGTTGGAGCCGGCCGCGGTCGCTTCGGTGCTAGTCACCCTCCTAGGCTACCGTCTTCCGGACCGCGGCTCCCGAGCTACAAAACTTCGGAGCTGCCCGTTCCGGGCTAGCGCCCGGTGAGGGACCAGGCGTCCTCGGATCCTTCATCGTCGTCCCCGGAGCCGTCCGCGCCGTCGTAGTACTCAGCGCTCTGCGCACGGTTGTCCAGATCGGCGGTGACGAGGTCTTCCGCGTAGCCGCCCTGCGCGATGTTGGCGTTTGCGTTGTCGCTTAGGGCCGCTGTCTGGGAATCAGGCGCCGCGGGGGCTTCCTGGCCCTTCATGGCGGCCAGCACCGCGGCGAGGTCATCAGGCTTGACCAGCACATCGCGGGCCTTGGACCCTTCCGAGGGTCCCACCACGCCCCTGGACTCGAGCAGGTCCATGAGGCGGCCGGCCTTGGCGAACCCGACGCGGAGCTTGCGCTGCAGCATCGATGTGGAGCCGAACTGCGTGGTGACCACCAGTTCCGTGGCCTGCAGCAGCACTTCGAGGTCGTCGCCGATGTCGTCGTCGATCTGCTTCTTGGGCGCATCGGCCGCGACGTCGTCCCGGTAATCGGCCTTGAGCTGGCCCTTGACGTGCTCCACCACCTTGTGGATCTCGGACTCCGTCACCCACGCGCCCTGCACACGCATGGCCTTGGAGGCACCCATGGGCAGGAAGAGGGCGTCACCCTGCCCAATGAGTTTCTCGGCGCCCGGCTGGTCGAGGACCACGCGGGAGTCGGTGACGGAGGACGTCGCGAAGGCCATGCGCGAGGGAACGTTGGCCTTGATCAGGCCTGTGACGACGTCCACCGACGGCCGCTGGGTGGCCAGGACCAGGTGGATGCCGGCCGCACGCGCGAGCTGCGTGATTCGGACAATGGAATCCTCGACGTCGCGCGGTGCCACCATCATGAGGTCGGCGAGCTCGTCCACGATCACCAGCAGGTACGGGTAGGGCCGTATGACGCGCTTGGAATCCACTGGAGGATGGACCTTGCCTGCGCGGACGGCCTTGTTGAAGTCATCGATGTGCTTGAAGCCGTAGTTCGCCAGGTCGTCGTAGCGGGCGTCCATCTCGCGGACCACCCACTGCAGCGCCTCCGCCGCCTTCTTCGGGTTTGTGATGATGGGCGTGATGAGGTGCGGCACGCCCTCATAGGCCGTCAGTTCCACGCGCTTGGGGTCCACCATGACCATCCGGACCTCATCCGGTGTGGCGCGCATGAGGATTGAGGTGATCATCGAGTTCACGAACGATGACTTACCTGCGCCGGTGGCGCCGGCCACGAGGAGGTGGGGCATCTTGGCCAGGTTCGCGACGACATAGCCCCCCTCGACGTCCTTGCCCACGCCCATGACCATGGGGTGGTCCGTGCGGCGGGCGTTCTGGCTGCGCAGGACATCGCCCAGCGAGACAGTCTCACGGTCGGTGTTCGGGATCTCGATGCCGATGGCCGACTTGCCCGGAATGGGGCTCAGTATGCGCACGTCTGAGCTGGCGACGGCATAGGAGATGTTCTTGGACAGCGCCGTGACGCGCTCCACCTTGGTGCCGGACGCCAGCTCGATTTCGTAGCGCGTGACCGTGGGGCCTCGGCTGAAACCGGTGACGCTTGCGTCCACGTTGAACTGCGTCAGCGTGTCCGTCAGCGCCGCGACCACGGCGTCGTTGGCTTCCGTGCGCTCCTTGGGGATGGATCCGGGGGTCAGCATGTCCGACGACGGCAGGGTGTACGTGACGTCCCCGGCCAGGGACAGCTGCTCGGTCCGCTGCGGGATCGGCGTGGGCGGCGGCGCTGGCGCCACCGGCTTGGAGGGCACCTGCGAGGCGGCACCGGCACCGGCCGGGTTGAGTGAACCGGCGGCCACCATGCCCGGAGTGACGAGCGGGATGGCCTCCGTGGCGTTGTCCCCGTCTGCATCCCCGCCCTTGGAGCCGAGCCCCTGGGCGGCCTTGATCTTTTCGACGGCGATCTCGGCCTGCGTGGGGCGGCGGACACCCGGTGCCACGGCCGAGGCGCCCGTGCCGGACGGTGCTCCCTTGCGGGACGGGGCGACAGGATCGTCGTCATCGATGACCGCATGCTCAAAGGCCTCATCACCGACGTAGCCCTCCAGGCGCGCGTCGCCTTCCGGGTCCTTGCCGAAGAGCCGCTTGCGCTTCTTTTTCGGTGCCGCCGCGGCCGTGTTCTCGTAAAGGTAACTGCGGTCGTGGACACCGCCGTCGTGGTCCTGGAGGTCCACTCCCATCAGGTGCTCATAGGCTGCCCGCAGGCGCCCCGGGATGGCGGTGAAAGGTGTTGCCGTCACGATGAGCAGCGAGACGAAGGCCAGCAATCCGTACAATGCCACCGGCACCGCCGCGTGGATGGCGGCCAGCGGGGATGCCGCCAGGAAGCCCAGCATGCCACCTGCCTGGCGCAGGCCGTCGAATCCCTGGGCAACGGTCGGCTGGCCGCCAATGATGTGGGCCAGCCCGCAACCCGCGAAGGTCATGATCAGGAAGCCGATCCCCACGCGGTTGTTGCCGCGGCCGTCGGCCGGCCGGCGGAACAGCCGCACAGCGCAGACGAACAGCATGAGCGGCAGCACCAGCGACATCCAGCCGAAAGTGCCGTTGACCACGGCGAAGACGGCATCCGGGAACCAGCCCCGGAAGCCCCACCAGGCAAAAGTAGCGATGAAGACGGCCAGTGCGAGATTGAACAGGGCGGCCCCGTCACGGCGGTCTTCCGGTGCGAGGTCGCTGACGTCGTGGCCGATCCGCCGCACTCCCCCGCCGACCAGGTGGCCAATTCCGAGCCAGGCACCACCCAACACCCTCAGCAGCCACGGCTGCCGGGGTTCGACGTTGGCCAGCTGGCGCGTGCGCGCCGTTCCGCCGGATGCTCCGCCCCGGCCGGATTTGGACGCCGCGGAGCCGGAGCGGCCCGCTGACGTGCCTGATTTGGTGCTGGGAGTGCGTTTTGGCGCGGGGGAAGTACGTGTGGCCATATGAGCCACGGTACTCCAACCCCGGCCGAATTCCGCGGATTTCCGGGCGTCCGGGGACTGTGTTCACCCGCCCCGGAGCCCCGGAGCCCTTGGAGCCCCGAACGGCGGCTTAGGCCTCGAGGACCACCGGAATAATCATTGGGCGGCGCCGCAGCTTGCGGTTGACCCACGTTCCGACGATCCGGCGGACCACCTGCTGCAACTGGTGGGCGGTGTGGTCCGCATTGCTCAGCACGGCCTCTTCCAGCGCGTCGTTGATCTTGGGGATGATGTCGTCGAACACCGAGTCGTCCTCCGCGACGCCCCTGGCGTGGATCTCAGGTCCGGAGACCACCTTGCCGGTGGCCCGGTTGATGACCGTGATGATGGAGATGAAGCCTTCGTCGCCGAGGACCCGCCGGTCCTTGAGGTCGGCGTCGGTGATCTCGCCGACGCTTGAGCCGTCCACGTAGACGAAGCCGACCTCGATCTGACCCACGACGTCGGCACGGTGGTCCCGGAGGTCGATGACGGTGCCGTTGTCAGCGAGGAGGATGCTCTCAGCGGGCACGCCTGATTCCTCGGCAATCTTGCCGTTGGCGATCAGGTGGCGGGTTTCACCGTGCACCGGCATGGCATTGAGCGGTTCCAGGATGTTGTAGCAGTACAGCAGCTCACCGGCCGCGGCGTGGCCGGACACGTGGACCTTGGCGTTGCCCTTGTGGATGACGTCGGCGCCCAGCTTCAGCAGTCCGTTGATGATGCGGAACACCGCGTTCTCGTTGCCGGGGATGAGGCTCGAGGCGAGGATAACCGTGTCACCGTGGCCCACCACCACCCGGTGGTCGCCGTTGGCCATGCGGGACAGCGCTGCCATGGGCTCGCCCTGCGAGCCGGTGGACATGAGCACCACCTTGTTGTCCGGCAGGCTGTCGATGTTCTTCAGGTCCACCACGATGCCGTCCGGCACGTCCAGGTATCCCAGCTTTTCGGCGATCGCCATGTTCCGGACCATGGAACGCCCGACGAACGCCACGTTGCGGCCATGTTTGGCCGCGGCATCCAGGACCTGCTGCACACGGTGGACGTGCGAGGAGAAGGACGCCACGATGATGCGCTTGGTGGCCTGTCCGAAGACCCGGTCCAGGGTGGGGCCGATTTCCTTTTCCGCAGTGGTGAAGCCCGGAACATCGGCGTTCGTGGAGTCGGACATGAACAGGTCCACGCCCTCTTCGCCGAGCTTGGCGAAGTGCCGGAGGTCCGTGATCCGGCCGTCCAGCGGGAGCTGGTCCATCTTGAAGTCACCTGTGTGCAGCACGGATCCGCCGGCGGTGCGGAGGAAGACAGCCAGCGCATCCGGGATCGAGTGGTTGACGGCAACGAACTCGCACTGGAAGGGGCCGAACTGCTCCACCTGCCCCTCGGTCACCGTCAGCGTGTAAGGCCTGATGCGGTGTTCCTGCAGCTTGGCTTCGACAAGGGCGAGCGTCAGCTGCGAACCCACGAGCGGGATGTCGCTGCGGAGCCGCAAAAGATACGGGACAGCGCCGATGTGGTCTTCGTGGCCATGGGTCAGCACCACAGCCACGATGTCATCCAGCCGGTCCTCGATGTAGGAGAAATCGGGCAGGATCAGGTCAACGCCCGGCTGAGTCTCCTCCGGGAAGAGGACACCGCAGTCAACGATCAGCAGCTTGCCGTCGATTTCGAAGACGGCCATGTTCCGGCCGATCTCGCCCAGGCCGCCCAGGGGAACGATCCGAAGGGTGCCTTCGGCAAGGCGGGGAGGCGTAACAAGGCCGGGTAGGGCAACTTGGGTCATAATGCACTTCTTTCCAGGCGGAAGAGTGCCGGTCCTAGTCCGTCAGGAATAGACCAGCCCTCCTTCCGCCAAATCCTCGCGGATGGTTTCGATCTCGGCTTCGTCCGGCTCCACGAGGGGCAAACGGACAATCGAGTTGGGCAGGACTCCCTGCCATTTAAGAATTTGCTTGGCTGCGACGGCACCCTGGACGCGGGTCATCGTTGCGCGCACAACGGGTTCAAGCTCGAAATTGATCTTGCGGGCCGTGCCCAGGTCGTTCGCGTTGACGGCGTCGATAAGTTCCCGGAAGCGGCGGGTGACGACGTGTGTTGTGACACCTACCAGACCCACGGCGCCCATCGCCATCCACTGGAGGGTCAGGCCGTCGTCACCGGAGTAGAAGAGGAGGTCCGTCTCGGCCATGACGCGTGTCGCCGCAGCGAAATCCGCCTTGGCGTCCTTGACGGCGACGATATTCGGATGCTGCGAAAGACGGATCATAGTCTCGGGCGCAATCGGAATGGAGGAGCGGCCGGGGATGTCGTACAGCATCACGGGCAGATCGGTTGCCGACGCGATGGTCTCGAAGTGTGCGCGGACACCTGCCTGGCTGGGCTTGTTGTAGTACGGCGTGACAATCAGGAGTCCGTCGACGCCGAGCGCGGCCGCCCGCTGCGAAAGCTGCACAGAGTGCGCGGTGTCGTTGGTTCCGGTGCCGGCGATGATCGCTGCGCGTCCTCCGACGGCATCCTTGACGGCACGAAACATGCCAAGGTTTTCCTCGTCGGTGAGGGTGGAGGTTTCCCCTGTGGTTCCGGTGACCACCAGGCCGTCACAGCCATCGTCCACGAGCTTGACGGCCAGTTCCGCCGCCTGCTGGTAGTCCACTTTGCCGTCTTTGGTGAAGGGCGTGACCATGGCGGTCAGGAGGGTGCCAAGAGCAGGAATGTTCGCGGAAGTGTCAGCCATGGGAAAAACGTTACCCTGTCACCGGCAGGTTAGGACAATGGCGGGCGCGTGATGATGGTCAAACTCGCGGACGCCGTCAAACCCGGAGGGTGGACCCGTCACATTGCCGGGCGGCGGTATCGCTCCAGGGCGCCCCTCCCAAGTACCGCCGTGAGCACTTCCGTTCCCGTGCCCTTGGCGCGCTGCATGGCGAGCCCGTCCGGGCCCCAAAAACCGCTCAGCCCGCAGGAGGGCCCAAGAGACGTCCGGCCACCAAGGTTGGCCAATAGCGTGTACATGCGGTTGTCCATGGCGCGCGCCCCAAGATGCAAGCCCAGCCGCGCCCCCTCACCCTGGGTGTAAAGGCCCGAAACGGCATAGACGTCGGCACCTGCTTCCGCGGCGGTGCCGGAGTGCACGGGATGGGCAGCATCGAAGCAGATGGCCAGGGCGACCTTCCAGCCGTCCACGTCGAGGACAGCCGGACCCGCACCGGCCCGAAACAGCGCGGCCTCCCCGCCGTGCAGATGGGCTTTGAAACCCGCTTCCTCCGACCCGTCGGGGTGGACGGCCAGCGATGCCAGCCGGGGCGTGCCGTCATGCTCCCGCAGGGCGGCCCCCACGACGGCAGTAACCCCCGTACGCCGGCAGATCTCCCGCACCGCAGCAAGGCGGGCATCGCCCGGCACCACCCACTGCTCCATTCTCCGCAGCAATGGCAGGTTGTAGCCGATCAGGGAAAGTTCCGGGAAGATCACGAGCCGGGCACCGTGCGAATCCGCGTCCTCGATGAGACGGACATGCTCCGGCACGTTGGCCACCACGCCGCCCTCGAGGGCCTCGTATTGGATGGCGGAAACGGTGAGCGGTCCGGTCACGCCTCCATCCTAGGCAGGATCCTTTCCTGCGCAGTAGCGGCCCACTGCAGCTTCCCGCAAGGACTCCGCCCAAGTGGCCAGGCGCTGGGCGGCGCGGACGTAGTGGAAGAGCTCCGTGGGTGTCAGGGCTTCAAGATCGGTCTCCGACAGCCGCCGCGCCAACTCTGCCCCGGGCGGTTGCGCGGAGAGCGGAATTCCTTCGCGGCCCCATTGCACGTCCTCGGCGGGATTGCCCGCCACGAGCTGTCTGAAAAGGTAGTCCACCACTCCCGGACTCATCGCCTGCAGCGGCCCGTCGGCGCTGGTTGCAGGTGCGCTGCGCGGTTCCTTGCTCGGCTCCCTGCGCGGTCGCCTGTCCGAGCCGTTTCGGAACCGTGAGCCATATCTGAACCCTGAGCCATGCCCGAATGAGTTGATCATGCCGAAATAGTATTCGAACATATATTCGAATACAAGCCTCCGGCAGGATTGCCTTGCGCACGTCGGAGGCCGGCATCCCCATCAGCCGCACCAGCCGAGAACTTGCTCGGCTGTTCACGGCACCCGGATGTGAGACGATCACATCATGACCTCGGGGAGTACCGCTGCATCGTCCAGAACGTCGAAAGGTCCTGCAGCCAGCACCCGTCTTGCAGGCATCGACGCGGCCCGCGGCCTGGCTCTCCTCGGCATGATGGCCACGCACCTGCTGCCCACATTCGAGACGGATGCCAATCTGACCCCCACCTGGATCGGGCTGACATTTTCAGGCCGTGCAGCCGCGCTGTTCGCTGTCCTGGCCGGAATCGGCCTGGCGCTCTCCACGGGCAAGCAGCGCCCCTTGGAAGGCGCCGCCCTCACAGCAGCCCGGCGGGGCATAGCCATGCGTGCCTTGGTGATCGCCGTCGTCGGACTGGCCCTTGGTGGCCTTGAGGTCAACGTCGCGGTCATCCTCGTGCACTATGCCGTGCTCTTCCTGTGCATACTCCCGTTCATCGGGCTGCGGCTCAAAGCCCTCTGCGCCTGGGCTGCGGGCTGGATCGTGGGCTCCCCCCTGCTGGCCTTTCTCCTCCGGCCCTGGCTCATGGCGGCGGATCCGCCCCTGCAGTTAAACCACAACCCTGGCTGGGAGGACCTGTCCACGCCCGCACAGCTGCTTGGCGACCTGTTCCTGACGGGCTATTATCCCGTTTTTCAGTGGATGTCATATCTGCTGGTGGGACTCGTCATTGGCAGGCTGTCCCTGTCAGCGGCCGGCCTGCCCCTGCTGTTGCTGACCGTCGGCAGCGCCGTGGCCGCGTTCGCCAAGGTTCTGGGCACGGCCGCGATGGAGTCCTGGGGCGGCCGGGCTGCGCTGCAGGACGTGCTCTCGGATCCCAACTACCCGCTGGAGAGCATTCTGCAGGTCAACCTGGCAGGCGTCCGCCAAGAGGGGTCGTGGTGGTGGCTGGCCACCAGTGCACCGCATTCGGGGACCACCCTCGACCTGCTGCACACCAGCGGCGTGGCCGCGGCCGTCGTCGGGCTCTGCCTGTTGGTTGGCAGGCTCGGTCAATGGCTGGACCTGGACCTGTTGCTGCCGCTGCGCGGCGCGGGCGCCATGACCCTGACCCTGTACACGGTGCACGTGTGGGTCGTGGCGTCGTCCCGTCTCCAGCCCCTGCCGTCGGGCTGGACCGAGGATGGCGTGTATTTTGCCCATGCCGCATTGGCTGTGCTGATCGGAATGGCCTTCGCGATCCTGAAGAAGCGGGGGCCGCTCGAATGGCTCGGCCACGCCGCGAATCAGGTGGGGCGGCACGAGCCGGACAGAGTCCGCTAGGACGCCGGAGACCGCGCGGCCAGGCTATAGCGGGCGGGCCAGTTACCGGGCAGGCTGATTACAGGCCATGGCAGTTATCGAGCGGGCCAGTTACCGGGCGAGGGCGCCCTTGGAGGCCTGGAAGAGCCGCACCGCGTCCCGCATGGCAGCACGGGCACGTTTGCGGTCCCCTGCGGCGTCGTAGGCGCAGCTGAGGCGGAACCAGGAACGCCAGTCATCGGGGGCGGCTTCGGCCTCGCTGCGGTACTTCTCGAATTCCTGGTCCGCTGCTGCGCGGATAATCCTTCCCGCCGGGGTGCGCGGCAGGTTGTCAACCGGCAGGCCGCCTTCGGCCTCCAGCACGTTCGCCATCTGTTCGGTCCGGGCACCGAACAGCAGTTCACGAATCAGGGCCCAGGCGCCGATAACCGGGAGAATCAGGTACGCCGCACCGATGGCTTTAGCCACCGGCTCGGGGTCCGTCAGCAGAAGGACGGACCGCTGGAAGGACACGACGAGGTAGAACACCAGAAGGAGCGTCACCGCGCCCACCCAGATTTTGGTGCGGTTCTTCTTCAGCTGCTCAAAAAAACGTCCCACGTTCCTTACAGCCCCAAATCAAGGTAGCCGTCAAGTCCCACGGTCAGGCCGGGGTGCTGCGCCACGTTGCGCACGCCCAGGAGGACCCCGGGCATGAACGAGGCGCGGTCGAACGAATCGTGCCTGATGGTCAGCTGCTCCCCGGGGCCTCCGAGCAGCACCTCCTGGTGCGCTACCAGTCCCCGGAGCCTGACACTGTGCACGCGGATTCCCTCCACGTCGCAGCCGCGGGCGCCCGCAAGCTCAGTGGTGGTGGCGTCCGGGCCAGGCTCGACGCCCGCCGCTGCGCGCTCCGCTGCGATCAGCTGGGCCGTGCGGACTGCCGTGCCGGAGGGCGCGTCGACCTTGTCGGGGTGGTGGAGTTCAATGACCTCCACCGACTCGAAATATCTGGACGCCGTGGCCGCGAAGGCGGATGCCAGTACCGATCCAAGGGCAAAGTTCGGTGCAATCAGGACGCCTACGCCCTGATGGTCCGCGAGGAGCGATTCAAGGCTTTCCAGCCTGCCGATGTCCCAGCCGGTGGTCCCGACAACGGCATGCATGCCGTTCTCGACGGCGAAACGGACATTGGCCTCAGTGCTCTCCGGCACGGTGAGGTCCACCACGAACCTGGCGCCGGCGCCCTTCAGCGCGTCCAGGGAATCGCCGCGCCCGAGGGCCGCGACGAGCTTCATGTCGGGGGCGGATTCCACGGCCTTGACGGCTTCGGCGCCCATGCGCCCGTTCGCGCCCAGAACGGCGACAGGGAGTTGTTCGATCATGGTTTCAACCCTACCTTTCGTCCGGCGGCGGGGCAGAACCCCGGACACTGCATTACCACCGCCCCGGGTGCAGCCGGAGACCAGTGGCGCCACGGCTTATGAGAAGACTCTCAGACGAGTCTCATTCATGCTTCACGTTCGGGACCCATGATGGAAGCACCAAGGGGGCATGGATCGAGACTTTAACGAGCCGAAGGAGGCCTCAAATGCGCATGGGGATTCGCGAGCTGCACCAGCCCACTGCACCGCAGGAACCAGTTTCACAGGAATGGGAAACAGCCGGGCCAGAGCAGTTTTCATACGTCCGGCTGGGCAATCCGGAACTGCGCCGGCAGATCGTGGACATCATCCTCGATGTCCTCTCCGACGAGGAGCCCGCGCGCCCAGAGGTCCGTGCCCGCATGCTGCAGCACCTGGCCGAAAATCCGGGCCACCCCGAACGGGCGCTGCTGGACCATCTTCGTGATCCGAACATCCGGGCAGCCGCAAAAGACTCAGGGCCCTTCGAAGTCCAGGATATGTAAGAGCAGGGCCTGCTCCGGGTTCCCAGGGTTGTCCACCAGCTGCCTCAGCAGCCGCCGCCGAACATCGGGGGATGTGGTCGTTCCGGAAATGATGTCAGCGATGACGTCCAGGACCTGTCCGCGCAGAGACGGATCCCCCGGCCTTGGAATCCCTGGCAGCCCCTGGAACAGGGACTCCGTGTGAGGGTCGCCCGGCTCCATCGGCCCACTCCTTCCTGCAACCGGCCCGTGAGCCCCTTCACCCACTGACCTGAGACCGGCCCGGGCAAACGTCCGGGCCCGCAGGGAACACTCGGCCCGCCGGCTTCAACGGCTGGCCTCCTGTTACCGGCGAAAGTCATCGTGTCGCGGCCCTGCTACAAAAAGCCGGACCCCGGACCCCCTGTCCGGAGCCCCCTGCCCCCCAGATACGGGACCCGCCCCGGCAGAAGGCCATGGACAGGCCATGTTGCAGCGCCGCGTATCGGGGCTTTTCCCAAGTCCCTGCCGCGAAGGTTGGAGGGTCCTGAAGTTGAAGGTAGCCGCGAACCGTCTTCCGCAGGACGGCCGGGCCCGGACGCACTCCACGTGGAAGCGCCGGGCCCGGCTTCTGCACCCCGGCCTCTGCACACCGGCTTCGGCACTCGGGCCGGACGCCCTACAGGTGCTTCTCTGCGTAGATGAGCAGCGCGTCGCGGACGAAGCCGGCTCCCTGCTCCCCGCCGTAGTGAGCGGCGAATCGCGGGTCGGCAACATACATCTCGCCAAGGCCCGTGACGTAGCCCTTCGTGTCCCCATCCGGGGCGGATGCCGGCGTGCCGGGAATGGCCGTGAGCCACTCAACATGGCGACGCGCGAGTTCCTGGGCCTCTTCGCTGTCCGCTGTGGCACCTGATTCGGCGGCGCGGATCCAGTCACGGCCGAGTTTTTCGGCGCCCTGCTTCCACGCCTTTTTCTCCTCCGCCCCCATCCCGCGCCACCAGGAATCCCCGGCCGCGTAGGCCTCCTTTCCCCACCGTTCCTCGACCTCGTCCTTGTACTGGGTGTGGTCGAATCCATCGAACATATTTTCAGCCACGAGTTCTCCATCTCCTCTCAGTGATTCGAGGGTTTGCCGGACAGAGGCCACCTGACGGTCCAGACGCGCCTGCTCCTGCCGAAGCCAGTCAAGGTGCCCGCCGAGCGCCCGGATGGCATCGGTCTCGTGCCGGAGCACGTCGGATATCGCCGGGAGGCCGAGTCCCAACTGGCGTAGCAGCAGGATGCGCTGCAGCTGCACCAGGGCAGCGGCGTCGTAGTACCGGTACCCGTTGTGGCCGGTCCTCGTCGGCTTCAGCAGCCCGATGTCGTCATAGTGGCGCAGCGTACGGCTGGTTGTGCCGGCGATCTTCGCTATCTCCTGGATCGACCAGTCCATCCGTCCCTCCCCTGATCCCACGAGACCTGTCCTTGGGAGGACAGCTCCCCCGGGGCCCGTTCCCTTGCCGTTTGTCCCCTCGCGGGCCGGCCGGTCCGGCCCGATACCGAGACTCTAGAGGTTGACGTTACGTCAAGGTCAATGGGTCAGGCTCCGGCTCCGACCCATTCCACGGTGCCGTCGGTGAAGAACTGTTCCTTCCAGATGGGGACCCGGTCCTTGATCCGGTCCACCAGTTCGGAGCAGACGGCAAACGCCTGCCCGCGGTGTGCCGCCGCCACGGCGCAGACGAGGGCCGGATCCCCGATTTCCAGGGAACCCACCCTGTGCGCGGCCCAGATCCGGACCGGGGTGCCGGTATCGCTGGAGTGTTCGGCCACCAGTTCCGCCACCACATCGGCGAGGACCTGGTGCGCCGTGGGATGGGCGCTGTAATTCAGCCGTTCCACCGCCTTGCCGCCATCGTGATTCCGCACAACGCCGCTGAAACTGACCACCGCTCCGGCGGTATCCGACTCCACGGCGGCAATGGCCTCGTCAACGGAGATGGGCTCCGCACTCAGCACGGCATGCACCACCTCGAATGTCTGACCGGCGGCCGTGCGCGCCGTGTTTGACTGTTCAGTATTCGACTGTTCAATGCCCATGTCCGCCCTCCAGCTGGTCACAGAGATGCCCGATCACCGGATCCAGCACGGACAGTCCGTCCATGACGCCCTTCGGTGATCCGGGCAGATTAACGATGAAAGTTGTGCCGGCGGCCCCTGCGTGCCCCCGGCTGAGCATCGCCAGCGGGGTCTTGGCGATGCCCGCCTGCCGGATCCCCTCCATAATGCCCGGAATCTCCCGGTCAAGCAGGGGCAGGGTCATCTCCGGCGTCCGGTCATCGGGGCTGAGCCCCGTGCCGCCGCTGGTGATCACGACGGCGGGACGCTGGGTGAGCAGCGCCCTGATCGCTGCGCCCACGGACTCGCCGTCGGGAACCACCATGGCCGGAAACGCCTCAAAACCATGCTCGGTGAGCCAGTCGATGATGACCGGACCGGTCTCGTCCCGGTATACGCCGGCGGCGGCGCGTGTCGAGGCAATGACGACACCGGCCGTCCTGCCTTGCACGTCGCCGTGGACGTGCGGGTCCGGTGTCCTTCCGGGCGTGCTCACAGCGTCCAGTCCCCGCTCTTGCCTCCGCTTTTGGCCAGCACCTTGATGTCGGTCAGCACGGCGTGCTTGTCCACGGCCTTGATCATGTCGTAGACGCTCAGTGCCGCGACGGAGGCCGCCGTCAGCGCCTCCATTTCCACGCCCGTGACTCCCCTCGTCTTCACGGTGGCGAAGATGTCCACCGTGTCCGGGCCGAGCTCGAAGTCCACCGTCACCTTCGATATCGGCAGCGGATGGCACAGCGGAATCAGTTCCGGGGTCTTCTTTGCCGCCATGATGCCGGCCACCCGTGCCACGGCCAGGGCGTCGCCCTTCGGCAGGCCTCCGGTGCCCAGCAGGGCCAGGACTTCCCGCGTGCTCCGGACCGTTGCGCTGGCCGTAGCCTCCCGTGTGGTTTCCGTTTTTGCTGATACATCCACCATCTGGGCGGTGCCGTCGCTCCGCAGGTGGGTCAGTGCGGCGTTGTCATTTTCTGCAGTCACAGCATCCATACTTCCACTTCGGCGCCCTGTGCGAGCGCGGATACTCCTTCGGGCACCTGGACAAGGGCGTTGGACCGGGCGAGGGCTCCGACCAGATGCGAGCTTTCGCCGCCCTCCAGCCGTACCGTGCCGTCCGGCAACAGCGTTCCGCGGCGCACCTGGTGCTTGCCCGCCGGCGATGTGAGCGGTTCGAGGAGCCGGCCGCGGACCACGGTCCGTGGTGAGGGCGAGCCGAACAGCCTGCTGAGGACCGGCCGCAGGAACATCTCAAACGACACCAGACAACTGACCGGGTTCCCCGGGAATCCCAGGAGGGGCACGCCGTCGAACGTTCCGATCCCCTGTGGACCGCCGGGCTGCATGGCCACGTGGCCGAAGTGCACGTCCTGGCCGTCCATGGCCTGCCGCACCACCTCGTACGCGCCCTTGCTGACTCCGCCGGTGGTCACGATGAAGTCCACCTCCGGGAGGTGGCGGCGCAGCAGGCCGCAGAGTGCGGCGGGCTCGTCCGTTGAGATGCCGGCCCTGATGACTGCCAGTCCGGCCTGCCGCAGCGAGGTTTCCAGCAGAGTCCCGTTGGCATCGAAGATCTTGCCAGGCTCAAGCTGCCCGCCCGGTTCCACCACTTCATCGCCTGTGGTGACGAGAAGTACCGTCAGCCGGCGGTGGACCAGGACGTCCGGCAAGCCCAGTGCGGCGATCAGCCCCAGCTGGCCGGGGCCGAGGCAGGTGCCGGCCGCCAGGGCAGCCTCACCCGCACGGATATCGCTGCCGGCCTCCCGGATGAACGTCCCGGCAGCCGCTGGAGGAAGCCGTACAGTCGCCTCCGCGCCGGGAGCCGGAAAGGCTGCGGGAACCGCCCGCTCAATGGGGACGACGGCGTCGGCCCCGGAGGGGACCATGGCGCCCGTCATGATGGGGGCTGCCGTCCCGGGCTGCAGCGGTGCGGGCCGGGCCCCGGCCGGAACGGGAGCGGCGACGCGCAGCTCCCCGCCGCCGTCGGGCACGTCCTCCATGCGGATGGCAAAGCCATCCATCTGCGAGTTGGCGAAGGGAGGAAGGTCCAGCGGCGCGGTGATCTCTTCGGCCAGCCCGCGGCCCAGGGCCTCGGCGAGGGCGAGCCGTTCGGTGCCGCCGGCGCTGCACAACGGCTCCAGCAGGGCCCGGACGGCGTCGCGGTGTTCGGCCACGCTGCGGTGTGCGTGCGCCCTGCTCCCTGCATCGTGGGCAACTGCGCCCTGAGCAACTGCATCGGGAGCAACTGAGTCGTGGGCAACCGGGGACGATGTGGCGGCAGTGGCGTGCGGCTGCGTGTGGCGGTGCATGGTCCTGCCTTCGGGAGTGTGGGCTATGGGTTCACGTCAACTCTAATGGTGTGGAAGCCGGTGGCGCCGTCCGGAGCAACCGGCCTGCGCTCCTCCGCCTGGACAGTACCGCTGAGATCTGTCGCACGCACTTGGACTTCGTGCCGGCCGGGCTGCAGGTCGATGCCCAGTTGCCACTGGTACCACGTGTCCACGGAGATGCCGGGAGCCAGCTCCGCCTGCTGCCAGCCGCCGCGGTCCACGCGCAACTCCACTTTTCCGATGCCGGTGTGCTGCGCCCACGCGACGCCGCCGAACATTACCTGCCCCGGGCGGACCGACCGGCCGTCCCGGGGTACATCGATGCGGGAGGAGATCTTGATGGGCCCGCGTTCCGACCAGCCGCGCGGCGTCCAGTAGGCAACGTCATCGGAGAACCTGGTGACCTTGAGCTCAACGAGCCACTTTGTGGCGGACACGTAGCCGTAGAGCCCGGGGACCACCAGCCGCACGGGAAAGCCGTGTTCGAGCGGCAGCGGTTCGCCGTTCATGCCCACAGCGAGCAGTGCGTCCCGGTTGTCCGTGAGGACGTCAAGCGGCGTGCTGGCGGTCCAGCCGTCCGAGCTTCGGGACAGCACCATGTCCGCGCCGGGAAGGGGGCCGGCCATCGCCAGCAGTTCGCGGACAGGCCAGCCGAGCCAGAGTGCATTGCCGATCAGGTGGCCGCCAACCTCATTGGACACACAGGCGATGGTCACGTGGCGTTCCAGCATTGGTTTGGCCTGCAGGGCATCGAAGTCGAGTTCTATCTCCCGCTCCACCAGGCCGGTGACCTTCAGCTTCCATTCCCGCGGGTCCAGGACGGGGACGGAGAGTGCGGTGTCGATGCGGTAGAAATCCGTATTTGGGGTGACGAGGGGATCCATGCCGTCCAGACCGATTTCAGCACCCGCTGGAATGGCTGCTGCAGCCGACCGGGGCTCCGGAAGGCGCAACGTCCTGCGGACCTCGTTGACTCCCGCTGCGCCGCCGCGCCAGGCTGTGGCAACCGCGCCTCCCACCAGAACCGCCGCAGCTGATCCGCCCAGCAACTGCAGGAAGCTGCGCCGCCCGTCCCGGCTCTGCTGCGCAGCTGCCTGCCAGGCGGCCAGCCGCCAAATCAGGCTTTGCAGCAGCATTCCGCCGATCCCTGCCGCCAGCACCGGGAGCGCGACGGCGATGACCGTCACCTGTGCGCGGGTCAGGACGGCAGCAACGCCGACGAGTCCGAAGACGGCGAAGACCGCGGCTCCGGCATAGCGCCTGCGCAGCTCCAGCACTCCGGACAGGGCGGCCAGGGCTGCGATCACCAGCGCCATGCCCGCCAGCAGGGCAAGCTTGTCCGCAGTGCCGAACAGTGCAACCGCCCAGTCCTTCACTCCCGGCGGAACAGCATCGATCACCGCACCGCCCAGCGCCGTTATCGTGGACAGGGAAGGACTGAGGAAGCCTGCGATGAGCTCGCTGGCCACCAGCCCGGTGCCCGCGGCCACAACGCCGGCGCCTGCCGCCCACTGGCGGGACGTGGCAGGTACGGCTCCGGATGTTTCAGGTCCAGAGGTGGGGAAGCTGTGCATTCCGGCTGAAGCCCCGGGCGCGGCCGGCTGGGACTCGTTCACCCTTCCAGCATAAGTCCGGGCACCCCGGCAGGCAGCGGGATGCCCCCGGGCGTGATGCTTGGCCCAACGTGGCGTAGCCTGAATTCATGAGTGTTCAGCTTGGCATGCCGCAGCCGCGCGAAGGAGCCGCCCTGCTTCCTGGCGCGCCGGGCGTTCCCGCGGCCCGGCCCGCCGATGCTCCCGCCGGACTCGTTGACCGCTATGGCCGCCGCGCCACGGACATGCGCCTTTCCCTCACTGACAAGTGCAACCTGCGGTGCACCTATTGCATGCCCGCCGAGGGGCTGGAGTGGCTGTCCAAACAGGCGGTCATGTCGGCTGCGGAAATCGTGCGGATCGTGCGTGTGGGCGTGGCTCTGCTGGGTGTTCGCGAGCTGCGCCTGACCGGTGGCGAGCCGCTGGTTCGGGCGGACCTGGTGGACATCATCGCCGCACTACGGGAGGAGCATCCCGCCCTGCCGATCTCAATGACCACCAACGGAGTGGGCTTGGACAAGAAGGCTGCCGCGCTCGCCGCCGCCGGACTCACCCGCATCAATGTTTCGCTGGACTCACTGCACGAGGAGACCTTCACCAAGCTGACGCGGCGCCCGTTCCTTGACCGCGTCCTTGCCGGCGTGGATGCAGCGTGGGCGGCAGGCCTGGGACCGGTCAAGCTCAACGCCGTGCTCATGCGCGGCATCAACGACGCGGAGTCGCCGGCGTTGCTGGCCTGGGCGCTGGACCGGGGCTACGAGCTGAGATTCATCGAGCAGATGCCGCTCGACGCCGATCATGGCTGGACCCGGCGCAACATGATCACCGCGGCGGAGATCCGTGAACTGCTGTCCACGGACTACGTGCTCAGCCCGGATCCGCGGGCCCGGGACGGGGCACCCGCCGAACGCTTCGAAGTACGACGGCGGGCGGCCGGGTCGGCCGAACCGGCAGGCCCCGTGCTGGGAACCGTGGGAATTATCGCGTCAGTCACCGAGCCGTTCTGCTCGGACTGCCGCCGAACCCGGATCACCGCTGAGGGCAAGATCATGAGCTGCCTCTTCTCCCGAGAGGAATTCGACCTGCTCGGACTCCTCCGGGCGGGCGCCAGTGACCAGGAACTGGCGGAACGCTGGCAGGATGCCATGTGGGTCAAGCCCAAGGCCCACGGCATGGACCACGTGGGACTCGACGCGCCGGACTTCGTCCAACCGGACCGCAGCATGAGCGCCATCGGAGGCTGAACCCTTGCACGTACGTTACTTCGCTGCCGCACGCGCCGCCGCGGGCCTGGAGGAGGAGCGCTTCGACCTTCCGGCCGGATCGACCGTGGAAGCGCTGCTGGCCGCCGTCCTGGACGTCGAACGCGCCGAACCGCCGGCCGGAACGCCGCGGTTGGCCACCATCCTGGGCCGGAGCAGCTTCCTGCTCAATGAAGTCGCAGTCCGGGACCGCTCAGTGGTCCTCCGGGAGGGCGACGTGGTGGACGTCCTGCCGCCCTTTGCCGGGGGCTAAGAGTGCGGGTCATGACGGGGGACGCATAGGCTCGGTCCCGAGCGCCAGTGCCAGCAGGGCGTGTCTGCTCCGGACTCCACAGGCTGCAAAGATGGCCTTGAACTGGTCCTGCACCGTGTAGGGGCTGATGCGCAGGGCCGTCGCCAGGGCGGCTGTGTCCAGTCCGCCGGCGGCGAGCTCAAGCAGGCTGCGCTGCCTCGGCGTCAGGCCAAAGCACCGGGTAAACACTTCGAGCCTTTCGCCGGACGGGCATTCCTGGATGGTCACCGCCAGCGGTGCCTCCCCGTCCTCCCCGGGGTCCAGCCGGAATGACCTCAGCACCGCCCACTGGCCGGATCCAATGGGCACCCGGGCCGATGCGGCATGTACATCGACGCCGGATTCGCGGGCCAATAGCTGAGCCGCGACGTTGAAGACCTCGGCCGGTACGGCCTGGTAGGGAGTGGGCCCCGGCTGCAGCAGTCCTATCCAATCAGCGGCCGAGGCACTCCGGCCAGTAACTTCCAGCCCGGCGTCCAGGACCAGCAGGGCCTGCTGCGGCAGGTCCTGCGCCGACGCTCCCTCGCCCTCCCGCAGGCGCCGCTGCAGGGCGTCCCTCCTCATCTCTGCCGCCCGGCTTCTCCGCAACCCGGACGCTATGGCCGGTGCCGCACTCGTCAGATACCGGGCTTCAGCATCGGTGAAGGGCCCGTCGCCGGCCCGCCACAGGTCAAGCCAGCCCCAGCACCCGTGCCTGTCCGCAAATACGGTGGAAAGGACGTCCGTCACGGCATACCGGCAGAGGAGGCCGGCCCATAGAGGGCTGGAGGCGGGGTTGCCGCCGGTTGCCGTGAGAAGCGTGACGGCAGGTGGGCCGCCGAGCAGTGATGTCCACCGCCCCGCTGCCGTGACGTACTTCAATCTGATCAGGGCAGGCAATTCCTGCGGGCAGGGGATGCTGGCCATCGGTGACATGCCCGTGCAGGTTTCCGGATCTGTCAGTGGCCACGCAAACCAGTTGAACGGAACAATGCTGCCAAGTTCCGCCAGCACCGCCGCGCGCAGTTCATGGTTCTCCATCGACGCACCGCTGAGCTGCCCAATCCGTTCCAGGCTCCGGTTCAGCGCCCAATGCGTGGTCATGAAACCAGTATGGCCCGGTGTGACGCCCCCGAGGCGTGCTGCCCGCACGCCCCCAGATTTCTGGGATACCGCGGCGGCGCCGGCCCTGCCTACCGTAGGCCCATCGGAACACCTGGTTCCCCCAACTGAAAAGGACTGACATGTACACGCTACAGATCGAGCATGGAATTAAGGACTTCGGGATGTGGAAGGCTGCATTTGATCGGGACCCGGTGAACCGGTCTGCCTCGGGCGTACTCGCCCACCGCGTCAGCCGGCCGGTGAACGATCCGCATTACGTGGTGGTTGAACTTGATCTTGCGAGCCTTGAACAGGCCGAGGCGCTGCTGGCCAAGCTGCAGCAGCAGGTCTGGAATTCCCCCGCAGCGGCGCCTGCATTGCACGGGGCACCGCAGACACGGATTGTGGAATCTGCAAACTGAAGAGCACTCCAGCGCCCGAAGTGTCCGTTCGCGCTGTCAGACGCGGCGGCAAACCGAGGTCATGAAGGGGCTGAAGCCCTGGGCGTCACCAAGCCGGATCTCGGCGGTGTGGATGAGGACGCCTTCATCCACCCGGAACGTGTGCCGGGCGGTGCCGCGGTCGCTGTGCCGTTCCACCGTGAGCGTGGCATCATGCCAGGCGCCGCGGGCCGGTGCCTCGGGGGGCTTCCCCATGTTGTCGACGTAGTACCACAGCGTTTCATCGTGGTCCGGATCCACGGTGAACACTCCGTGGCCTTCAAAGTGCGTACCGTCGGCCTCGACGTGGCGGTAGGTCTGGACAACTGCGAAGCCGCCGGCCGCCCTCGTGAACGTCACCTCTGCGGCCGCCGTCCGGGCCGGACCCCAGGGTGACCCTGCCAGTTCAGTGGTCCCCGCCCAGCGTCCGACGAACAGCTCCAATGCCTCGTGGGCTGTCCCCGGGTGCGGCCGGTCCATTATTCCTCCGAGTGCGGTTCCTCCGCGCGGAATTCCTGCGGAGCGGGATCTGGCTCCATCATGGTCCCGCCCCCAGGACATGTCCAGAGGGCATGATCAGAGCAAGGTCCGAGGGCAGCGGTCAGAACCCGAAGGTTTCCGTCTCCTCGAAGGGCCCCACAACCGTGACCGTCCGGGGCGCCGCCGCGAGCTCGCCAGCCAGCTCCTGGACCTGCTCCGCGGTCACGGCCTTGATCAGCCGCAGGGTCTCGTCGATGTCCTGGTACTCCCCGGACACGAGCTCGGCGCGGCCCAGCCGGGACATCCGCGAACCCGTGTCCTCCAGCGCCAGGACGATCCCGCCGCAAAGCTGGCCCACGGCCTTGCGGAGTTCCTCCTCGGAGATGCCGCCCTCGGCGAGCTTGTCCAGCTCCGCCCCCAGCAGCTCCAGGACCTGCCGGACCTTCGTAGGTGTGCAGCCGGCATACATGCCGAAGTAGCCGGCGTCCGCGTACGAGGAGGCGAAGGAATAGGTGGAGTAGACGAGCCCGCGCTTTTCCCGGATCTCCTGGAACAGGCGCGAGGACATGCCGCCGCCGAGCACCGCGTTCAGCACGCTCATGACGTAGCGGCGGTCGTCGGTGGCTACGATCGTGGGGCAGCCCATGATGATGTTGGCCTGTTCAACGGGGCGCTTGACTACGTGCAGCCCTGCGGTTCCGGTGATCTCTGCGCGCTCCGTCGAGCGGCGGTCCACGGGGGCAGCCCCGGGTTCCAGGGGCCAGCCGGCAGCGTGGAGGGCATCCACCACCAGGCGGCACACGACGTCGTGCTCCAGACCGCCGGCGGCGGTGATGACCAGCTCATCGGGGCGGTAGTAGCGCCGGTAGTGGTCCCACACCGAGTCGCGGGCCACGGCCCGGATGGCGTCGGGGGTACCGCCAATGGGGCGCCCCAGCGGGTGCGTGCCCAGCACCGCCGCGACGAAGTGCTCATGGGCTACGTCAGTGGGGTCATCGCTGTCCATGGCGATTTCCTCGAGGATGACGTCCCGTTCCTGCTCCATCTCGACGGGGTCCAACACAGCGCCGGTAATCATGTCGGCGATCACGTCGATGGCCATCGGCAGGTCCGTGTCCAGCACCCGGGCGAAATAGCAGGTGCTTTCCTTGGCCGTGGCGGCGTTGGATTCCCCGCCCACCTCGTCAAAGGCCGAGGCGATTTCGAGGGCTGTGCGGCGTCGGGTGCCCTTGAACAGCAGGTGCTCGAGGAAGTGCGTTGAACCGTGCTGCCCGGGAGCCTCGTCCCGGGATCCCACGCCGACCCAGAATCCGATGGTGGCGGAGCGCTGGCCCGGCATGGCCTCGGTCAGCACGCGCACCCCGCCCGGCAGAACCGAACGGCGGACTTCAGAGCCTCCGTCAGCTCCATGGATCAGGGTGTCACCGGGATGGTTCTGCGCCAGCGGCAGGGGAACGACAGTCATCAAGGCCTTTCAGGAAGCGGAGCCAAATCTGCCTGCAATCCTACCTTTAAACGGCGGCAGGGCCGGTGGATGAACCACCGGCCCTGCCGCTGATGCCCGCGTTGAAAAACGCGGTGCAGACTACTCTGCTGTCGCCTCGGCGACCTCAGCCTGGTCGGCGTTTTCCTCTTCAGCCACGACCGGCGAGAGGGACAGCTTGCCGCGGTCATCGATCTTGGTGATCTCCACCTGGATCTTCTGGCCGACGGAGACGACGTCCTCGACGTTGTCCACGCGCTTGCCGCTGGCGAGCTTGCGCAGCTCGGAGATGTGCAGCAGGCCGTCCTTGCCCGGGGTGAGGGAAATGAACGCACCGAAGGTGGTGGTCTTGACGACCGTGCCCAGGTAGCGCTCGCCGATTTCCGGAACCTGCGGGTTGGCGATGGCATTGATCGCGGAGCGGGCTGCATCGGCAGACGGTCCGTCGGTGGCGCCAATGTAGACCGTGCCGTCGTCCTCGATCGAGATGTCGGCGCCGGTGTCCTCCTGGATCTGGTTGATCATCTTGCCCTTGGGGCCAATGACCTCGCCGATCTTGTCCACGGGGATCTTGACGGCGATGACGCGCGGCGCGAACTCGGAGAGCTCGTCCGGGGTGTCGATCGCTGCGTTGATGACCTCGAGGATGTGCAGGCGGGCTTCGCGGGCCTGCTTCAGTGCCGCTGCCAGCACGGACGCGGGGATGCCGTCGAGCTTGGTGTCCAGCTGGATCGCCGTGACGAACTCGGAGGTGCCGGCTACCTTGAAGTCCATGTCGCCGAAGGCATCTTCGGCGCCAAGGATGTCGGTCAGCGCTGCATAGCGGGTCTGGCCGTCAACCTGGTCGGAGACCAGGCCCATGGCGATGCCGGCAACGGCTGCCTTCAGCGGAACGCCTGCATTGAGCATGGACAGCGTGGAGGCGCAGACCGAGCCCATGGAGGTGGAGCCGTTGGAGCCGAGGGCCTCGGACACCTGGCGGATGGCGTACGGGAACTCCTCGCGGGACGGCAGCACCGGAACGAGGGCACGCTCGGCCAGCGCACCGTGGCCGATTTCGCGGCGCTTAGGTGAACCGACACGGCCGGTCTCACCGGTGGAGTACGGCGGGAAGTTGTAGTTGTGCATGTAGCGCTTGCGCGTCACCGGCGACAGCGAGTCAATCTGCTGTTCCATCTTCAGCATGTTCAGCGTGGTGACACCCATGATCTGGGTTTCGCCGCGTTCGAAGATCGCCGAACCGTGGACGCGGGGCAGCACCTCGACCTCGGCAGTCAGCTGGCGGATGTCCGTCAGGCCGCGGCCGTCGATACGGATCTGGTCCTTGAGGATGCGCTGGCGCACAACGTGCTTGGTGACCGAGCGGAATGCTGCGGACACTTCCTTCTCGCGGCCTTCGAACTGGCCGGCCAGCGAGGCAACAACCTCGTCCTTCAGCTCGTCGGCAGCGTTGTCGCGCTCCTGCTTGTCCGCGATCTGGAAGACGGCGGTGAGCTTCTCGGTGGCGGCGGCCTCAACGGCGGCGTACACGTCGTCCTGGTAGTCCAGGAAGACCGGGAACTCGACGGTGGGCTTGGCCGCGCGGGACGCCAGATCCTGCTGGGCTTCGCAGAGGGCCTTGATGAACGGCTTGGCAGCCTCGAGGCCCTCGGAGACGACCTCTTCGGTGGGGGCGGTGGCGCCCTGTTCCTTGATCAGGCTCCAGGAGTTGTCCGTGGCTTCGGCTTCAACCATCATGATGGCGACGTCGTCACCTGCCACGCGGCCGGCAACGACCATGTTGAACACGGACTTCTCAAGCTCGGAGTGCTTCGGGAAGGCGACCCACTGCGAACCCTGCTCGTCCGCCACGAGGGCAACGCGGACGCCGCCGATCGGGCCGGAGAACGGCAGGCCGGAGAGCTGGGTGGACATCGAGGAGGCGTTGATGGCCACGACGTCGTAGAGCTCATCCGGGTTGATGGCCAGCACGGTGACCACGATCTGGACTTCGTTGCGCAGGCCCTTGACGAACGCCGGGCGCAGCGGACGGTCCATCAGGCGGCAGGCCAGGATGGCCTCCGTGGACGGGCGGCCTTCGCGGCGGAAGAACGAGCCCGGGATACGGCCGGCGGCGTACATGCGCTCTTCGACATCAACCGTCAGCGGGAAGAAGTCAAAGCCTTCGCGCGGGTGCTTGCCCGCGGTGGTGGCGGAGAGCAGCGCGGTGTCTTCGTCGATGTACACCATCGCTGCGCCGGCTGCCTGCTTGGCAAGACGGCCGGTTTCAAAGCGGATTACACGCTTGCCAAAGCGGCCATTGTCAATGACTGCTTCTGAGAACTGGATTTCGGGACCCTCCAAGAGAGTCACCTCCGTTTCTTTGTTAACGGAAGTCCAGCCGCATCAACCCAGTCCAGCATCTGTCTACTGGCCTGCACTGCACCCGGTCATCGATCGAGACCCACGGGCCTGCTTCAATCAGCGAAGCTTCCCGGGGATCACTACCGAGGACCGCGAATGCGTGATGCGGTTGATCCTCCTGTTTAGTTTTCTACTGAAGAAGGCGGCCCGTTCCGTGCAGGAAAGGGCCGCCCCCTAAGTCAGACTAGCGGCGCAGGCCGAGACGCTCGATGAGCGCACGGTAGCGGGCGATGTCAGTCTTCTTGAGGTAGGTCAGCATGCGCTTGCGACGACCAACCATGGCCAGCAGACCGCGCTGGGTGTGGAAGTCGTGCTTGTGCTCCTTCATGTGCTCAGTGAGATCCTTGATCCGCTGAGTCAGGACGGCAACCTGGACCTCGGGTGAACCGGTGTCGCCTTCGGTGGTTGCGTATTCCTTGATGATGGACTGCTTTACAGCGGCGTCAAGTGCCACAATAACTCCTTGAGATGTGCCGTGAGGCCCGAATCAGTAACTCACTGCCGGGTGTGCAGGCGCGAACCAGCCCGTCAAAGCAGGCGGTACACACGAAACAGGATCCAGCAACCACGGACTGCAGCCGGATCCACCGTTTAGTTTACCGGCCTGGTCGCAATCTTGTCGAAACGCCCCGGCAGCAGCCCGCGGACGGCAGCCATGCCGCGGTGGAGCTCCGCGAAGCTCGTGCTCAGCGGCGACAGGCCGATCCTGATGCCTGCCGGGGCACGGAAATCGGGTATGACGTCCTTTTCCCACAGTGCGGCGGTCACTTCCCGGAAGGA
Organism: Arthrobacter sp. NPDC093139; assembly: GCF_044754165.1. Taxonomy (NCBI): domain Bacteria; kingdom Bacillati; phylum Actinomycetota; class Actinomycetes; order Micrococcales; family Micrococcaceae; genus Arthrobacter; species Arthrobacter sp. NPDC093139. The sequence goes on from NZ_JBIVOO010000003.1 coordinate 85,280, forward strand.
CGGATGGTCGACGGTGATGTGGCTGCCCCGCAGCTCAGGGGCCCGCGGTGTGGCGAGCCTGACGTCTGCCGGGGCCAGCCAGGCGTCATGGAGTTCCAGCGCGTACGCGGTCAGCTGCATGGATTTTTCGCGGACTGCCGCCATCCCCACTTCCTCGAGCAGATCAAGGGTGGCGCGCATCGCGATCATCCCGAAAATGGCCGGGGTTCCGCTGAGGAAGCCGCGGATGCCCGGAGCAGGCTCATAGCCAGGGCCCATCTCGAATGCGTCCCGGCGTCCCATCCAGCCCCAGATGGGCTGGGCCAGGCCCGCAAGGTGCCTGGCATTGACGTACGCGAACGCGGGCGAGCCCGGCCCGCCGTTGAGGTACTTGTAGGTGCAGCCCGCGGCAAAATCGACACCGGCGGCGTCCAGCTCCACCTCCACCGAACCCGCCGAATGGCACAGGTCCCACACCATCAGCGCTCCGGCGTCGTGCACTGCCGCGGTAATGCCCGGCAGGTCCGCGAGGAACCCGGACCGGTACGCCACATGGCTGAGGAGCACGACGGCGGTTGACGGCCCCGCTGCCTCCCTCACCTGGTCAAGGGTCACCCCGGAGTCGGGATCGGCGTCGATCCAGCGCAGTGTCAGCCCCTCTTCCCGTGCGATGCCCTCGACAAGGTAGCGGTCCGTGGGGAAGTTGTCGGTGTCCAGGACGATCTCTGTCCTCACGGGGTCCTTGACGGCGGCAAGGGCGGCGCGGATCAGCTTGTAGAGCACCACGGTGGTGGAATCGGCAATGATGGTCTGGCCGGGCGCCGCGCCCAGGACGACGCGTCCCAACTGGTCTCCTATGGCCTGGGGCAACTCCAGCCATTCCTCGTCCCAGCCGCGGATCAGGCGGCCTCCCCAGCCGGCGTGGATGAAGGCGTTGATGTCCTCGGCTGTCCTTTTGAGCGGGCGGCCCAGGGAGTTGCCGTCCAGGTAGGACAGCTCCGTGTCCGTTCCGATGAACTTCTCCCGGTAGGCGGACAGCGGGTCGGCGTCGTCGAGCAGGCGGGCGCGCTCGAGGAGTACGTCGTCGTGGGCCTCGCTAAGGGTGGTCACTGGCCGATCTCCGTCCGCACGGCGAACAGTTCGGGGAAGAACGTCAGTTCGAGGGCTTTCTGGAGGAAGGCCACGCCGCTGGAGCCGCCGGTTCCGCCTTTCATGCCGATGGTCCGCTGCACGGTCCGCAGGTGGCGGAACCGCCACAGCTGGAAGTTGTCCTCGAGGTCCACGAGCTCCTCGCATGCCTCGTAGGCGCCCCAGTTGTCGGACGCGTTCTCGTAGATGTGCTTGAACAGCGGCACGAGTTCGGGCACGAACTCGTGGGCCTTGGTGACGTCGCGGTTGAGGACGGAGGCGGGCACCTCGAAGCCCTGACGGTGCAGGTAAGCGAGGAACTCGTCGTAGATGCTCGGGGCGTCAAGGACTTCCTGCAGCAGCGCGTGGGCTTCCGGGTCCGATTCAAAGACCGGCAGCATCTTCCGGTTCTTGTTGCCCAGCACGAATTCCACGGCCCGGTATTGGCTCGACTGGAATCCCGAGGAGTTCCCGAGGAAGCCGCGGAACTGCGAATATTCCGTGGGTGTCAGGGTGGCGAGCACGGACCACTGCTCGGTGAGGGTCTTTTGGATGTGCTTGACGCGGGCGATCCCTTTCAGGGCCGTGCCCAGATCGTCCGCCCGGAGGTGTTCGGCCGCGCTGCGAAGTTCATGCAGTACCAGCTTGAGCCAGAGCTCGGTGGTCTGATGCTGGATGATGAACAGCATCTCGTCATGGTGTTCCGGTGTGCTGACGGGCTGCTGCGCACTCAGCAGCGTGGGCAGCTGCAGGTACGCCCCGTAGCTCATTCTGGAACTGAAATCGCGGACGATTCCCTTGTCCAGTTTCCTGGTGTTCTTCTCCACGGTCACAGCGTTGCCTTCCTTGCCAAGTACTGTGTGGGGCGCCGAATCAGCGCTTGCGAAGGAGGTCGTGGGCCTGCACGACGTCCTGGCGCATCTGCTCCACGAGGGCTTCAGGCCCACGGTACGCCACCATGCCCCGGAGCCTGGCGACAAACTCCACAACTACTGTCTGGCCATACAGATTGAAGTCGTCAATGGATTCCTGGGGGCGGTCGATGACGTGGGCCTCCACCTGGCGGCTGACGCCGTCGAAGGTCGGATTGGAGCCAACCGAGATGGCGGCCGGCCACCGGGTGCCGTCCTGGTCCACCAGCCAGCCTGCATAGATGCCGTCCGCGGGGATGAGTCCGCTGGCGTCAGAGGAGAGGTTGGCGGTGGGAAAACCGAGGGCGCGGCCCCGGGCGGCCCCGTGGACCACTTCCCCGCGCATCTGGTGGGGGCGTCCCAGCACGGCCGCCGCCGTGGCGACGTCGCCTTCCATCAGTGCCTCACGCACCCAAGTGGACGAACAGCGGCGGTCCATGCCGCCGTCGTCGTGGAGGGGAAAGCCCTCCGAGCCGAATTCACTGATGACGAGAACCTCAAAGCCGAACTCCTCCCCCAGTTCCCGCATGGTGTTCAGGTCTCCGGAGTTGCCCCGGCCAAAACGCGTGTCGTGGCCAATGACCACGTGGCTCGCATGGAGGGCGTCGACGAGGACCGTGCCCACGAACTCCTCCGGGGTAAGGCTGGCGAGTTCGAGTGAGTACTTCATGACGAGCACTGCATCCAAACCGAGTTCGCCGAGCGCGTGGAGCTTGTCCTGCAGTCCCATGATGAGCTCGGGCGCGGACTCTGGCCGGTGGACCTGGGAAGGATGGGGGTCAAACGTAACGGCGACGGACCGTGCCCTGTTCAGCCTTGCTGTCCGGATCAGCTGGGACAGCACCTGCTGGTGGCCGCGGTGGACGCCGTCGAAGTTGCCGATAGTGACAACGGAAGGACCAAAGTCATCGGGGACTTCGGTCGGATCGTTCCAGATGTGAACCATCAACCTCGCCTTTTACTGCCTGACACGAATCTGTCCGGCTGCCGCCGGGGCGCCGGAACTCTCTAAGGTTACCCGCAATCGCCGGAGCGCATGGACGGCTGCCTGAGCCGGGATCAGTCCCGTGGCGGGCCTATCCGGCGGCCGCGGCAGGCCGCCTGCGGTACAGCCAGACCAGGCCCAGCACCGGGAGGACCAGGGGGATGAAGGCGTAGCCCCGGCCGAACAGGGACCACACTGTCTCATGCGGGAATTGGACGGCGTCGAAGATGCTCAGCGCACCCACGACCACCACTCCGATGAGTTCCACGAGTACGGCGATGACCGATACGCGGAACCAGGTCCGTCCGGGCTTTGCGAGCGAGACGGTGGCCACAACGTACACGAGCGCGGCGAAGGCGGACAACAGGTACGCCAGCGGCGCCTCGGAGAACTTGGTGAGGATCTGGTAGCCGGCGCGCGCGGTGGCCGAAATGGCGAACACCGCGTACACGGCGATGAGGAGCCGCCCCGGGCCGGTATTGCGCGTGTCGGTGGTCTTGCGACTGTTCTGTGCGGTGTGGGCGGGCGTTGCGGTCACGTTGTTTTCTTCCAATTCAGTACCAGATCTGGTTCATTCGCGCGGCCATGACCAAGGCAGTCACTCCCACGGCGGCGAGGACAAAATTGCTCCAGCGGGTCCGTTCCAGGATGGACCAGTACACCGCTGCGACGGGCAGCAGCAGGGCAGTCACCAGATAGCCCCAAAACTCCCAGGCCTCTCCCGCGATCGGCTCTCCTGCGATGACCCTGACGATAGAGCCCACGAGGTAGACAAGCAGGGCCAGCTCCACTGCGGCCACCGACAGGATCGTGACGTCGTTGGGGGCCTTCTTCAGGATTCCCGCGGCTACACAGATGACGGTGGACAGGAGCCCGACAACAAGGATGATGTAGAAATAGGCGTCCACGGTCAGCCAGCCTGCTCGCTGGTGGCGGTGCCGCCGGTTCCCGGCGCAAAGACGAGAACCGGCTTGGCGAAGTTGCCGGTATCAGCCAGCAGTGCCACGAGGGACCCATCGGGAGCAAACGCCGCGGCCGGGCGTTCAGCGGTGGCCGCCTGGGCAGAACCGGCCGGTGCCCCCGCAGCGATGCGGCGGCCAAAGGATATCTCCGTGGTTTCATCCGCGGTGAGCTCCCGGTTGGGCATGAGCGCGCGGGCTGCCTGGGAGATGTCCAGAACCTCGAGGTCGTCGGCAAGCTGTTCGAGGGTCCGGGCCTGGTCCAAGGAGTAGGGGCCCACGTGGGTCCTGCGCAGCGCCGTCAGGTGGCCTCCGACGCCGAGCGAGCTGCCCAGGTCCCGGGCCAGCGCACGGATATAGGTTCCGGAGGAGCACTCCACGGTGACGTCCACGTCAACCACGGCACCGCCCCGGTCAGGCCGGATGCCGTGTACGTCGAAGCGGTGGATGGTCACCGCCCTGGCCGCGAGCTGAACGTCCTCGCCGGACCGGACACGGGCATAGGCCCGCTCTCCGTTGACTTTGATGGCGCTGACGCTGCTGGGCACCTGCTGGATCTCGCCCGTCAGGGATGCAATTCCGGCACGGATGTCCGCCTCCGTGACGGCGGCCGCACTGGCCGTGGCCACCACCTCGCCCTCGGCGTCGTCAGTGACGGTTGATTCGCCGAGCCGGATGGTCGCCGTGTACGTCTTCGATGTCCCCACGATGTACGTGAGCAGGCGCGTGGCCTTGTTGATTCCAACCACGAGCACGCCGGTGGCCATCGGATCCAGCGTTCCCGCATGGCCCACTTTCCGGGTACCGGCGATCCGCCGCATCCGTCCAACCACATCGTGGCTGGTCCATCCCTGCGGCTTGTCCACTATTACCAGTCCAGAAAGCACGCCTCCCAGTATATCGGCGCGCGCCGATCCGACCGTCAGCGCCCTTCCCCCCCGGCAGACCTGCAGAACAGCAGCCGTGCCGGACTAGGATGGCGTCATGCCTGAGCTTGCGCCGCACGTAGTCGATGTCCCCGTCAACCAGATCCGCGAGATCACCGAGGCGGCCTGGCTTGTGCCGGATGCCGTGGTGCTGAGTATCGGCGAACCCGGCTTCCCGCTTCCCCGGCACGTCCTTGACGCCGGAATGGCCTGCCTGGACCGCGACGAGACGAACTACACGCCAAACGCCGGTATCCCTGCCCTTCGGGAAGCTTTAGCCGCAAGGTTCCGGGAGCAGTCCGGCACTGACATCGGAGCCGACCGGGTGTATGTGGTCGCTGGCGCGCAGCAGGGCCTGCACATGGCCATGAGCCTGCTCCTCGCCCCAGGCGATGAGATCCTGGTTCCCAATCCCGGCTATCCCACCTTCGCCATGACCAGCAGACTGCTGCACGCTGTCCCGGTAAGGTATCCCCTCTACCCTGAATACGACTTCCAGCCCCGGATCGAAGACGTGGAAGCACTGATCACGGACCGGACCCGTGTTCTCATGCTCAACTCGCCGTCGAACCCGCTGGGCGCCGTGCTGGCCGAGGACGTGACGCGTCAACTCGTGGAACTCGCGCAACGGCACGACCTCTGGATCATTTCGGATGAGTGCTACGAGGCTTTCACCTACGATGTCCCGCATGTCAGCCCCGCCCGGTTCGACAGCGACGTCCCCGGTCAAGCGAGGGTGTTCACGTCCCTGACGCTGTCCAAGACCTACGGCCTGACCGGGCTCCGGATTGGTGGCCTCGTCTGCCCGCCCGGACTGGAGCAGCGGATGAACAACGTGATGGAGTCCATCGTCTCCTGCGTGGCCTCGCCGTCGCAGTATGCGGCCCTGGCCGCACTGACAGGCCCGCAGGACTACGTGGTGCAGGCGCGGGCACACTACCGGGCCAACCGCGACGCCGCCTCCGCCATCCTGCGCGCCAAGGGCATTCCGTTCCTCTCCGCACAGGGGGCCTTCTACCTGTGGGCGGACGTGTCCCATGTGAGCGGGGGCGATGTGCGGACCTGGGTCCGGACGTTCCTCGCCGAGGCTGGCGTGTCCTTCGCGCCAGGAACCGCGTTCGGGTCCATTGGAGAAGGCTGGATCCGGATCGCGCTGTGCAGCAGCCCGGAAGGACTCGTGGAGGGCGTGAGCCGCCTGCCGGCGCGGTGCTGAGCCCCGGCTGCCGGACGCGGCGTACGCCGTCAGCCGGGGCTGCCGGCGAGGGCTGACTCCAGCCAGGACCGCAGCACGGGAGCGGGAGCCGCCCCCACTTGGCGGGTCACCACTTTCCCGTCGACGATGACCATCAGCGTGGGAATGGACTGCACGGCAAAACGCCGGGACAGTTCCGGGGCACGGTCCACGTCGACCTTCACGAGCTTGAGCTGCCCGGCCTTCTCGCGGGCAAGCCCGTCAAGGACTGGGCTCACCGTCCGGCACGGGCCGCACCAGGCGGCCCAGAAGTCAACGAGGACCGGGACCGTGGACTGCTCAGCGATGCGGGCGAAATCACCGTCGCCCGCCGAAACGATCCATGGCAGGTCTTGGCGGCAGCTTCCGCAGCGCGGGTGTCCGGCGGCCGCAGCGGGAAGCCTGTTGGTCTTGCCGCAGCGGGGACAGGTGGTCAGCTGGGACTGCATGGTCAGTAGTCGGTGCGTTCGACGTTGTTAAGCCAGGCGTCAAACGGAGCGCCCGACGTCGGAACCGGAGTGTGCCTGACCGGCAGCAACTCCGGCCGGGTACCGCCGAAATATTCGTAGAACACCGCATCGTCGAATCCGGCCGCCGCGGCACCATGGCGGTCGGCGGCGAAGTAGACGCGGTCGATTCGCGCCCAGAGCGCCGCCGCCAGGCACAGCGGGCACGGCTCGCAGCTGGTGTACAGGACGGCACCGCTGAGATCGAAGTTCGCGGTTTCCGCCGCCGCGGTGCGAATGGCCACCACTTCAGCATGCGCCGTGGGGTCGTTGTCACGGGTGACGCGGTTGACGCCTTCATGCGCGGTTCCGTCCGCGGTGACCACGAGCGCACCGAAGGGTCCTCCCCCGGCCGCCACGTTTCTCTCGGCCAAGGCGACTGCCTCGGTCAGGTACTCCAGGACATCTGCTTCGGTCGGTTGCGCAGGCATGCTCTGATCATAGCCAGATAAGTGTGTTGTGCCGGGGCCAGTGCCCGCCACTTGTTTCTGGCCATCGACAGCCTTCAATTCCCGGGGCTAGAATGCGCGCGTCGGGGGAACCCACATCGGGCCAAAAATACGGTCTCAATGCTCTGGATGAACACCATTGACATTGGAGACAGCATGAAAAAGAAACCGCTATTCCTGGCCGTCCTTGCCGCCACGGCCACCATTCTGTCCTCCGCTCCGGCCCTCGGGGCGGCCCCGGATGCCAAGCCTGTCGCTCCGAAGGTTCTCGCGAAGGGACTGCTCACCCCGCTGCACGTCAGCGCCGGACACGACGGCTCCGTTCTTGTCAGCGAAGCGTTCGCGGGCCGGCTGGTGCGGATCGCCCCCAACGGAGCCCGTTCCGAGCTTTACAACAACCCTGCCTGGAGCGTGGCGGGGGCCGACCGGCAGCGCGGAACGATCTACTTTGCTGTGAGCCAAGGGGCCGGGCCCATGGATCCCCGCCCGCTGGCCGGGCATATCCGAAGCATCGGCACTGACGGCAAGCACCGCACTTTTGGCGATCTGGCTGCCTTGGAGACGAAGCACAACGCCGACGGCGCCACCCAGTACGGGTTCCGGAACCTGCCGGCCGCCTGCGCAGCCCAGCTTCCCAAGGACATACCGGTCTCATACAAGGGCGACGTCGATTCCCACCCCTACGGAATCGAAGTTTCCGGCCAGAAGGTGTACGTAGCTGATGCGGGCGCCAACAGCATCGTGTCCATCGATGTGAAATCCGGCAAGACCAAGACCGTGGCCGTGCTGCCTCCCCGATCCCACCGCGTCACTGCGGCACAGGCTGCAGCACTGAAGTTGCCGGGCTGCATCGCCGGCCATACGTACAGGTTCGAACCGGTTCCCACCGACGTCACCGTCGGTCCGGACGGCTGGCTCTATGTGTCCCTGCTCCCCGGCGGGCCTGAAGATCCGGCCCTCGGCGCCCGCGGCGCGGTGTACAGGGTCAACCCGCACAACGGTACGGTCAGGCTGTTTGCCGACCATGTGATGTCGCCGACCGGCATTGAGGCGGATCACGACGGCAACATCTACGTGGCATCCCTGTTCGGGAAGGGCGTGCTCAGGATCGACGACGACGACCGCAAACAGCGGGTGCTGCTCCCGGCAATGCTCACCGCTGACGTGGATCTCAGGGGCGACACGCTCTATGCCACGGTGAATGCGCTGCCTGAACCGAAGAAGGCCCCGGACGGCCGAGTGGTTTCCCAGCCCCTGACAGGGCACAAGGATGACTGACCAGCGCCCGGACGGACAACCCGACGGAGATCGAACCGTCAACAGAAAATGGTGCGGCCGGATCCATTGGATCCGGCCGCACCATTCTCTGTACTGCTGACTTGCTCTGGACCTACTTGCTCTGGTCCTCGTCGCTGTCGTCGTTGCCGCCGAGGTCGGTGTCCTCTTCGTCGAAGTCGTCTTCGTCGATGTCCACGTCCGCCGGAACGTCGCTCTTGTACGGGTCCGCGTCACCGGCGTGCTTGGCGTTCTCCGCCAGCGCCGCAACCTCGGCGTCGCGCTTCTTCGCGGCGCGGAGCAGCTCCTCCAGGTTGGAGGCGTTCACTGGAATCTGGTCGGCGACGAACTCCAGCGTGGGGGTCAGCCGGACCGTGATGTTGCGGCCGACTTCCTGGCGCAGCACACCCCGTGCCTTCTCCAGGCCCTTCGCAGCATCCGCCTGCACGGCCTGGTCACCGAACACGGTGTAGTAGATAGTGGCGTGCTGCAGGTCATTGGTCACCCGGGCATCAGTGACAGTAATGCCCTCAAGCCGCGGATCCTTAACCTTCCGGCCAAGGGCCTCTGCAACAACAACCTTAATCCGCTGCGCCAACTTGGCAGCGCGTGCCGGATCAGCCATTTCCACTCCTAAATATTTGGATGTACGACGGCGCTTAGGCTGCCATCGCACTCATTCTTGATTCATTGCCACGCACTAAAGGCGAGTTCACAACGGAACCGCGTTGGGTTTTTCCGGCGGCCAGGGAGTGGCATCGGGCCTGCCGGAGCTGGGCGGCAATGGATCGCAGATCCAATGCCGCCCAGCGAAGGGGCGGGGCCGCCGGAAAAATCCAACGGCCCCGACCCTGTGTAGCTCAGACTAGACGCGCGGCTTCTCGCGCATCTCGAAGGTCTCGATGATGTCGCCTTCGTTGATGTCGTTGTACGAGCCAAGACCGATACCACACTCGAAGTCCGTGCGGACCTCGGTGGCGTCGTCCTTGAAGCGCTTGAGCGTCTCAACGGTGAGGTTGTCGCCGATGACCTTGCCGTCGCGGCTGATGCGGGCCTTCGTGTTGCGTCGGATAATGCCCGAGCGAACGATGGAGCCTGCAATGTTGCCGAACTTGGAGGAACGGAACACCTCGCGGACCTCGGCGGTGCCAAGCTGGACTTCCTCGTACTCCGGCTTGAGCATGCCCTTGAGGGCCATCTCAATGTCATCGATTGCTGAGTAGATGACGGAGTAGAAGCGCATGTCCACGCCTTCGCGGTCTGCCAGTTCGGCAACACGCTCGGCAGGCTTGACGTTGAAGCCGATGATGACGGCGCTGTCGACCGTTGCCAGGTTGACGTCGTTCTGCGTGATGGCACCGACACCGCGGTGGATAACGCGGAGCTGGACACCCTCGCCGACGTCGATTTTGAGCAGCGCGTCTTCAAGGGCTTCCACGGCACCGGACACGTCACCCTTGAGGATGAGGTTGAGGGTGTCGATCTTGCCTTCGGCGACGGCCTGGTCGAAGTCTTCCAGGCTGATGCGCTTGCGGCGCTTGGCCAGGGCGGCGTTGCGGTCGGCTGCTTCACGCTTCTCGGCGATCTGGCGGGCGGTGCGCTCGTCAGCGGTCACGAAGAAGGTGTCGCCGGCGCGCGGCACGTTGGACAGACCCAGGACCTGAACGGGGCGGGACGGGCCGGCCTCGGTCAGGGCGCTGCCGTCGTCGTCGAACATTGCACGGACACGGCCGTGTGCCGTACCGGCAACGATCGTGTCGCCGACGCGCAGGCTACCGGACTGGACCAGGACAGTTGCCACGGAACCGCGGCCCTTGTCGAGGTTGGCTTCGATCGCGATACCGCGGGCGTCCTTGTTCGGGTTGGCCCGCATGTCCAGCGCGGCATCTGCCGTGAGCAGAACCGCCTCGAGCAGCTCGTCGATGTTCAGGTTCTGGCGTGCAGAGACCTCAACGAACATGGTGTCGCCGCCATACTCTTCGGGAACCAGGCCGTACTCGGTCAGCTGGCCGCGGACCTTGTCCGGGTTGGCGCCTTCCTTGTCGATCTTGTTCACGGCCACGACGATCGGCACGTTGGCCGCCTGGGCGTGGTTGAGGGCTTCCACGGTCTGGGGCATAACGCCGTCGTCCGCTGCGACCACGAGGATGGCAATGTCCGTGACCTTCGCACCACGGGCACGCATGGCGGTGAACGCCTCGTGGCCAGGGGTATCGATGAAGGTGATCTTGCGGTCTTCGCCTTCGTGGTTGTGCGTCACCTGGTAGGCACCGATGTGCTGGGTGATGCCGCCGTGCTCGCCCGCCATGACGTCGGACTTGCGGATGGCATCGAGCAGGCGGGTCTTACCGTGGTCAACGTGGCCCATGACGGTGACTACTGGAGGACGTGCCTCGAGGTCTTCGTCGCCTTCTGCCTCAAGCTCGGCGTCGAAGTCGATGTCGAAGGTGCTGAGCAGCTCGCGCTCCTCGTCCTCCGGCGATACGACCTGAAGCTTGTAGCCAAGCTCCTCGCCCAGCAGTGCAAAGGTTTCCTCATCCAGCGACTGGGTGGCCGTTGCCATTTCACCGAGGTGGAAGAGCACGGTCACCAGCGCAGCGGGGTTCGCCTCGATCTTGTCGGCGAAGTCCGTGATGGATGAGCCACGGCGCAGCCGGACTACGGTGTTGCCGTCGCCGCGGGGTACGCTCACGCCACCCAGCGACGGGGCACTCATCTGCTCAAGTTCCTGGCGCTTTGCACGCTTCGACTTGCGCTGCTTGCCACGGCCTGCGCCGCCCTTACCGAAGGCACCCTGGGTTCCGCCGCGGCCACGGCCGCCCTTGCCGAAACCGCCGCCTGCCGGAGCGCCGCCGCCTGCACCGGGACCGCCGGTTCCGGGAGCGCCGCCTGGACGGCCCGGACCGCGGCCTCCGCCGCCGGGACGGCCTGCACCAGCCGGTGCCGGACGCTCAGTGCGGTTGGGCATCATGCCGGGCGTGGGACGGTTTCCACCGGCACCACCCGCGGGACGCGGACCACCAGCGCCCGGGGCGCCACCGGTACGCGGAGCACCGGGACGGGGTCCGCCCGGAGCCCCACCGGTACGCGGAGCGCCCGGACGGGGACCGCCGGCGCCTGCTGCGGGGCGGGGACCGCCGGGACGGTCGCCGTCAGTACGGCTGCCGCCCGGACGGGGCATGCCCTGGGACGTCGCGAACGGGTTGTTGCCCGGGCGCGGCGGACGGTCTCCGTCGCCGCCACGGCCGCGGGGCATGCCCTGGGACGTTGCAAACGGGTTGTTGCCGGGACGGGGACCGCCCGGGCGGGGAGCGGAGCCACCCTGTCGAGCCGCGGGCGCTGCCGGGGCATCTGCTTTGGGGGCCGGACGCGCGCCGGGCTTGGCGCCCGTCGAGGGAGCGGCGGGGGCAGCCGGGGAGGGAGCTGCCGGGGTTGCGGCAGCGGGAGCAGCAGGTGCTGCAGGCGCGGCCGGCGCTGCCGGAGTTTCAGCCTTGGGTGCCGGTGCCGGTGCCGGTGCAGATGCCGTTGCCGGGGCAGGTGCCTGGGCCTTCGGGGCAGCCGGACCGGGAGCCGGAGCGGGGCGTGATTCTGCTGCCTTGGCCGGAGCCTTGGGAGCGCTGGCGGGCGCTTCGGTCTTCGAAGCGGCCGCAGCCGGGAAGGCGTTGCGGAGTTTCCGCACAACGGGGGCCTCAATGGTGGAAGAGGCAGAGCGAACGAATTCGCCCAGTTCCTGCAGTTTTGTCACTGCATCTTTGGAAGTAATACCGAGCTCTTTAGCAAGCTCATGTACGCGGACCTTGGCCACATTTCTCCTGTCTCGGTCCGCACCGAGCCAGGCACGAACCGTCTACTTCTTACTGCGGACCTCCGCCGCGAGTGCAGCTGAAAGGTCCATTGCAGAGCGCAACAAAGTTGTCATCGTTGCGCACTCATCGCTGGGAACTCATCGGGTTTCCATCAGTTTTCTGACCCGCTTTCAGGTTGGACGGTTGTTGCTGCGGCCACCGGGGTGTCCACGGCGTGCGTGTCTGCCATGATCCGGCGTTCGACGGCTGCGGTATCGGTAACGCCCTTGAGGGCCCTTCCAAATGCACGCCGCTTGACCGCCAGGGCCAGGCACGCTTCGCTGGGGTGCAGCCATGCACCCCGGCCAGCCATCCGGCGTCGTTCATCCACTACGACAGCGGATGATCCGCCGGCGTCGGAGACGAGCCGGAGTAACTCAGACCGTGGCCCTTTCTTTCGGCATCCGATGCAGGTACGTTCCGGCTGATTCCCGAGGTGTTGCACTGCTGCCACTGTCGAGTATCTTCCTGCCTGTACTTATCTGCCTGCCCACTGCTCTGCCGCTGCCGTCTGGCAGAGGCGGGAACACATATGGGCACACTGATGCCGGCTGCTAGGCACGGTCATGTTCCATTCTAGCCCCTCAGGGCCCCCTGACCCGAAATGCCGGACGAAACTGCCCGCGGCAATCGCGGGCAGTTTCATGTCCGGCCCAGGCGCGGGTGAACTGCGGAAACGTTCCTTTTACGTGCGCGGCGCCGCAGCGTCGGACACAATGTCGATGCGCCAGCCGGTCAGCTTCGCCGCGAGCCGGGCGTTCTGGCCTTCCTTGCCGATGGCGAGGGACAGCTGGTAATCCGGCACAACAACGCGGGCGGACCGGGTGGCCTCATCCGTAATGGTGACGGAATTCACACGCGACGGGGACAGCGCGCTGGCGATGAACGTCGCGGGATCCTCGCTGAAGTCGACGATGTCAATCTTTTCGTCGTTCAGCTCGGTCATGACTGCGCGCACGCGGGAACCCATTTCGCCGATGCAGGCGCCCTTGGCGTTAATGCCCGGGGTGTTGGCCTTCACGGCGATCTTGGTGCGGTGCCCGGCTTCGCGGGCCAGCGCGACGATCTCCACCGAGTGGTCGGCGATTTCCGGAACCTCCAGCTCGAAGAGCTTCCGCACGAGGCCCGGGTGCGACCGGGACAGCGTGATGGAAGGGCCCTTGGTGCCGCGGTGCACGTCGATCACGTAGGCACGGAGCCGGTTTCCGTGGATGTACTTCTCCCCCGGGACCTGCTCGGGCGGCGGCAGCAGCGCTTCTACAGTTCCCAGGTTGACCTGGATCATGTGCGGGTTGTTGCCCTGCTGGATCAGACCCGCCACGAGTTCGCCCTCACGGCCCTTGAATTCGCCCAGGACGTTGTCGTCCTCAACGTCGCGAAGCCGCTGGAGGATGATCTGGCGCGCGGTGCTCGCCGCGATCCGGCCGAAACCGGCAGGCGTGTCCTCGAACTCGCCGATGGGCACGCCGTCGTCGTCGATTTCCGTGGCCCAGATGGTCACATGCCCGCTCTTGCGGTCCAGTTCCGCGCGGGCTTTCTCGAAGGCGCCCGGGGACTTGTGGTAGGCAACCAGCAGTGCCTGCTCGATCGTGGGGATGAGGAGATCCAGCGGGATTTCGCGCTCACGCTCCAGGAGTCTCAGTGCGCTCATGTCAATATCCATCAGGCCTCCTCAGAAGGTCCATTGTGCTCGTTTTCCAGACCGGCCTCGTCGAGGTGGCTGAACTCAATTTCGACTTTTCCGCTGCGGATCTTGTCGAAAGGAAGTTTTACGGGGTCACCCTGCTTGGGCTTCATGCCTTTTTTCACGGCAATTTCCGGAACCAGCGTCACACCGGAATCATCAACCGACTGGATCCGGCCCGTGACGTTGTCACCCTGGATCACGCTGACGCTCACCATCCGGCCGCGGGCACGGTGCCAGTGCCGGGGTTCCTTCAGGGGGCGCCCCACTCCCGGCGAGGAAACCTCGAGGTCGTACGGGCGGCTGTCCGTGCTGGGGTCATTGTCCAGAATGTCGGAGAGTTCCTTGGAGATGTCCGCGATGACATCGAGGCTGACCCCGCCCGTTTCTTCCTGGGGCAGGTCCACCACCACATGGACCACGCGGTTGGAGCCTGCGACGTTGATGGCAACATCCTCCAGGTACAGCCTGTGCGCCAGGACCGCGGGCTCAAGCAAAGACCGGAGGCGTTCAGCCTCGGGGTTAAGGACAGCCGCGGGCTCAGCCTTTCCCGCGTCGGTCCGGTCTGATGAAGTCGTGGCTTCTGCATTGCTCACGATGCCGGCCGCCTCCCTATAGATGATGTTGTGACTACTAGCGTAACGATATTCCGGCGGCCTTGGTGCACGGAGTTCGCTGCAGCCGTGACAACATAGTCTGTTGTGAAAGAGGACACCAGGGAAAGCGGCCGGACGACGAACTATTTCCGCTATGCCCTCGCCGCCTTCACGGCTCTCCTGGTGCTCAGCCTGGGTTTTGCCCTGATTCCGCGGCCCTCTGCGGAGCCTGCCGCCCCGCCTTTTTCCGAGCAGGCACGGGCATCCGCCCTGGCTGAGACCCTGCGGCTGAGGTCAGTCAGCCAGCACCTGGCGAAGGACTCCTCCGGCGCGGAGCGGCTGATGTACTCACGCACTGTGACATTGCTGACTACCCAGGCGAGGGCGCTGCTGCTTCCCTCCGATGCCGCTGAGTCTGCTGTTCCTTCCCCGTCGCAGACGGAATCTGCGGGATCGGAATCTGCGGGATCGAAGTCTGCGGGTTCTGAGACTGCGGCGCCGGCCACCGCCGGTGGACCTGCAACTGCCTCTCCTCCGCCGTCGGCTTCCTCCCTGGCAGCCGGGCTGTCTGCCAGCGGCAAGCTGCGCCTCGCCCATGCTCACACAGCCGACGGCGGGATGGCGCGCCTGCTGGCGGCCGTCGGCACCGCACAACTGGTGCAGGCGATCGCCCTCGCCGGGGCCTCCGGGACACCGGTTCCTGACCTGCCTCCCGCCCCGGCACCAATGCGTACCCTGGCAACCGGATGCCAACCGTCCGGCACCGCGGCGCCTATGCCGTCAGCCAACGGAGCCCCGGCTTCCGTCCCGTCTGAGCCGGCCGGCACAGTGCCGCCTGTGGCCGCTGAGCCAAACGAGTCCTCCGGTGCTGCCTCCGCAACAGCTGCCCTCGGGCGCGTTGTCCGCACGGAGGTGGAGACCGTCTACGGCTACCAGGTGGCGCTCACCCGGCTCGATGACCAGGCGGCAAGCCAGCGGGCCAGGGACCTGTTGGCCACGCACGAGGCACTGGTGGACGAGGCAGAGACCCACACCCGTGTCCACTGCGCGCCGGTCCCGCCCCGCGAACCCGGCTATGCGCTGGATGCATCATTCCTGAAGAATCCGGCCGCCGGATTGGCCAGCCTCGAGGCCGGTACCTTGCCCGTCTACGGCGACCTTGTGGCGCTCAGTGACGGGCCCACCAGGCACTGGGCGATCGCATCGCTCCTGGGAGCCGCACAGCGTGCCGTGGGCTGGGGATCCGATCCCGGCCCCGTCCCCGGACTGGTGCTCGACACCTCGCAGCTTCCCCCCTTGCCGGAAACCGCCACGCCCACGGCGTCGCCCGTGTCCCCGCCGTCCTAATTTCCTGCCGCCCTCTGGCAGGCAGGATGCCGTGGTGGTTTGCTGGAGCCATGGAGTCAGCGGACGTTGCAGGATCTCCCCACGACGGATGGCACAACAACGAGCCCCACAACAACGACATGGTCCACCGCCTGAACTGGCTTCGCGCCGGCGTCCTCGGCGCGAACGACGGCATCGTCTCGGTCGCCGCAATCGTTGTGGGCGTGGCGGGCGCCACCAGCGAGCACGGCCCGATCCTCGCTGCGGGCGCCGCGGGCATGGTGGGCGGCGCAGTTTCCATGGCCCTGGGCGAGTACGTATCTGTCAGCAGCCAAAGCGACAGCCAAAAGGACCTGATCGAAAAGGAACGCCGCGAGCTCGCCGAGGAGCCTGAGGACGAGCTGCTCGAACTCACGGCCATCTACCGGAGCAAGGGCCTCACCGAGGAAACGGCTCAAAAGGTGGCCCGGGAACTCACCGAGCACGACGCCTTGGCGGCCCACCTGTCGGCGGAACTGAACATCGACGAACAGGACATCGTGAGCCCATGGCATGCCGCGTTTGCCTCGGCCATTGCCTTCACTCTGGGTGCGGTTCTGCCCATGCTTGCAATCCTGCTGCCACCGGAAAACATCCGCGTTGCCGTCACGTTCGGAGCCGTCCTGGTGGCCCTGGCCCTCACCGGTGCCCTCGCCGCCTGGATCGGCGGCGGATCCAAGGTCCGCGCCGCCACACGCGTGGTGGTGGGCGGCGGGCTCGCACTTGCCGCGACGTTCACCATCGGCAACCTGCTGGGGGCCAGCGGGATCGTCTAGGCGGGCGGCGCCACTGCCGCACCCGCGGTATTTCCGGAGCGGCGGGCATCGGCCGGCGGGAAGGCCGCGTCAACTACGATGGGGCTGATGAGCCGCACAACCGCCCTTCCCATACCCCCGGACTTTGCGCGCCGCTACTCCCGCAGCAGCGCCGGCCGGTCGTGGCTGGCTTCCCTCCCCGGGCTTGTGCGCAGCCGCATCGAGCGCTGGGATCTGGAGGTTGACCTGGAGCCCGGCGCCCTGCCATGGAGCGGGCACGGCGGAATCGTAGTGCCGGTGCGGGCGCAGGGGGTTCCTGCAGCCCTGAAAGTGGCCTTCCCCCACGACGAAGCCCTCGTGGAACGGCATGCACTGGCTCTCTGGAACGGGCATGGAGCCGTCCGCCTGCTTGCCTCGGACGCCGGAACCTGCTCGATGCTCCTCGAACGGCTGGATGCCGAGAGGTCGCTCCAGTCAGAACCAATGGACATTGCCGTCGACGTGTGGGGCAGGCTCATGCGGGAGCTGAGCATCGTTCCCGACGGCCGGACGCAATGGCGGGAGTTTGTGCACGTCGCCGCAAGGGCCGAGCAGTGGAGCGACGATCTTCCGGCCGAATGGGAGCAGCTCGGACGGCCCTTCCCCCGGTGGCTCCTGGAAGCCGCACTTGAGGTGTGCCAGACCAGGGGCGCCGTGGGCCGCCGGACAGGCACTGACGTGCTCGTCAACACGGATTTCCATTTTCTCAACATCCTCGCGAGGCTGGACGGGGGCCCCGGACACGCGTCTTATGCCGCCATCGATCCGCAGCCCATGGTGGGTGAAGCGGAGTTCGGCGTGGCTCCCGTCCTGTGGAACCGGATACCGGACCTGCCTGCCGCGGATCCGGAAGCAGGGCTGCGGGCCCGATGCCGCGACTTCAGCATGGCGGCCGGGCTCGATGCCGAGGTAGCCCGCCAGTGGAGCCTCGCCCGCGAAGTGGACAACGCCCTGTCCTATGCTTCAAAGCCGGGCCACGGCGGTGACCTCGCCCGGTCCCTGTGGGTTGCCAGCACCCTTGCCGGACGGACACTGGAGGGGCTCCCTCCGGCGCATGCGCTGCCCGAGCCGGGCCAGGCCCCCGGGGATTCGCCGCCGGTTTAGGGCAACGGCCTCCTGCGCCCTCAGGGGCGGCCACGGACCGTTTCGAGTGCCACCCGCACTGCCTCCACTGCCGTAGCGACGTCACCGGCGTCGGTTGTCCAGTTGCTCACGGATATCCGCACCACGTCCCTGCCGTGCCAGCGGGACCCGGACATCCACACCGTTCCGTCGGCAATGAGCCTCTCCGCCACATCGCGGGTTGTGGCGTCGTCGCCGAAGGCCAGCGTGATCTGCGTGAACCCGACCTCGTTCAGGACCTCCACGCCGTCGATGGCTGCGAGCTTTTCCGCCAGTTGCGCCGCGGTCGACGCAAAGCGGCGGACCTGTTCGGCCACGCCCTCGCGCCCCAGCGATTTCAGTGCTGCCCACACCGGCACACCCCTGGCCCTGCGGGAAAGTTCCGGAACCCTGTGGCTGGGATCGCCGGAGCCGTCGGCATCCTGAAGGAGGTAGCTGGCGTGCAGTCCCATTGCGCTGCGCAGCGCCTGAGCGTCCCTCACGACGACGATGCCGCAGTCGTACGGGACGTTCAGGCTCTTGTGGGCGTCAGTCGCCCAGGAGTCGGCCTGCTCCACGCCTGCTGTCAGCCCGGCGAGTTCCGGGACGGCCGCGGCCCAAAGCCCGAACGCTCCGTCCACGTGCACCCAGGCGCCGTGCGCCTTCGACACCGCGATCGCCGCGGTAAAGGGGTCGAAAGCCCCGGAGTGGACGTCCCCGGCCTGCAGGCACACCAGTATCGGGGCGGACCTGGGACTTTGGGCGCCGTGGTTTGGGTCATCGCGGTTCGGGTCATCGCGTTCCCGGGCGATGCGATCCCGGGTGCCGTGTTCCAGGGCGATGCGGTCCAGCGCACAGTCCAGCTCGGCAGCGTTGATGCGCCCCTGGCTGTCGGAGGGAACCACGGTGGGGCTGCCCATGCCCAGATAGCGCAGCGCGAGGTCAACCGTCTCGTGGCGCGCCTCCCCCACAATGCAATGGATCCGGGGCGCCCCGAAGAGTCCGTCGCGGTCCAGATCCCAGCCGGCGTCCTGCATCAGCCGCCACCGCGCGGCCGCCATCCCGGTGAAGTTGGCCATCGTGGCTCCGGTGACGAAGCCGACGTCGGATTCCTCCGGCAGGCCGAGCAACTGGAGCAGCCAGTTGCCGCCAGCCTCTTCGATGGCGGCAATGGCCGGTGTGGCATAGCGGAGCGCAGAGTTTTGGTCCCACGAGCTGACCAGCCAGTCCGCCGCCATGGCGGCCGGCAGCGTGCCGCCGATGACCCAGCCGAAAAAGCGCCCTGAAGGCATGGCCATGAGGCCGGGTTCGGCGTGGCTGGCCAGGTAGTCCACGACGTCTGCCGGGGCCGTGCCGGACTGCGGCAGCCCGCCGTCGAACGCTGCCGCGAGTTCACGGGCCGCCTGCTGCGGGCCTACCCTGCGGTGTGGCTGGCTTTCGAGCCAGCGGATGGCATGACGGACGGCCGCAGCAAGGGCTTCCTCATACGGTTCCGCACCCGCTGACATAGGGGCATGCTACGCCGCTCCGGGGCACCTGCGAAGAGGCCACTCAGGCGAAGTTTTCCTGCCAGACGTCGAAGCCCAGCTTCACGATGAGGGCAGCGACCACCACGAGGAAAACCAGGCGCACGAAGCGGCTCCCCTGCCGGACCGCAGTGCGGGCGCCCAGGTAGCCCCCTGCCATGTTGGCCAGCCCCAGGAGCAGGCCGATTCCCCACAGCAGCGAGCCGTGCGGCAGGAAGAACAACAGCGCGCCGGCGTTCGTGGCCATGTTGACGATTTTGGCCTTGGCGCTTGCCTCAAGAAACGCGTAGCCCATGGCCGACACCAGGGCGATGACCAGGAATGACCCCGTGCCCGGACCGATCAGGCCGTCGTAAAAGCCAATCACGCCGCCAATGGTGCAGGCCACCACATAGTGGGTCCCGCCGTCGTGCCTGAGAACGGTCAGGTGACCGGCGTCAGGCTTGAGCGCCGTGAACAGCGCGACGGCGACCAGCGCCACGACGATGATGGGCTTGAACACCTCGGCCGGCAGACGGGCTGCCAGCAAGGCGCCACCGAAACTGCCGGCCAGGGCTATCGCCGCCATGGGCAGCGCCGTGCGAAGGTCCGGGCGGACCCGCCCATAGTACGTGACGGCGCTGGTGGTGGTGCCGAAGATGGAGCCCATCTTGTTCGTGGCGAGTGCCTGCACCGGCGTGATGCCCGGGACCAGCAAAAGCGCCGGAAGCTGCAGCAGGCCGCCGCCGCCCACCACGGCGTCGACCCATCCTGCGGCGAAGCCCGCCACCACGATCAGGATGATGGTGGCGAGCTGTATCGATTCGAAGCCCGATAGCACCTGCGGGACTGCGGGGGTGTCAGTTGCTGCGGACGGCGTTGACCACGAAGTCAACGGCCTTGTCCACGGCCACATTTTCCGCTTCGCCGCTGCGGCGGTCCTTGATCTCGACGACGCCGTCCACGAGTCCCTTGCCGACGGCCAGGATCGTGGGGACGCCGATGAGTTCGGCATCGCCGAACTTCACGCCCGGAGAGACCTTGGGGCGGTCGTCGTAGATCACGTCAAGGCCGGCGGCTTCGAGCTCGAGGGCGAGCTGTTCCGCTGCGGCGAAGATCTCCTCGCCACGTCCGACGGCCACGACGTGGACATCCGCCGGGGCCACAGAGCGGGGCCAGACCAGGCCCTTGGCGTCATGGTTCGATTCCGCCAGGGCGGCCACGGCACGCGTCACGCCCACGCCGTAGGAGCCCATGGTAACCACGACCTGCTTGCCGTTCTGGTCCAGGACCTTCAGTTCCAGGGCTTCGGCGTACTTGCGGCCGAGCTGGAAGATGTGCCCCATTTCGATGCCGCGCGCCGTCTCCAGTGGGCCGGACCCGTCCGGAGCTTCGTCACCGGCACGCACTTCGGTGCACTCGATGACGCCGTCCCAGCCGAAGTCTCGGCCTGCCACGAGGCCGAATACGTGCTTGCCGGCCATGTTGGCACCGGTCACCCATGAGGTGCCGCTGACGACGCGCGGGTCCACGAGGTAGAGGAGCTTGGCGGCGCCCTCGAGGCCGAGCAGGGGCGACGCCAGTGACATGCCCGGGCCAAGATATCCGCGGACGATGAGGGGGTTCTTGGCGAGGTCCTCGTCCCCCGCAGCCTCAACGGTGATTTCCCCGGCAACGGGGAGGTAGGCGCCGATGTTCGCCTCGACCCGCTTGAGGTCGATGCCCCGGTCACCGGGCACGCCGATGACGACGATCTGGCGCTCACCCGTGGGCAGGGTGACGGCGAGGACCACGTTCTTTAGCGTGTCGGCGGCAGTCCACGGGCCGCCGTCGGCATCGCTGCGGGGAACGAGCTCGTTGGAGGCGGCGACGAGGGTCTCGATGGTCGGCGTGTTCGGGGTGTCCCGGATCTCGGCAGGGGGTGCGTTGGTGTAGTCAATCTCGGCCGGGACAACGGTGGTCACGGCCTCGACGTTGGCCGCATACCCTCCGGCGGAACGCACGAACGTGTCTTCGCCGATCTCCGTGGGGTGCAGGAATTCTTCGCTCCTGGAGCCGCCCATGGCGCCTGCCGTGGCGGCCACCGGAACTACGTCCAGGCCGAGCCGTTCGAAGATCTTCAGGTAGGCGGCGCGGTGCGCGTTGTAGCTCGCGTCCAAGCCGGCGTCGTCCACGTCGAAGGAGTACGAGTCCTTCATGATGAACTCGCGGCCACGCAGCAGGCCGGCACGCGGGCGGGCCTCGTCGCGGTACTTGTTCTGGATCTGGTAGATGCTCAGCGGCAGATCCTTGTACGAGGAGTAGAGATCCTTGACCAGCAGGGTGAACATTTCCTCGTGCGTCGGGGCGAGGAGGTAGTCACCACCCTTCCGGTCTTTGAGCCGGAAGATGCCCTCGCCGTACTCCGTCCAGCGGTTCGTGGCCTCGTAGGGCTCCTTGGGCAGCAGGGCCGGGAAGTGGACTTCCTGGGCGCCGATGGCGGCCATCTCCTCGCGGATCACCTGCTCCACCTTGCGCAGGACGCTCAAACCCAGCGGCAGCCACGTATAGATGCCCGGCGCAGCCCTGCGGATGTAGCCGGCACGGACAAGGAGCCGGTGGCTCGCTACCTCAGCGTCGGCGGGGTCTTCGCGCAGGGTGCGCAGGAACAGCTTGGAAAGTCGAAGGACCACGGGTACGTATCCGTTTCTGGGGGAAGTGCTGAAATGTCTGGGTACTAATCTACCGGCAAGGCAAGGCCTCGGGTTCCGCGGGGGTTCCGCGGGGCTCGCACCGCAACTGAACTGAAGCGCAACAGAAGAGCCACGCCCCACAGCAGAAGCCCCTGGCCGTCGCCGGCTGGTCATCCCTGTGGTGACGTGGCTCCACGGCCGGTCATGCCGTTAATTCTCTGAGACCATCCCGCACCCGCAGGCACGATTAGGTAGAACCTATGTGATGGCAGTCACCGATTTCAAATCTGCCCTGCACTGAATCGTTCTGGCGCTCAGAAGAGAACGGTGGCGAACGTTCCCGCCTGGCGGAAGCCAACTCGCTCGTAGGTGGCACGGGCGCGCGAGTTGTAGTCGTTCACATAGAGACTGGTGATCGGAGCTATTTTTTGGGCCAGCAGCACCACGGCCGCCATGTAACCTGCACTGAGGCCAAGTCCCCGGTAACTGGGGTTCATCCACACGCCCTGCACCTGCGTGACCTCTGAGGTCACGGCACCGAGCTCGGCTTTGAACACCACTTCGCCATTATTCAGGTGCACCAGCGAGTGGCCCTGGCGGATCAGTCCCGCGACCCGCCGGCTGTAGAAGTCACGCCCTCCCAGGTACGGCGAATAGCCCACTTCCTCCTCGAACATGGCAGCGCAGGCGGGGAGGATGGTGTCGAAGTCGGCGTCCTGCCCGAAGCCCAGCTGCCAGTTGGGCTCGACGGCGGGCGGGCCGGCGATGGTCATCAGGGGCTGGTCCGCCCGTACTTCGTGAGCGAGGTGCCCCAGATGCTCCAGCTGGCTGTGCAGCGCCAGCACGGTGGGGGCGGGACCGAAGATGGACGCATACCTGCGGCCCGAACGGTGGGCTGCAGCAGCAACTGCCCCGGTCAGGGCGGGGGCCAGCTGCACCGGGACGAGGTTGGCGCCTGCCCAGCAGGCGCCAACCAGCGAATCTCCGTCGAAGACACCCAGGATATTGGCGCCTCCGGGAGTCGGGGCAGCCGTCCCCGTCGATTCCAGATGAGACAGGATAAAGACATTGGCCACAGGATCAGCGCCGGCCAGCTCGCGCAGCCCGGCTGTATCCGCGGCACCCAGTGTCCGGACAGTTGTCCTGTCCGGAGCTGCTCCGTCCTTATGAGACGCTAACCACGGGGCTACCCTTGACAGCATCTTCGCCATCGGCCTCCCCCATCTCTTCCGCGATACGCATGGCCTCTTCGATCAGTGTCTCAACAATCTGGCTCTCAGGGACAGTCTTGATGACCTCGCCCTTCACGAATATCTGGCCCTTGCCGTTGCCAGAGGCAACTCCAAGGTCCGCTTCGCGTGCTTCGCCCGGTCCGTTGACGACACAGCCCATGACGGCAACGCGCAGCGGGATCTCCATGCCTTCCAAACCGGCGGTCACCTGTTCGGCAAGAGTGTAGACGTCCACCTGGGCGCGGCCGCAGGACGGGCAGGACACAATTTCGAGTTTGCGCGGGCGCAGGTTCAGCGACTGCAGGATCTGGTTGCCCACCTTGATCTCCTCGACCGGCGGGGCGGAGAGGGAAACGCGGATGGTGTCGCCAATCCCCCGCGACAGCAGGGCGCCAAAGGCCGTGGCGGACTTGATGGTGCCCTGGAAGGCGGGGCCTGCCTCGGTCACGCCCAGGTGCAGGGGCCAGTCCCCTTTTTCGGCGAGCATCTCGTACGCCGCCACCATGATGACGGGGTCGTTGTGCTTGACGGAGATCTTGAAGTCGTGGAAGCCGTGCTCCTCGAACAGGGAGGCCTCCCAGACGGCGGATTCCACCAGCGCTTCCGGCGTGGCTTTTCCGTACTTCTTCAGGATGCCTGGCTCCAGCGACCCGGCGTTGACGCCGATGCGGATGGAGGTGCCGTGGTCCTTGGCCGCCCTGGCGATCTCCTTGACCTGGTCATCGAACTTACGGATGTTTCCGGGGTTGACGCGCACGGCGGCGCAGCCGGCCTCGATGGCCGCGAAGACGTACTTCGGCTGGAAGTGGATGTCGGCAATGACCGGGATCTGCGACTTCCGGGCAATGATCGGAAGGGCTTCAGCGTCATCCGCTGAAGGGCAGGCCACACGGACGATGTCGCAGCCGGTCGCGGTCAGCTCGGCGATCTGCTGCAGGGTGGCGTTGATGTCCGTGGTGGGAGTGGTGGTCATCGACTGCACGCTGATGGGCGAATCGGAACCGACGCCCACGGGGCCGACCTTGATCTGCCGCGTCTTGCGGCGCGGAGCAAGGACGGGAGGCGGTGCGGATGGCATTCCCAGGCTGACCGAGGTCACGTGGTCTCCTTGTATCGAAAAATGTAGTGGCGGGCTATGCGTGGTCGGCGAGAAGGCCGGTCACGGGAACCCATTCCGTGGTGCGGGTGCCGGAGATGACGCCGGCGGAGGCGAAGGGGTCCTGCTTGAGAATGTCGTTCAGGGCGTTCTCGTCGGCGGCTTTGAAGATCAGCAGGGCTCCGGCGCCGTCACCGTAGGGTCCGCTCGCCAGGAGTACCCCGTCCTGGGCCAGCGCCGCGGTCCATTCGCGGTGCGAGGGGCGGCTGGCGCTGCGGGCTTCGGAGGATTCGGCGTCATACACGTACTCAACAGCAAAAACAGTCATACAGATACCCTATCCCGCGGCTGCCCTAGCCGAGGAGCACCACCTTCGTAAAGGCCGCAACGCCGGCAGCCCACAGCATCGACGAAAGGGTGCCAATGATGAACCGTTCGGCGGCAACCGGCGTCTCCTTGAGTTCGGCAAAGCGTCCCAGGCCTTTGATGGCCACCACGTAGGCGATGGCCACAGGCTGCCCTGCGAGGATGGCAAGGCACACTGCCAGCCGTTCCAGCACCCCAATGATGGCCCCGCCCCGCAGGATCCGCGTGGCGGGTTGTTCCGCCGGCGCAGCACCCGGCACCGTAATATCGCCGTTCACGGAGTTCCCGGGGGCCACCGTTCCTCCAGGCCCGGCCGGGCTTGCACGGTCCACGGTGACATCGGCGGACGGGTCATCCGTGCTGGCGGCCGGACCGGCGGCGGCGTCGGCTTTGTCATCGATCGTGCGTGCGAGCCTGAACACGAGGGCCGTCACCGGCCAGCCGACGAAGCCTGCCGTCAGCAGGGCCAGGGCGATCCAGAGTGCGTTCACCGTTCTCCTCGGTTGGGTGCTTCCGGGCCGGATGCTTCCAGAACCAGCCCATGCGCGGTGGCCAGCAGCATTTCCACTGCGGGTCTCGCCGCCCATTCTTCCTGCCAACCGGACCTGATGATGGCCCGGCTCACCGATTGTTCGCTGATTCCCAGTTCCTGCGCCACCTGCTTCTGCTGCCCGTGCCGGCCGGGATCTCGCCCGTTCCGGGCGCGCAGTGCGTCCACCACGCGCCATTGCGCCTCGGTGCGCTCTTGGACCAGCCGCCCCACGAGGCGCAGGACGGCTTCGGCGTTGGCGCACGCCCTGGCTCCGGCTTCATCGCCACGCGCTTTAGCCCCAGCGCGCGGGACACCGCCGGACATGACGGCCAGCGGAACGTGGCTGGCCGCAGCCTTGGCCCGGTCCACCGCCTGCCGCGCCGCAACGAAGGCCGCCCCTGATCCTTCCCGGGGGCTTTCGGGCAGCGGCTCATTCACGGACCCGATGCCGATGCCCACATACCAGAGGCCGCTGCGGAGCGCGTGGAGCGCCACTTCCACCACATCCCCCGGTTCACTGAGGACGCCCTGGACCTCATCGCCCACCGAGCGTTCAAAGCGGCCGCCTGTCGGGCGCAGGCCGTCCGTCAGGCGCAGCCCCTCAAGCAAGGCGGGTACCCGGTCTATGTCGGTGCTGCTGCCGCGCTGGTCAATGGTCAGGACGTACATGTCACAACCGTAGTCGGCTGATTCCCAAATATCAATCATTAACAGCTGATAAACAGAAATCAGCCGCGAAAAGCTGATAATCGGGAATCAACCGAAAAAGGTCAGCCGAAGAGATTGACGGGCTTCACGATGTCCGCATAAATGAGCAGCGCGCCCATCCCCATCAACAGCACGGCCACCACATAGGTCACAGGCAGCAGTTTGGCGATATCGAACGCGCCCGGATCCGGTTTGCCGAAGAGCTTCGCCACGCGGCGCCGGGCTCCTTCGTACAGCGCCCCTGCAACGTGGCCGCCGTCGAGAGGCAGCAGCGGCACCAGGTTGAAGACCGCGAGAGCGAAGTTCAGGCCGGCGAGCAGCCCGACCAGCGCGGCCAGCCTGGACTGCACCGGCACCTCTTCCATCGCCGCAACCTCGCCCGCCACCCGGCCCACGCCGACGACGCTGATGGGGCCGTTCGGATCCCGGGGCTCCTCACTGAACGCGGCCTGCGCCACGCCTGCAACCCGCGCGGGGAGGTTCAGGATCACGCCGGCAATCTGGCGGATATTCT
This sequence comes from Arthrobacter sp. NPDC093139, assembly GCF_044754165.1. Taxonomy (NCBI): domain Bacteria; kingdom Bacillati; phylum Actinomycetota; class Actinomycetes; order Micrococcales; family Micrococcaceae; genus Arthrobacter; species Arthrobacter sp. NPDC093139. Next base: position 111,639 of record NZ_JBIVOO010000003.1, read on the forward strand.
CTCCCGCCATGGGCAGGACGGACGACGCCGGCTGGGCAACCAGGGCGGTCTGCGCACCGATGCCGAGGAAGCCGACGTCCTGGTACATGGGCTTGCCCTGGTCGTCCTTTGCCTGCCGTCCGTCTGCGCCGACGACCGGACGCGACGACAGCACCGGGGTGACCGTTGTGTTCACCGTTGCGCCGTCCCGCTCCACAGTGATGCGCACCTCCCGGCCGGCGGATGCGCGGATCCAACCGGTGAGCTCAGCCCAGTCAGTCACGGCCTTGCCGTCGAACGAGGTGATGACGTCGTTCGGCTTGAGGCCGGCGGCGGCGGCGGGCGTGAGCTTGCACGCTGCGGAGTCCGGATCGACCGTCTCCCCCGCCTTGACCTGGCATTTCGAAACGTCGGCGACCGTCGTCGTCGGCTCGGCCAGGCCAAAGCCCATGAGCATCACAGCGGTCAGCACGAGACCGAGCAGCATGTTCATGGCCGGCCCGCCGAGCATCACGACGATTTTTTTCCAGACCGGAAGCCGGTAGAACAGCCGGTCTTCGTCGCCCGGCTGCACCTCTTCATGGGCCATGGACCGTGCCTCGGTGGCCAGCGTCTGGAACATGCCGGTGCTGGAGGGGCGCACCGAACCGTCGTCCTTGTTGGGCGGGTACATGCCGATCATCGACACGAAGCCCCCCAGTGGCAGGGCCTTGAAGCCGTATTCCGTCTCACCCTTTTTCCTGGACCACAGCGTGGGGCCGAACCCGATCATGTACTTGGTGACTCGCACCTTGAACAGTTTGGCGGGAAGCAGATGGCCCACCTCATGCAGGGCAATGGAGGCGGCGATGCCCACCGCCACGAAGGCCACACCGAGGATAAAGAGAATAACGGGACTCATGCTTTGATCTGCTGCTTCCTAGAGACTGCTCACTGCTAAACGTTCGTGGGTGCGCGCGCGTGCCCACCTTTCAGCATCCAGCACGGACTCGACCGTTAGCCGGGAGGAACCCGGATGTTCGCTGAGGACAGCTTCGATGGTATCCACAATGTCGGTGAACCGGATGCGGCCGCCATGGAACGCCATGACGGCTTCCTCGTTGGCCGCGTTGAATACAGCAGGGAACGTGCTCCCCTGCCTGGCCGCGTCCTTGGCAAGCCTGACGGCGGGGAATGCGACGCCGTCGAGTGGCTCGAAGGTCCAGCTCGTGGCCTGGGTCCAGTCACACGGCGACGCCGCGTTCGGAACCCGGTCCGGCCACCCCAAGCCGAGGGCGATGGGCAGACGCATGTCCGGCGGCGAGGCCTGGGCGATGACGGAGCCATCCACGAACTGGACCATGGAATGGACCACGGACTGCGGATGAACCACGACGTCGATACGGTCAAGCGGAATGTCGAACAGCAGGTGAGCCTCGATCACTTCCAGCCCCTTGTTTACGAGGCTGGCAGAGTTGGTGGTGACCATCAGGCCCATGTCCCAGGTGGGGTGCGCGAGGGCTGCCTCCGGGCTGACGCCTGCAAGCTGTTCGCGCGTGCGGCCGCGGAACGGACCGCCGGACGCCGTGAGGATGAGCCGGTCCACCTCGGCGGCGGAGCCTGAGCGCAGGCATTGGGCGATGGCGGAGTGTTCGGAGTCCACGGGCACAATCTGCCCGTCCGCGGCGGCGGCCTTGACGAGCGAGCCGCCAACGATCAGGGATTCCTTGTTCGCGAGCGCGAGTGTGGCTCCGGCCTCAAGGGCGGCGAGCGTCGGCGCCAGGCCGATGGAACCGGTAATGCCGTTAAGCACAACGTCGGCATCCATGGCCGCGATCCTGGTGGCGGCGTCCGGGCCGGCGATGATGTCCGGCCGGTAGGACGAAAGACCTGCCGAACGGGCGGCATCGTCGATCAGTTCCTGGAGCCGGCCCGGGTCGCCGGAGGCGATCCCCACTGCCAGGGCGTGCGTATGGACCGCCTGACGCGCGAGGAGTTCCAGGTTGCCGCCGCCCGCGCTCAGCGCCACCACCTCGAAAAGGTGCGGGGCGCCGTCGACGACGTCAATCGCCTGGGTGCCGATGGAACCGGTGGATCCGAGGAGGACGATTCTGCGCATTGCTTAAGTATCCCGCACCTCCAGCCGACGCCGGATCCAGCCGTTTGCCAGAAACGGCCACTCCTGGAGCCTGTGCTGCGGCCATTTTTGGCAATCGGTCGAGGATCTTGACGCGTTTCTTGCCGTGAGTAACGTGGAAGCGTGGACTGGGCCGCGTGGCTTGACTGGTTTAACGCGCCGGACTACGAATTCGCCCGGCAAGTGCTGCAGCGTGGCGTAGCGGCACTGTTCTTCGTCGCGTTTCTTTCATCGCTGAACCAGTTCCCGGCGCTGCTCGGCGAGCGCGGACTCCTGCCCGTGCCGGATTACCTGGAAGCGTTCACCAGGCTGCGCCGGCCCACACTGTTCCGCTGGCGCTATTCAGACCGGCTGCTGCGGGCGGTCTGCGCGTTGGGGATGGCCATCTCCGCCCTTCTGGTTGCCGGCCTTCCGCAGCTCGGTCCCCCGTGGCTGCCGCTCATAGCCTTCCTGGCGCTGTGGCTGCTGTATATGTCGATCGTCAACGTGGGGCAGACGTTCTACGGTTTCGGCTGGGAGATGCTGCTCCTCGAGGCGGGCTTTACCGTGGCGTTCCTTGGCTCGAACCAGACCGATCCGCCCCGGACCATCCTGCTCCTCGTGGCCTGGCTGGTGTTCCGCCTGGAATTCGGCGCGGGCATGATCAAGATCCGCGGCGGCCGCGAGTGGCGGGACCTCACGGCGCTGTACTACCACCACGAGACGCAGCCGATGCCCGGTCCGCTGAGCCGGCAGGCGCACCTTCTGCCCAAGCCGCTCCACCGGATGGAGGTGCTGGGCAACCACTTCGCCCAGCTGGTGGTGCCGTTCTTCCTCTTCGCCCCGCAGCCGATAGCCAGCGTCGCTGCCGGCATCATCATCTTCACCCAGCTCTGGCTCGTGGCCACCGGCAATTTCGCGTGGTTGAACTGGATCGCCATCGTGCTGGCCTTCGCGGCGGTCAGCGATCCGGTGGCGCATGCCGTGCTGCCCGTCCTGCCGCTGGACTGGCACGCGGCCGGCGGCATCGAGCAGCAGACGCCGCTGTGGTGGCTGGCCATCACGCTCGCGGCGACGGTGCTGCTCGTGGTGCTCAGCTACTGGCCCATCCGCAACCTGTTTTCACACCACCAGCTGATGAATGCCAGTTTCAACCGCTGGCAGCTCGTGAACACCTACGGCGCGTTCGGCACGGTCACCAAGCAGCGGATCGAGGTTGCGGTGGAGGGGACCCTGGATGAGGAACCGGACGATGCCGCGGACTGGAGGGAGTACGGCTTCAAAGGCAAGCCCGGAGACGTGCGCCGCCTGCCCCGGCAATACGCCCCCTACCACCTGCGGCTCGACTGGCTCATGTGGTTCCTGCCGCTCCGGACCGTCCATGAGGAGTGGTTCTACGCGTTCCTGGCCAAGCTGCTGGAGGCTGACCGGACAATGCTGCGTCTGTTGCGCCATGACCCGTTCGACGGCGAGCGCCCCCGCTGGGTGCGCGCCCGCACCTACCTGTACCGCTTCTCCAGCCGGGCAGAGTTCCGCGAGACCGGCCAACGCTGGATCCGCACGCCGCTGTACGAGGCCATCCCGCCGCTTTCGCTGCGGCACGCGCCAGGACGGCGGCAGTAGCAGGGCGGGAAGTAAATGCGCTTAGGTGCTGACGCCGGCGCGCCTGATGGTGGATTCCGCATGCCTGAGGATGGGCCCGTCGATCATCTTGCCGTCGTACTGGAATACTCCGCTGCCCGCCGCGTTTGCTGCGTCCAGCAGTTGCCGGGCCGCGGCAACATCCGCTTCGGACGGGGCGTAGGCACCCCGCACCACGGCCACCTGGGTGGGGTGGATGCACGCCTTCGAGCTGAATCCGGAAGCCACGGCATCACGGGCCTCGGCCCCGAGGCCCTCAAGGTCCGGGATGTTGACGTACACGGCGTCCACGGCTTCCTTGCCGAAGGCCCCTGCCGCCAGCAGCACCGACGACCGGGCGTGCAGCGCCACGGCGCGGTAGCCGCCGTCGTCCGTCCTGCTCGAGGTGCCGCCGAGGGACGCGAGGAGGTCCTCCGCTCCCCACATCAGGCCCACCACGTTGGACGCGGCGGCGATGGCAGGGGCGTTAATGATCCCGGCCGCCGTTTCGCACAGGGCAATGACGTGGAAGCCCTCCAGGGCCCGCAGCTGCTCCGCGCTTTCCGTCTTGGCGAGCATCACCGTGCGGTAGGGCGTATGCGCGAGGCAGTGGAGGTCCTTTTCGAAGTCCTCAGTGCCGGCCGGGTTGATCCGGATGATGGTCCGCGTGGGTTCAAGCTCGGGGACATCGCCTTGGGCACCAACCTGGGCGAGGATTGCGCCCCTGGCACGCTTTTTGTCTGCAGGGGCCACCGCATCTTCAAGGTCCAGGATGACGGCATCGGAGCGCTCAGCGGCTTTCTGGAAGCGTTCAGGGCGGTCGGCAGGGCAGAACAGCAGGGCAGGGCCCATGACGAAACTCATGGCTTCATTCTCCCCCTTGAACCGGGTTCTGTGCCGCCTCCGCCTGCAGATGCGCCTCCCGGGTCCACATCAGGCAGCTGCGCGTCGCCAGGGCCACCACCGCGCCGTCCTGGTTGCGGCCCGTGTGCTTCATGGTGACAATTCCCTGCCCCGGGCGGGAGCCGGAGAGCCTTTTTCCGGTGATGACGGTCTCGGTGTACAGCGTGTCGCCGTGGTACAGCGGACCGGGGAAGGACACGTCGGTGAGTCCCAGCTGCGCGATGATGGTGCCCTGCGTCAGTTGGGCGACGGACTGCCCGACGACTGTCGCCAGGGTGAACATTGAGTTCACCAGCCGCTGCCCGAACGGCTGCCCCGCGCTCCACGCCGCGTCCAGGTGCAGGCCCTGGGTGTTCATGGTCATCGTGGTGAACAGGACATTGTCCGTTTCCGTGACCGTCCGGCCCGGGCGGTGCGCGTACACGACGCCCTCCTCGAGTTCCTCGAAGTACAGCCCGCGCTGCTCGATCACGCGGGGGCCGCCGGTAGTTGAGCCTGTCGAAACCCCGTCAGCACTCCTTTCAGGATGCGCCGTCATACGGTCAGTTCCTGGTCTTCCTCAAACAGCTCGGCGCCGGTGGCCGCGGCCACGTCCTCGACGGACACGTTGGGGGCCAGCTCGCGCAGCACCAGCCGGGACGCCTCGCCGTCAGCGACCACGTCAATCACCGCGAGGTCGGTGATGATGCGGTCCACGCAGGCCTTCCCCGTCAGGGGCAGCGTGCACTGCTCGACAATCTTCGGCCTGCCGTTCCGGTCCACGTGCTCCATCATCACAATGACCTTCTTGGCTCCGAACACCAGGTCCATCGCGCCGCCCATGCCCTTGACCATCTTGCCCGGGATCATCCAGTTGGCCAGGTCCCCGTTGGCGGCCACCTCCATGGCGCCAAGCACGGCAACATCGACGTGGCCGCCCCGGATCATGCCGAAGGACAGCGAGGAGTCGAAGAAGGCCGCCCCCTTGTTCACGGTGACGGTTTCCTTGCCCGCGTTGATGAGGTCAGGATCGACCTCATCCTCGCTGGGGTAGGGCCCGACGCCCAGGATGCCGTTTTCCGAGTGCAGTACGACCTCCACCCCGGCAGGGATGTAGTTGGGAATCAGAGTGGGCATGCCGATGCCCAGGTTGACGTACTGCCCGTTGCTGAGCTCCTGGGCGACCCTCGCCGCCAGTTCGTTGCGGGTCCAGCCCTTGCCTTCAGGGTGCGACGTCGCCGCACGGTATTCGTGGCGGACGCCTTCGGGGCGGGGCGGTGCCCCCGGCGAGCTGATCGACTCCATGGCTACGCTCCTGCCTGATTGGTGGTGCCGGACGTGGGGGTGCCTGGGGCAGAGAGTGCCACAGTCCGCTTCTCAATGCGCTTCTCGCCCTGCGGCGCCACCACGACGCGCTGGACGAAGATTCCGGGAAGGTGCACGTGTTCGGGGTCCAGCTCCCCCGGTTCCACCAGCTCCTCGACCTCGGCAATGGTGATCCGCCCTGCCATGGCGCACAGGGGGTTGAAGTTCATGGCCGTGGCGTGGAAGACCAGGTTTCCGTGCCGGTCCCCTTTCCAGGCGTGGACCAGGCCGAAGTCGGGTGCAAGGGACTCCTCAAGGACGTAGTCCACCCCGTTGAAGCTGCGCACCTCCTTTGGAGCGGAGGCGACAGCAATGCCGCCGTCGGCGTCATACTTCTGCGGCAGGCCGCCCTCGGAGACCTGCGTGCCGACGCCCGCTTTCGTATAGAACGCGGGGATGCCGGCACCGCCGGCGCGCAGCTTTTCGGCGAGCGTTCCCTGCGGGGTCAGCACCACCTCGAGTTCACCGGCAAGGTACTGGCGGGCGAACTCCTTGTTCTCCCCGACATACGAGCTGACGGTCCGCCGGATGCGCCCGTCCCGGAGCAGTATTCCGAGGCCCCAGTCGTCAACCCCGCAGTTGTTGCTCACCGTTTCCAGCTCCCTGGTGCCGGCACGGTGGAGCGCATCGATGAGCGCCACCGGGATCCCGCACAGACCAAAACCCCCGACAGCCAGCGAGGCGCCGTCGGAAATATCGGCCACAGCCTCGTCGGCGCTGGCAACAACCTTGTCAATCATCATTGATCCTTTCAGGTCCCGACAGACTCGGCCACCGGGCCGTTTAGAGCCCGAGTTCCCGGGCGATCAGCATCAGCTGAACCTCCGTGGTGCCCTCCCCGACTTCAAGGATCTTGGAGTCGCGGTAGTGGCGTGCCACGGTGAACTCGTTGATGAAGCCATAGCCGCCGAATACCTGGGTGGCATCCCGCGCATTGTCCATGGCCGCCTCGCCTGCGACCATCTTAGCTATGGCCGCCTGGGTCTTGAACGGCTTGCCTGCAAGCATCCGGGCGGCCGCGTCGTAGTAGGCCAGGCGGGCCGTGTGGGCCCGTGCCTGCATCCGGGCAATCTTGAAAGCGATGGCCTGGTACTTGCCGATGTTGTTCCCGAAAGCGCTGCGGTCCTTGGCGTAGCGGACCGAGAGATCCACGCAGCCCTGCGCGGCGCCGGTGGCCAGGGCGGCGATGGCGATGCGCCCCTCATCGAGGATGGACAGGAAATTGGCGTAGCCGCGGCCCTGCACGCCCAGGAGGTTGGCTTCGGGAACGCGGACGTCCTTCAGCGTCAGGGGATGGGTGTCCGAGGCGTTCCAGCCGACCTTGTTGTAGGCCTTCTGCGCCGTGAAGCCGGGGGTGTCGGTGGGCACCAGGATTGTGGAGATTTCCTTCTTGATGCTCCCGTCCTTGCGCTCCTGTTGGCCCGTTACCGCAGTCACGGTCACGAGCCGTGAGATGTCCGTCCCCGAGTTGGTGATGAATTCCTTGTTGCCGTTGATGACCCAGGTCTTTTCATCTCCGGCGCCCTCCAGCCTGGCCGTGGTCTTCGTCCCTCCGGCGTCGGAGCCGGCCTCCGGCTCGGTCAGCCCGAACCCTGCGAGCGCTTTTCCGGAGGCGAGCAGCGGCAGCCACTCCTCCTTCTGCGCCTCGGTTCCGAAGCGGTGCACCGGCATGGCGCCGAGGGACACGCCGGCTTCCAGGGTGATGGCCACGGACTGGTCAACGCGGCCCAGCTGTTCCAGTGCGAGGGCAAGAGCGAAGTAGTCCCCGCCCATGCCGCCGTACTCCTCGGGGAACGGCAGCCCGAACAGCCCCATGTCCGCCATCTGCGAGACCACCTCGTACGGGAAGCTGTGTTCTTCATCGTGCTTGGCCGAGACGGGCGCCACGACCTCGTCGGCAAACTCGCGGACGGTGTTGCTGAGGTCCTGGTACTCCTCGCTGAGCTCAAAATCGGCCATAGCTAGGCTCCCTTACGTTCATTGGCTGGATCTGGGGTGGGTGGTTCGCCGTTGCGCGAGGCCCCTTCGGCGTGGATGGTAGCCAGCACCTGGTCTGCCTTGACCAGGTCCCCGGTCTTCACCGCGATGTGCACCGTGCCGGGCACTTCCGCCAGGAGCTGGTGTTCCATCTTCATGGCCTCCACCGAAAGGAGTACCTGGCCCGCCGTTACGGCGTCGCCGTTATCCACGGCGACCGAGACGACGGTCCCCGGCATGGGCGAGCGGACTTCGGGATCGGCCGCGCCGACTTCCCGCTCGACGGCGGCCAGCACGCGCGCGAGCCGGGCCTCCCGGCTGAGCACTTCCAGCCCGCAGCTCCAGCCGTCGCTGCCCACATGGACGGTCTGCGGGCGGCCCTCCGGGTGGCGGCCCTCTGGATGGTCCTCCCGCTCGTACCCCAGGGCGAAGATCCGCTCCTGGCCGTCGACGTCCAGGCGTATGGATTCGCCTGTCAGCCCCAGGACGCGGACCTCATGGTCAGGCCCGTCGTCGACGCGGACCAGGGCATGGCCGAGGTAACGGTCACTGAGCCACGTGACGGCAGTGGTGGCAATGGCCCCGCCGGGGAGGCCGAAGCTGATCCTCCTGGGAGCGGCCCGGCCCAGCCGCCAGCCGCGGACACTGTCCCAGGGAGAGGCGATGCCGCCGGGGCCCTCATCGCGGACCCAGAACTGCATGGCTGCCGCTATGAGCTCCGCATCGCCGGCGGTCCGAAACGACATCCCTGGCATTTTGCGGTCGATCAGCGTGGTGTCCAGGTGGCCGGCCCGGACGTCCTCGTCGTTGATCAGGAGCCTGAGGTATTCCACGTTCGTTCCCACCCCCAGGACCGTGTACCGGGCCAAAGCGGCGTCCAGCCTGTCGAGCGCCGACTGGCGGTCCTGGCCCCAGGCGATGACCTTGGACAGCATGGGGTCGTAGTCACTGGAGATATCCAGGCCCTGCAGCAGTGAGGAGTCGATGCGGACGTGCCGGTCCGCCGGAGCCCCGGCCGCTGCATCGGCACCGGCATCGGCCAGCGCGGCAAAGACTGTGCCGTGTTCGTCGAGCAGGACCACTTCGCCGGACGACGGCAGGAAGTTCCGTTCCGGAATTTCGGCATAGACGCGCGCCTCAACCGCGTGGCCGTCCAGCGCGACGGCGTCCTGTGCCACGGTGAGCTCCCCACCGGCGGCGATGCGCACCTGCCACTCCACGAGGTCCACTCCCGTGACCATTTCGGTTACGGCGTGCTCCACCTGCAGGCGGGTGTTCATCTCCATGAAGAAAAACTCGTCCGGGGCGTTGTCCGAGACGAGAAACTCGACCGTTCCCGCCCCGGTGTAGTGCACGCTGCGGGCCGCCTGGCAGGCGGCTTCACCGATGCGCGCACGCGTCGCGCCGTCGTCGTTCAGGGATTCCAGCAGCGGCGACGGTGCTTCCTCGATCACCTTCTGGTGCCGGCGCTGCAGGGAGCATTCGCGCTCGCCGAGATGGATGACGTTGCCGTGGGTGTCCGCCAGGACCTGGACCTCGATGTGGCGGGGAGCAGCAACCAGGCGTTCCAGGAAAAGCGTGTCGTCGCCAAATGCGCCGGCTGCAACGCGCCGGGCGGTGGCCAGGGCGGCGGGGAGGTCTTCCGGGCGCTCCACGATGTGCATGCCTTTGCCGCCGCCGCCGGCTGACGGTTTGATCAGCAGCGGAAAGCCGACGCCGGCGGCAGCCTCGACCAGTTGGCTGTCCGTCAGGCCGGGCATGGCGATGCCGGGAACAACCGGGACCCCGTAGCCTGCAACGTGGTTCTTGGAGCGGATCTTGTCCCCCATGACATCCAGGGACTCGACCCCCGGACCGATGAAGGCGATGCCGGCCGAGGCCAGCGCGCGGGCGAACTCGACGTTCTCGCTCAGGAATCCGTAACCGGGGTGCACCGCCTGGGCTCCGCTGTCTTTGCAGGCACGGATGATCGCCTCGATGTTGAGGTAGCTCTCCGTCGCGGCTGCCGGCCCGATCCGAACGGCGGCATCTGCTTCCCGCACGTGCCGGGCACCGGCGTCGGCATCGCTGTAGACGGCGACCGACCGGATACCCATGGCACGCAGGGTTCTGATCACCCGGCAGGCGATCTCGCCGCGGTTGGCCACCAGCACGGTGTGGAACAGATTGGCATTAACTGGATTGGTCACGGCTGGCTCACATCCGGAAGAGGCCGAAGGAAGTCTCCGGCAGCGGGGCGCGGGAGACGACGTCGAGGGCCAGGCCCAGCACGGTGCGCGTGTCCGCGGGGTCGATCACGCCGTCGTCCCAGATGCGGGCGGTGGAGTAGTAGGGGCTGCCCTGGTCCTCGTACTGCTGCCTGATGGGGGCCTTGAACGCTTCCTCATCCTCGGCGGACCATTCCTGGCCGGCAGCCTCATACTGGTCCCGTTTGACCGTGGCCAGGACGCTCGAGGCCTGGTTGCCGCCCATCACGGAGATGCGGCTCGCCGGCCACATCCACAGGAAACGCGGGGAGTAGGCACGGCCGCACATGGAGTAGTTGCCGGCGCCGAACGATCCGCCGATCACCACGGTCAGCTTGGGCACGCGTGCCGTGGCCACGGCGGTGACCATCTTGGCACCGTTCTTGGCGATGCCTCCCTGTTCGGAGTCCTTGCCCACCATGAACCCTGAGATGTTCTGCAGGAAGACCAAGGGGATGCCGCGTTGGTCGCACAACTCGATGAAGTGCGCCCCCTTGAGCGAGGACTCGCTGAAGAGTACGCCGTTGTTGGCCACGATGCCCACGGGATGGCCGTGCAGCCTGGCGAATCCGGTCACGAGGGTGGCGCCGTAATTCTTCTTGAACTCGTGGAACCTGCTGCCGTCCACAAGCCGGGCGATGACCTCACGGACGTCGTACTGCGCGTTGACATCGGTGGGGACGGCACCATAGAGCTCCGCCGGATCAACAACGGGCTCGACGGCGGTGTCCACATCCCAGGCGGGGGCAGCTGGCCGGGGCAGCGTGGCCACGATGTCCCGGACAATCTGCAGGGCATGCTCGTCGTTTTCAGCGAGGTGGTCGGACACACCGGAGATTCTCGAGTGGACGTCCCCGCCGCCCAGTTCCTCCGCAGTGACGATCTCGCCGATGGCGGCCTTCACCAGCGGCGGCCCGCCCAGGAAGATGGTCCCCTGGTTCCGTACGATGACGGTTTCATCGCTCATGGCGGGCACATAGGCGCCTCCCGCCGTGCAGGAGCCCATGACGGAGGCAATCTGCGGAATCTTGGCCGCGGACATGCGGGCCTGGTTGAAGAAGATCCGGCCAAAGTGCTCCTTGTCCGGGAACACTTCATCCTGCCTCGGGAGGAACGCTCCGCCGGAATCCACGAGGTAGATGCACGGCAGCCGGTTTTCGAGGGAGATCTCCTGGGCCCGGAGGTGCTTCTTCACCGTCATGGGATAGTACGTGCCGCCCTTGACGGTGGCGTCGTTCGAAATGACCAGGACCTGGCGTCCGTGCACCAGCCCTATGCCCGTGATCACTCCAGCGCCCGGCGAATCGTCGTTGTACATCCCGTTGGCGGCGAGCGGCGCGATCTCCAGGAAGGGGCTGCCGTCGTCCAGGAGCCGGTCGATGCGTTCGCGGGGAAGCAGCTTGCCGCGGGCCACGTGGCGCTCCCGGGACTTTGCCGGTCCGCCCAGGGCGGCCTCGGCGAGCCGCTTGCGCAGGTCGCCTGCGAGCGCCTGCTGCGCAAGGCTGTTGGCCTCGAACGCCTCGCTGGTGGGATCCAGCCGGCTGGCAAGTGTTTCCATTGACCGCTTTCCGTTCCCTGGCCAGTCCGAAGGACCGGGCCGCCTACTTTCGGTTAGTGCCGCGTAACTGAAATTCAGGTTAGTCTCTATTAACTGTGATGTCCAACACACCGGAGGCTTGTTAGAGTTTGCTGGTTCGAGGAGGAAATGTGCCGATCACAGAGCAGAGCAGGCTTCCCGGTGGCGACCCGGCCGCACCACCGGAAGCCTTAGGCGACGACGCCCGTCCCACCGTCGCTACGCAGCGCAGCCGCGCCAAGGAAACCCGGCGTCAGGCGCTGCTGTCCGCCGCCGCATCCCTCTTTGCCGTTAACGGTTTCAACAAGGTGTCCCTTGAGGATCTGGGCGCCGCGGCCGGGGTCAGCGGACCCGCCGTGTACCGCCATTTCCCCGGCAAGCAGGCTGTGCTGGGCGCCCTGCTGCTGAGTGTCAGCCAGAACCTGCTGGACGGCGGGCAGAGCGTGGTGGCGGAGGCCCGCGACCCGGCGTCAGCCCTGGCGCGGCTGGTGCAGTTCCACGTGGACTTTGCCCTGAGCAACCCGGACGTCATCCGTGTCCAGGACAGGGATTTCAGCAACCTCTCCGCCGAAGACCAGGCGCAAGTCCGGGCGCTCCAGCGCAGTTATGTGGAGCTCTGGGTCGATGTGCTTGCCGGCATCCACAGCGGAACGGACATGGCTGATCTCCGGATGCGGGCCCATGCGACCTTCGGCCTGATCAACTCCACGCCCCACTCCGTTCGGAACCATGGCCGCCGGATGGCCATCAAGTCGGCCCGCCCGCTGCTGGAGAACATGGCGCTGGCGGCGCTAACGGCACCGGACGCGCCCGCAGAGTAGCCATGGGCCGGGTAGGCCGCTCCCCCGCTCCGCCCGGGCCTAACGCCGCCATGAGCAGCCCCAGCCTGCACAGGCGACCCTGGCCCTCATAACCGCTGCCGGGCAACAGCGGCTATGAGGGCACGGGCCGCTTTTGTGCGGGGTTGGCCGGTCAGGGTTGGCCGGTCAGGCCATGGCCAGCGCCATGCCGGGATCCGCCAGGAGTGCGCCGACATCCGCAAGGAACCTCGAGCCCTGTTCCCCGTCAACCAGCCGGTGGTCGAAGGACAGGCTGAGGGTCATGACCTGCCTGAGAGCGATCTGGTCCTGGTATTCCCATGGCATCTTCCGCACGGCACCCATGGCCAGGATGGCTGCCTCGCCCGGGTTCAGGATGGGCGTGCCGGCGTCGATGCCGAAAACACCGATGTTGGTGATCGAGATGGTGCCCCCGGAAAGATCCGCCGGGCCCGTCTTTCCGGCCCGGGCGGTTTCGGTCAGCTCCGTCAGCGCAGTCGAGAGTTGGGCCAGGGTCATCCGGTCCGCGTCCTTGATGTTAGGGACCGTGAGGCCGCGCGGTGTGGCGGCCGCGATCCCGAGGTTGACGTAGTTGAACTGCACGATTTCCTGGTTGTCCTCGTCCCACTTGGAGTTCAGCGTCGGATTGCGGCGCAAGGCAAGCAGCGCAGCCTTGGCCACCAGCGTGAGGGGCGTGAGCTTGAGGCCGGCGAAGGCCTTGCCGGCCTTGAGCCGGACCAGCAGTTCCATGGCCGCCGTGACGTCGACGGTGAGGAATTCCGTGACATGCGGTGCGGTGAAAGCACTTGAGACCATGGCTGCCGCCGTGAGTTTCCGGACGCCCTTGATCGGCGTGCGCACTTCGCGTTCGCCCTGTCCGGTCGCGGGAAATTCCTGTGCCGCCGGTTCCTCCGCTGCGGCTGGCACGTCTTCGCCGCCCACGAAATTCCTCACATCCTCCCGCGTTATCAGTCCGCCGGGACCAGTGCCCCTGACCTCCTCGAGGGACACCCCCAGGTCTTTCGCCAGCTTCCGCACGGGCGGTGTGGAGCGGGGGCGCTCGTCCAGCATGGTTACGGCAGGCGCGGATTCGACAGGCCTGGTTTCGGCAGCGTCCACCTGCCGCCGTGCGGCAGATTCCCGCGGTGGCTCTGCGGCAGCGAAAGTACGCTGCCTGCGTACCGGATGCCCAGAGCTTTCGACGACGGCGCCGTACCCCACGAGGTTCGGTTCCCTTTTGGCAGCGGGAACCACCGTCTCTGCCGGAGCCGCCGCCTCCGCTGGCGCCACCGCCTCTGCTGGCGCCACCGTCTCTGCTGGAGCCACCGTCTCTGCGGCGTCGGGCTGTCCGCCGGCGTCGTTCTCCACCTCAAAGGACACGATCGGTTTGCCGACCTCCACGACGGTGCCCGGTTGCTCATGCAGGGCGGTGATCACGCCTGCGAACGGGGAGGGAAGCTCCACCACGGCCTTGGCAGTCTCCACCTCGGCAATGATCTGGTTCAGGCTTACGGTGTCCCCAACATTCACCTTCCAGCTGACGATTTCGGATTCGGTCAGGCCTTCGCCGAGATCCGGCAGCCGGAATTCCTTGATCATGGTGGCGGTCATCCTTCCAGCCCGCTCAGCGAATTCGGCCGCCCGAGCGCCCGGTCCACGCCGTCGAGGATGCGGTCCAGGTTGGGGAGGTGGTGCATCTCCAACTTGGACGACGGGTACGGCACGTCAAAACCTGTGATGCGGACGGGAGCCGCCTCCAGGTGGTAGAAACAGCGTTCGGTGATGCTGGCCGCCAACTCGGCGCCGAGCCCACCTGACTGCCCGGCCTCGTGCGTGACCACGAGCCTGCCGGTCTTGCGCACCGACGCCTCCACGGTGGCAAAGTCCACCGGAGCAAGTGAGCGCAGATCGATGACTTCCACTGACAGGCCTTCATCGGCGGCAGCCAGCGCGGCGTCGCGGGCTGTCTTCACGAGCGGCCCGTAGGCCACCAGCGTGACGTCCCGGCCATCCGCGACCACGCGCGCCTTTTCCATGGACAGCGCACCGGCGACGTCTGTGGACTCATCCACTTCGGCTTTGTCGTGATAGCGCCGTTTGGGCTCGAAGAACAGCACCGGATCATCGCACAGGATGGCCTGCTGGATCATGACGTGGGCGTCCTGCGGATTGGACGGGCTGATGACCCGCAGGCCGGAGGTGTGCGTGAAATATGCCTCCGGAGATTCGGAGTGGAATTCCGGGGAACCGATCCCGCCACCAAATGGGATGCGGACGGTGATGGGCATCTTGACCGCGCCTTGGGTGCGGTAATGCATCTTGGCCACCTGGCACACGATCTGGTCGAAGGCCGGGTACACGAAGCCGTCGAACTGTATCTCCACCACGGGACGGTAGCCGCGGTAGGCAAACCCCACCGCGGTGCCCATGATGCCGGACTCAGCCAGCGGCGTGTCAATGACGCGGTGGGTGCCGAAGTCTTTCTGCAGCCCGTCCGTTACCCGGAAAACGCCGCCAAGCGCTCCGATGTCCTCTCCCATGAGGATGACCTTCGGATCGTTTTCAAGGGATTTGCGGAGCCCGGAATTTATGGCCCGGGCAAAGGTCAACTGGGTCATCAGCGTGCACCTTCTTCAGAGGCGGCTCCTGCGGGATCACCGAAGGATGCCAGATAGCGGGAGTAATGGTCCTGCTGGCGGTCCAGCCACGAGTTTGGCGAGTTGTAGACGTGCTTGAAGACGTCAAGCGGCGCCGGGTCCGGCATGTTGATGCAGCCGGAACGCAACTCGCGGGCCACGGCGTCAGCCTTTTGCTGTACCGCGGCTTCCAGCTCCTGCGTGAGCAGGCCCTTGCGGTCCAGCAGCGCCTTGACCCTGCGGATCGGATCCTTCGCGGCCCAGTCCTCAAGTTCATTGGCATCGCGGTACCTGGTGGGATCGTCCGCGGTGGTGTGCGGACCCATCCTGTACGTGACGGCTTCGATGAACGTGGGTCCCCCGCCACGGCGTGCGCGGTCCAGGGCAACCCGGGTGGCGGCCATCACGGCGAGGACGTCGTTGCCGTCCACCCGCATGCTTGGAATGCCAAAACCGGCGGCACGGTCCGCAATGTGAATGTGGGACTGCAGCCTGACGGGTTCGGAAATGGCCCAGTGGTTGTTCTGGCAAAAGAACACGACCGGTGCCTGGAAGCTGGCTGCGAAGACCATGGCTTCGTTGACGTCGCCTTCGCTGGTTGCGCCATCGCCAAAGTAGGTGATGGCCACCGAATCAGCGCCGTCGTTCTGGATGCCCATCGCGTAGCCGGTGGCGTGCAACGTCTGCGAGCCAATGACGATTTGGGTGGTCGCCATGTTGACGGTGTAGGGATCCCACCCGCCGGCGGCGTTGCCGCGCCAGACGCGGACGATGTCCGTCAACTGGACTCCCCGGCAGTACGCAACTCCGTTGTCGCGGTAACTGGGGAAGACAAAATCGTCGTCCCGGAGCGTCCTCGCCGAGCCGATCTGGGATGCTTCCTGGCCGAGCAGCGGCGGCCACAGTGCCAGCTCACCCTGCCTTTGGAGTGCCGTGGCCTCCGTGTCGATCCGCCGAATGACCACCAGGTCCTCGTACAGCGAACAGAGCTGCTCGTCTGTCACATCCTGGACCCAGGGATCGTACTCGGGGTGGCTGACGCGTTCCCCTGCGGGGGTGATCAGCTGGACCAGGTTCCGTCCCGTCCCGCTTTGATGTTCTGCCCTGTTGCCCGGGCCTCCGGCGGGTGTACCGCCCTGGCCCGACTCGTCTGTCAACACAGTTGTGCAACCTTCTGACGTCGTGTCACCGCGCCGCGAAATGGACTCGTGATCCTTCCGCTTTACGGCCTTCCGGGCGCCGTTGCTCCGGATAATTGTGACCATACTCACAATGCTCAGGGGGTACAACCACCGCCGGGGAAACTGAGCATAATGCACCATCTGGCGAGCTCAGACCGTGCTAGCCTTGCGCATTATGCAAGCTTTGGATGGCACTGACACCCGCCTGCTCTCGGCATTGGCGAAGGACCCCCGCCGTACAGTCGTTGCCTTGGCCCAGAAGCTGGGCTTGTCCCGAAATACGGTCCAGGCCCGGATGGCGCAGCTTGAAAAGAAACATGTCTTCCTTTCCTTCGAGCGCCGGATTAATCCGGTCTCCCTGGGGTATCCGCTGATGGCCTTCATCTCCGTTCATGTCCAGCAGCGGAAGCTCGGCAGCCTCGCCGATGAGCTGGCCAGCGTCCCGGAGATCCTCGAAGGCTACGGGCTCACCGGACCGGCGGACCTGCTGCTGCGGGTGGTGGCGCTGGACGCCGAGGACCTGTTCCGGATCAACGGAAAAATACTTGCCTGCGACGGCGTGGAGAGAACTGACACCGCGCTGGCTATGGGAGAGCTGATTCCGTTCCGGATCCAGCCGCTCCTGGACCGTGGTTCGGCAGAAGAGTGATCGTTCGGCAGAAGAATGACCGGCTCCGCAGAAGAATGAAAGGCTCACCGTGAGCAACATCCAGAACCCTTTCCCACAGCGTCGGCGCCTGCGGCCGCCAAGCCGACTACCGGCGGAGAACCGCAAGGGACTCTGGATAGTCCTTGGCATCGTGGGAGGCGTCCTGTTGCTGGTGGCCGTGGGAGTCGCACTCCTGATGAACCTGGTGGGCGGGGCAACCCGCCAGGCCTCGGATCTGGCGGACAGTTTCACCAGGCTTGTCATCTCGGGCGATACGGACAAGGCTTACGACGACTTCCTGGATCCGGCGCTGAAAGAACAACTGCCGCGGGAGGACTTCACCTCCGGCGTTCAGAATCTGCATCTCGACCCGTCCTGCACCACAGCCTTCGACGACGTTAAGGCCAGCGGTGAGGATGGCTCCAACATCGCGGACGTTTCCGGCGTCATCCAATGCAACGGCAGGGACGTGGAGCTCGTCTACCGCTTTTCCGGAGAGGACGAGCTGAAGATGGTCACCATCCGGCTCAAACCAAAAGGCTAAGCTTCACCCGCCGCAGACGGGAGCCCCCGTCCTTCACGTTGAAGTGCGACTTCACGTTGAAGTGCGGGGGCTCCTGCCATGCCTGCCCGTAGTCGGCGGGTCATTGCTCCGCAACGGTCAGTGGTCGACGGCCTTTTCCGCGCCCACACCGGTCAGCGAGCGGACTTCCATCTCGGCCTGCTTGGCGGGGTCTTCCCTCCTCTTGTCCAGGACAGTACCCAGCCAGCCGAGGAAGAAGGCCAGCGGGATGGACACGATACCGGGGTTGCTGAGCGGGAAGAGCGCAAAGTTGACGCCCGGCATCATGGACGTCGCGGCGCCGGAAACCACCGGGGACAACGCGATCAGGAGGATGGCCGAGGCCAGGCCGCCGTACATGCTCCAGATGGCGCCCTGCGTGGTGAACCTGCGCCAGAACAGCGAGTAGATGATCGTCGGGAGGTTGGCGGAGGCCGCCACCGCGAACGCGAGCGCCACCAGGAAGGCCACGTTCTGCCCGTTGGCGAAGATGCCGCCCACAATCGCCAGGACTCCGATGACCACCACCGTGCGGCGGGCCACCCTGACCTCGGTATCGGCGTCGGCCTTTCCCTTGGCGATGACGCTGGCGTAAATGTCGTGCGCAAAGGACGCTGCCGCAGTGATTGTGAGTCCGGCCACGACGGCGAGGATCGTGGCGAAGGCCACCGCGGAGATGAAGCCCAGCAGCAGCGGACCGCCCAGGTGGAAGGCCAGCAGCGGAGCGGCCGAGTTGACACCGCCGGGAGCCGCCTTGATGGTGTCTGCCCCCACCAGGGCAGCGGCGCCGTAGCCGAGGACCAAGGTGAAGAGGTAGAACAAGCCGATCAGCCAGATGGACCAGACCACGGATTTCCGGGCTTCCTTGGCCGTGGGCACCGTGTAGAAGCGCATGAGCACGTGCGGCAGGGCGGCCGTGCCGAGCACCAGGGCAAGGCCGAGGGACATGAAGTCCAGCTTGGAGGTTTCCGTCTTGCCGTACTGCAGGCCCGGGTTGAGCACCGCAGGATTATTAGCAGTGTCCACCGCCGCACCCAGCAGGCTCGAGAGATTGAAGCCGTAGATGGCCAGGACCCAGAGTGTCATGACGGCAGCACCGGCAATAAGCAGGATGGCCTTGATGATCTGCACCCAGGTGGTGCCCTTCATGCCGCCGATGAGGACGTACATGATCATGAGTGCGCCCACGACGATGATTACGAGCGCCTGGCCTCCCCAGTCGCTGATGCCCAGCAGCAGCGAGATGAGGCTGCCGGCGCCGGCCATCTGGGCCAGCAGGTAGAAGAAGCACACAGCCAGCGTGGAGATGGCGGCGGCGATTCGGACCGGACGCTGCTTGAGGCGGAAGGACAGGACATCGGCCATGGTGAACTTGCCGGTGTTCCGCAGCAGCTCGGCCACCAGGAGGAGTGCCACGAGCCACGCGACGAGGAATCCGATGGAGTACATGAACCCGTCGTAGCCGTTGATGGCGATGGCTCCGGTGATCCCCAGGAATGAGGCAGCGGACAGGTAGTCGCCGGCAATCGCGGTGCCGTTCTGCGATCCAGTGAAGGAACGTCCGGCGGCGTAGTAGTCAGCGGCCGTCTTGTTGTTCCGGCT
The DNA here is from genome assembly GCF_044754165.1 of Arthrobacter sp. NPDC093139. Lineage (NCBI taxonomy): Bacteria > Bacillati > Actinomycetota > Actinomycetes > Micrococcales > Micrococcaceae > Arthrobacter > Arthrobacter sp. NPDC093139. The sequence goes on from NZ_JBIVOO010000003.1 coordinate 130,827, forward strand.
TGCCCGCAGGACGATCACCATGGTGACCGCGACGAACAGGCCAAAGATGCCCATGTTGAGGAGGGTTGTTTCCTTGAGTGCGGCGACGTCCACCGCTGTTGGAATGCTGATCATTTACCTGCTCCGCCCGCTGAGCTGCCGGACATTCCCGTGTCCGCCCCGTCAAACCTGTCTGCCCTGTCGAATTCATGGCCTTCAATGCCGTGCCGGATGTCGGCGGCGATGGGGTCCAGCTTCCGGTTGCAATAGCTGACGTACCAGCCGGTGATCGCAAACGTGGTGACGAACTGGAGCAGCCCCATGATCAGCCCGATGTTGATGTTGCCCCACACCTTGGTGGACATGAAGCCGACCGCGTAGTCGGCCAGCAGGACATACGCGAAGTACCACAGCAGGAACGCAACGGCCATGGGAAACACAAAGCTGCGGTGGCGCTTGCGCAGTTCCTTGAACTGCCCGGTGGTTTGGACTTCCTCGAAGTCCGCGGACGCCGCTGCGTCCCGAGTTCGGGCATCATTACCCATCTTTCCTCCTCGTTAAGAGTGTCTTCCACACCGGCTTTTTGCACGCTTCCTCGGCCAGTGTGACCCCCATCACTGTGCTCCACACCCGGGCGCGGTTCCAGTATTTGCGGTCCCCCGGGCGCCTAGCGGTGGCGATGCTGCGCCAAACGGCACACGATACGCTGGGCAGCATGCCGGACTCCCCGCTCTACGCCGCAGCCGCCTTTGCGGTGATCGCCTTGGCGATTGCCGTCGTCGTGGGCGTTGGACTCAAGGTTCTCCGGTCCTTCCGTGAGCTGGGCACCGATGCCGAGCGCGCCACCTACAACACCCTGCATGCGGCGTCGAAGGCCGGCCAGCACCTGCGGACGGGGCTCAATCCCTCAGGCGCCGCCAAGGCCAGCCGGCAGCTGCGGGGACTGCTGGGATGCGACGCCCTGGCCATTACCGACATCTCGGGTGTGCTGGCGTGGGACGGCGCCGCCGAGGAGCTCAAACCACAGCTGATGCCGCTGACCGCAGATGTCCTCGCCGGCGGGCGGACGCAGGTGATACACGCCGGGGAGTTTCCGGAGCTGACTTCCGGGCGCGTCAGTTCCGCGGTCATCGCACCGATCCGCGCCGGGTCCCGGGTGGTGGGCGTGGTGGCGGCCTTTGCGCCGTCGGCCGGTGCAGGACTGGTGCGGGCGACGAGCGAGGTGGCAGACTGGGTGGCGGCCCAGGTGGAGCTTGCCGAACTCGATGCGTCGCGGACGCTGCTGATGGAGGCGGAGGTGCGGGCACTGCGTGCCCAGATCAGCCCGCACTTTATTTACAACTCCCTGAATGCGATCGCCTCCTTCATCAACACTGACCCGGCCCGGGCACGTGAACTCGTCGTGGAGTTTGCGGACTTCACGCGCTACTCGTTCCGGCGGCACGGCGACTTCACCACGCTTGCCGAGGAATTGCGGTGCATCGACCGCTATCTCCTGCTGGAGCGGGCCCGCTTCGGTGAACGGGTCCAGGTCAGCCTGAGGATCGCTCCCGAGGTGCTGAGCACCGTCATTCCGTTCCTGAGCCTGCAGCCCCTGGTCGAGAATGCCGTCCGGCACGGCCTCGAAGCAAAGGAGGGACCCGGGCACATCACCATCACCGCCAATGATTCGGGCGCGTTCGCGGAGGTCACCATCGAGGACGACGGCGTGGGAATGGATCCGGCGCAGCTCCAGTCCATGCTCGCCGGACACACGGACGGGGAACACGTTGGCCTGCGGAACGTGGATGCACGCCTGCGCCAGGTCTACGGTGACGATCACGGCCTGGTGATAGAGACGGCGCCCGGCGAGGGGACGCTGATCACCATGCGGGTCCCGAAGTCCCAGCCCGGACACGACGCCTGAGGCGCCGGCACGACGGCGAGAAGGCCCGGGGGCAGACTCCTGCAGATAACCTTGAATCATGATTAACGTCCTCGTCGCCGACGACGAGTTGCCAGCCATTGAAGAACTCGCCTTCCTGCTGGGCAAGGATGACCGCATCGGCAGTATCCTCCGCGCTTCGTCAGGCGCAGAAGCGCTGCGGGCGCTGGAAACCCAGGCGGTGGACGCCGTCTTCCTCGACATCCACATGCCGGCTGTCTCCGGGCTCGAGGTCGCGGCGGTGATTTCCCGCAGCGCCCGCCCGCCCGCCGTCGTCTTTGTCACCGCCGACGACGACTGCGCGCTTGAGGCGTTTGAGCTGGCGGCGGTGGACTACCTCCTGAAACCCGTCCGCGCCGAGCGTCTGGCCCGGTCTGTGGGGCGGATCAGCGAGCTGATCGGCGACGGCGGCCCCGCACCGGAGATGATCACCGTGGACCAGGGCGGCACCACGAAAATGATCAGGCGCGACGACGTCACCTACGTCCAGGCGCAGGGCGACTATGCGAGGCTCCACACCGCTGATGCCAGCTACCTGATCCGGGTTCCGCTGGCGGACCTGGAACAGCAGTGGGCAGACGCCGGGTTCATCCGCACGCACCGTTCCTATCTCATTTCCCTGTCCCACGTCTCGCACCTAAAACTGGCAGCCGTGCGTCCCAGCGTCACGGTGGAAGCGGCCGAACTGCCCATCAGCCGCCGGCACCTGCCGTCCGTGCGGGAGAAACTGGAGGCCACCCGGATCAGGCCGCAGGCATGACACGGGTGAGGGTGACCGCCCCCCGCTCCGCGGCCCGGCCTGCCGCCGAGTCCCGGGAAGCGGCAGAGGAATCCGCGGTGGGGCAGGTCTTCGTTAGGTCCCTGATCCGCTCCCAGCTCCGGCTTGCCCTCGTGGTAGGAGGCGGTTTCCTGCTGGTCCTGGGGGCGTTTCCGCTCCTCGCTGCCATCCCGGGGCTGGCGGAGTCGCGGATCGCCGGCATTCCCCTCGACTGGCTGCTGCTCGGCGCCGGTATCTACCCCGTGATGGGGGTCAGTGCCTGGCTGTACATCCGAAGTGCCGCCCGTAACGAGGCCCGCTACCGCGACCTGGCAGGGGACAGGTGAAGGGCCGGTGAACCCGGCCGTCGGGATCGCGGCTTTTGCGGCGGTAACAGTCGCCACCGCGGTCATCGGCTTCTACGGGCTGAGGATTTCCCGGACCACCGGCGACTTCTATGTGGCCTCGCGCACGGTCCCGCCGTGGTGGAATGCATCGGCGATCGGCGGCGAGTACCTGTCCGCTGCGAGCTTCCTGGGCGTGGCCGGACTCATCCTGCTGTCCGGCACCGATGCGCTGTGGTTCCCTGTGGGTTACACCGCCGGATACCTGATGCTCCTGCTGTTCGTGGCGGCCCCGCTCCGCCGCTCGGGGGCCTACACAATTCCGGATTTCACCGAGTCCCGGCTGGATTCCCGTGCCGTGCGGCGGGTGACCAGCCTCGCGGTGGTCATCGTGGGCTGGTTGTACATCGTCCCCCAGCTGCACGGCGCGGCCCTCACGATCCGGACCACAACGGGCCTGCCCTCATGGGTGGGGTCCACCGCCGTCGTGGTGGTGGTGAGCCTGACCGTCGTGGCGGGCGGGATGCGCTCCATCACGTTCGTGCAGGCCTTCCAGTACTGGCTCAAGCTCACCGCACTGGCCGTGCCGTTCATTTTCATCGTCCTTGTCCTGGCGGAGAACAATTTCCCCGCCGTGGCCGCTGCTGCTGCTAACCCCACGGGGCTGGCACCCGCCGGCCCGTACCAGAACATCTCGCTGCTGGTTGCCCTGCTGTTCGGAACGCTCGGGCTGCCGCACGTGCTGGTCCGCTTCTACACGAATCCGGACGGGCAGTCGGCCCGGAGAACCACGCTGATAGTGCTGGGCCTGCTGTCCGTCTTCTACCTCTTCCCCACTGCCTACGGTCTCGCCGGACGGATGTTTGCGCCGGGACTTGCCGAGGCGGGGCAGGCCGACGCCCTCGTCCTGCTGCTGCCGGGACGGCTCATCGGCGGACCGGGCGGAGAACTGCTCTCCGCACTCGTGGTGGCCGGCGCCTTTGCCGCGTTCCTGTCCACGACCTCGGGGCTCGTGGTGTCGCTCGCCGGCGTGATCAGCCAGGATGTGCTGGGAGGCAGCGTCCGCGGCTTCCGGCTCGCTGCGCTCGTTTCCGCGGCGGTCCCGCTGGGCCTGGCGTTCATGACGGACTCGCTGGCCTTGGCCGGCAGCGTCGGCCTCGTTTTCGCTTTTACAGCCTCCACCATCTGTCCGGTACTGCTGCTGGGCATCTGGTGGCGGGGACTGACCGACGCCGGCGCCATCGCGGGCATGGCGACCGGCGGCCTGCTGTGCGGCGGCGCCATGGTGGCGGGCACCGTGCTCGGTGCCGGCACGCCCTTCTGGCTGGCCCAGCCGGCTGCTTGGACGGTGCCTGCCGCGTTCGCCGTCATGGTGCTGACGTCGCGGGCCACGAAGTCACGGGTCCCCCGCACAATCACGAAGGTGATGACCAGGCTCCACACGCCCGAAAGACCGCTGGCCATGGGCGCTGACATGACGCGGCGCTGAGACGGCGGCCGGCCGTATCGTTGGTCCGCGTAGTCTGCCTGCGTGTGCGTGTCAGGCAAAGCCAGCCCGCCTAGTCAGCCTGCGTGGTCAGTCGATGGCGGCCATCAGCTCGATCACGCGGTCCAGGAAGGCATCCACCTGGGTTTCCTCGTACCCGGCCTGGCCCACCGCCGGACGGAACACTGCGCGCCGGACGTTGTCCACGCTGAGCGGCTTGTCCTCTTCAAGGTAGCCGATCAGGTCCACGCACAGCCTGTCCACGTCCTTGGTGTTGTAGCTGCGGGTCTTCTTCCCTGCCGGGCGGCGGAACCGCTCTCCGTCGGGCCGGTGCAGGCGGCCCCGCAGGGTGGCCGAAAGCTGCCCGATCTGCCGCAGCCACGCCTCCTCCCCCTGCTCGGCGATGAGTTCGTCCCGCTCACGGCGGGCAAAGGCATCTTCGAGACGGTCCAGTGCCGCGTCCACAGTAGTGGCGGAATAGCCGCCTTTGACCGGGTCAAAGGACACCGCGCGGACGTCGAAGCTCTTGATGGGGTGGGCGGCGGCGTCGGGTGACTCCAGGGAAACGCGCGCCCGTTGCAGGAACTGGTCCACCTGCTTGGCGTTGTAGCCGTATTCGTTGCGGGGCACGCGCTCGAAAGCGGCCGGAATGTGCCGTTGGTTGTCCACTCTCACTATGTATCCTTCGATGCTTTTCAGCTGCGTTGTAACCGCAACATTCTATGGCGGGTGGTTGTCAGGCTCCGGAAAAGAGGACGAAGAGGAGATAAGCCACCGGGGAGGCGAACACAATCGAGTCCAGCCGGTCCATGACCCCGCCGTGCCCCGGCAGAATGCTGCTCATGTCCTTCATGCCGAGCTCACGCTTGACCATTGATTCCGCGAGGTCGCCTGCGGTGGCGGACGCCACCATCCCCACGGCAAGAACGACGCCCACCCACCACGGCTTTCCCAGCACGAAGGTGCAGGCCAGGACGCCGATGAGCATCGCTCCGGCGATGGACCCGGCAAATCCCTCCCACGATTTCTTCGGACTGATCTTTGGAGCCATGGGGTGCTTGCCCAATGAGGCCCCCACAATATAGCCGAAGGTGTCGTTGGAAACCACGAGCAACAGCAGGATGATCACCTGCCAGGCGCCCTCCGGCACCGTTCCTCCCGGCCAGGGGCCGACGGGCGTCACACCGCCCGCGACATGGAGCGGCAGGGCCGAGAAGCTTATCAGGAAGGGCACCCAGGCGAGGGTGAAGACCCCCGCGAAGATGCTGCGGGCCGAGCCTGTGGCGCTTTCGATGGAACGCCACAGGAGAACGGCCACGCTGCTGGCCAGCATGGCGAACAGCAGGCTTTCCAGCCCGCCGAAGTAAGCCGCAAAGGGCATCGCCACGGTGCCCACCATGACCGGGACGATGGGCAGCCGTGTGCCGTTGCCTTCCAGGGCGCGGAAGATCTCCCACACGCCGAACACGGCGAAGGTGGTGGTGACGGCGACGAAGCCGAGCGGCAGGAACAGCAGTCCGCCCAGGACCGCGAAAAGCATGGCAAGCCCGACGGCGGTGGCCGCCGGAAGGTTCCGCCCCGCGCCGGGAGTCGGGTTAGGCCTCGGCTGCCGTGGCTGGCGGGTCTGGGATCGGGCCCGCGCTCCGGGGGCCTGCTGTGCCTGACCCATCAGACTTCGAGCAGCTCTGCTTCCTTGCGCTTCAGCAGTTCATCGATGCCGTCGACGTGCTGCTTGGTGATGGCGTCCAGTTCCTTTTCACCACGGCTGCCTTCATCCTCGCCGGCCTCGCCGTCCTTGACCAGCCGGTCCAGGGTTTCCTTGGCCTTGCGGCGGATGTTGCGGATGGAGACCTTGGCGTCCTCACCTTTGGACTTCACGATCTTCACGTATTCCTTGCGGCGCTCCTGGGTGAGCTCCGGAATGGTGATACGGATGACGTTTCCGTCGTTGGACGGGTTGGCGCCGACCTCGGAATCGCTCAGGGCACGTTCGATGTCACGCAGGGCGGCCTTGTCATAGGGCGTGATGAGGATGGTGCGCGCATCGGGAACGGCAAAGGACGCCAGCTGCTGAAGGGGCGTGGGGGTGCCGTAGTACTCCACCATCACCTTGTTGTAGAGGCCCGGGGTTGCCCGGCCGGTCCGGATCGAGGCGAAGTCTTCCTTGGCTACCTCAACCGCCTTGTCCATCTTGTCCCCGGCTTCGAGCAAGGTTTCTTCGATCACGATCTCTCCTCAGCAATTGGTTCCCGGCAGAACCGGGGCATCTCACAATCCGGGTTCCGCCCGATGGACGGAACCTTCCTAGAAATATCCTAGCTGTAACTAGGGGGTGACCAGCGTTCCCAGCTGCTCGCCGAGGATGGCCCGGGTGACGTTGCCTTCACCTTCCATGCCGAACACCACCATGGAAAGGTTGTTGTCCTTGCACATCGTCATGGCGGTCTGGTCCATGACCCTGATGTCCCGGCGGAGGGCGTCGTCGTAGCTGAGCTTTTCGAGCTTCTCGGCGGCCGGGTCCTTCTTCGGGTCGGCGGTGTACACGCCGTCGACGCCGCTCTTGGCCATCAGGACTACGTCCGCGTGGACTTCCAGGGCGCGCTGGGCCGCGACCGTGTCTGTGGAGAAGTACGGCAGGCCGGCGCCGGCGCCGAAGATGACGACGCGGTTCTTCTCCATGTGGCGGATGGCGCGGCGGGGAATGTAGGCCTCGGCCACCTGCCCCATGGTGATGGCGCTCTGGACACGGGTCTCAACGCCCGCCTGCTCCAGGAAGTCCTGCAGGGCGAGGCAGTTCATGACAGTTCCGAGCATGCCCATGTAGTCAGCGCGTGAGCGGTCCATGCCGCTCTGGGACAGTTCGGCACCGCGGAAGAAGTTGCCTCCGCCCACCACAATGGCGACCTCGACCTCGGGTATGGCTGCGGCGATCTGCTTGGCGACTGCCCGGACGGTGTCCGGGTCGACTCCCAGCTTGCCGCCGCCGAAGACCTCACCGGACAGCTTAAGGAGGACCCGGCGCCTGCTCTTCTCTGACTGGACTGAAGTATTGACGGCTTCCATGATGCCTTCCGGTTGGTGGTTCTGAGCAAAGATTATCGTGCTGAGCGGCCAAAGCTCATATTCCGCCCTGGCCGGTGCATGCAAAAGGGGCGGCCACCGAAGTGACCACCCCATTGCTTGTTTGACTAGGAACCGACGCGGAAGCGCGTGAAGGCTGTTCCCTTGACGCCGGCCTCTTCGAGGACCTGGGCCACAGACTTCTTGGCATCCTTGGCGAAGGCCTGGTCAACGAGGACCTCACCCTTGTAGAAGCCCGTAACGCGGCCTTCCACGATCTTGGTCATGGCGGCTTCGGGCTTGCCCTCAGCCTTGGCGGTCTCCTCGGCGATGCGGCGCTCGGACTCGACCAGTTCAGCCGGAACGTCCTCGCGGGAGAGGTAGTTCGGGGCCATGGCGGCGATGTGGACAGCAACGTCGTGGGCTGCGGTGGCAGCAGCTTCGCCTTCGCCGTCAACAGCGAACAGGACGCCGACCTGGGCCGGAAGGTCCTTGGAGGTCTTGTGCAGGTAGGCGTCGACCGTGGCGCCCTCGATGCGGGAGATGCGGCGGACCACTACCTTCTCGCCGAGGACGGCGCCCTCTTCGACAACAACCTCGGACAGCGGCTTGCCGTCCACGTCGGTGGCGAGCAGGGTCTCGAGGTCGGCGGCACCGGACTCGACGGCCACGGCCAGGACCTTGTCGGCGAGCTGGATGAACTTGTCAGCCTTGGCGACGAAGTCGGTCTCGCAGTTGACCTCGATCATTACGCCGACGTTGCCGTCGACCTTCGCAGCAACCAGGCCTTCAGCCGTGGAGCGGCCTTCGCGCTTGGTGGCGCCCTTCAGGCCCTTGATGCGAATGATCTCGATCGCCTTCTCGGCGTCGCCGTTGGCTTCGTCGAGAGCCTTCTTGACATCCATCATGCCGGCGCCGGTGCGCTCGCGCAGAGCCTTGATATCAGCGGCAGTGTAGTTCGCCATGTGAACCCCTCTGTCTAGAAATTTATGTGGTGTACGGACTGACAGGACGGCAGCCCACGTGGTGAGCCGCCATCCTGTCAGTTGCCCCGGCGCCCGAGAGCGCCGGGAAATCCCGGTGGAGTTGTTTACTTGTCGGCGTCGGTAGCCTCGGCAGCTGCCGGGGCTTCCTCTGCAGCCGGAGCAGCCTCAGCGGCGGGCGCCTCAGCAGCCGGAGCTTCAGCGGCAGCGGCCTCAGCCTTGCTGCCCTCGAGGAGTTCGCGCTCCCACTCGGCCAGCGGCTCTTCCGGAGTCTCGGTGGTGCCGGTTGCACGCTGGTTGCGCGCGATCAAACCCTCGGCAACGGCGTCGGCAACAACGCGGGTCAGGAGGTTCACGGAGCGGATGGCGTCGTCGTTGCCCGGGATCGGGAAGTCGACTTCGTCCGGGTCGCAGTTGGTGTCCAGGATGGCCACAACCGGGATGTTCAGCTTCTTGGCCTCGTCAACAGCCAAGTGTTCCTTCTTGGTGTCCACGATCCACAGCACGGACGGTGCCTTGGTGAGGTTGCGGATACCGCCGAGGTTGGACTCAAGCTTGGTGAGTTCGCGGCGGAGGAGCAGCAGTTCCTTCTTGGTGTAAGCGGAACCGGCGACGTCGTCGAAGTCAATCTCTTCGAGTTCCTTCATGCGCTGGATACGCTTGGCAACCGTCTGGAAGTTGGTCAGCATACCGCCGAGCCAACGCTGGTTGACGTACGGCTGGCCAACACGGGTTGCCTGCTCGGCAATTGCTTCCTGGGCCTGCTTCTTGGTGCCGACGAAGAGTACGGTGCCGCCGTGGGCAACAGTGGCCTTGACGAACTCGTAGGCGCGGTCGATGTAGGACAGCGACTGCTGGAGGTCAATGATGTAGATGCCGTTGCGCTCCGTGAAGATGAAGCGCTTCATCTTCGGGTTCCAACGGCGGGTCTGGTGTCCAAAGTGGACGCCGCTGTCAAGCAGCTGGCGCATGGTTACGACGGGCATGCCGACGCTCCTTCCGGCAGGTCATTCATGAGAGCACCCGGAGGCCACTCTTACCCTGCCAATAGTTGACGGTTATTAGCTTCGCCCACGGCGGGCGACGCTCCTGGCATCCATTGCACTTCTCATCCGGGCTGTTGGCCCGGACCGCAAGAGGCACAATCCTCCTCCGGGAGCCTAAGGTTTCCGGTGGTGGAGGGCTGGATGCGCGTAGTCAGCTGCCGTTCCCCCGCACTCCTGAATGGGGCGTGCTGACGCTACCCAAGGGATTGGAATGCGTTGAGGGCACAGCAAACTGCTCCGTCAAGTGTACTACAGCGCTCCGCTGCCTCCGCACCATTCTTCCCGCCCATAACGGGTTTTCCACATAGCCACTGAGGCAGGTTCTCGTGGCGCGGCCTCACCGCCAGGCTGGAGGGATGAAGACCCACGCGCTCCCGGCCGTTCTCTTGCTCGCCGCCATGGCCGCCGCCCCGTCGGCACCGCCGCCAGCAGTACCGACGGCGTCGTCTTCAGTTGCGTCATCAGCTGCGCCATCAGCGCTGCAGGAAGAGCTGGTCGCGGCCTACGCTGCGCCCGCGGCGCCGTCGTGGAACTGGCCGCTTGCCCCGAGACCTCCAGTCCTGAGGCCCTTCGACCCGCCGGACAAGCCGTGGATGAGCGGCCACCGCGGCGTGGACCTGAAGGCAGCGTCCGACGGCGCCTCGGTCACCGCGCCGGAATCCGGCACCGTCAGCTTCGTCGGCGTGGTGGTGGACCGGCCGGTCATCACCATTGACCATGGCAATGGCCTGCGCAGCAGCTTCGAACCCGTGCACAGCAGCCTGGCAAAAGGCGACGCCGTAGCCAAGGGAGACGTCCTGGGTGCAGCGCTCATGGGACACTGCGGAGCCACACCGTGTGTTCACTGGGGCGTGCGCCGTGGCGACGAATACCTGAATCCGCTCGAATTTGTTCTGGATCTCAGGCCATCCATCCTGCTGCCGCTATACGGGAAATGAGCCTAAACGATGGCAGAGACCCCGGTGATTGCGCGTCCCGTGACCAGGGTGTTCACCTCGTGCGTGCCTTCGTAGGAGTAGATGGCCTCGGCATCGGCGAAGATCTTGGCCATCTCGAAGTCGGTCACGATGCCGTTTCCGCCTAGCAGGCTGCGGCCGATCGCCACGCTCTCGCGCATCCGCGCCGTGGTGAAGGCCTTTGCCAGCGCCGATTGTTCGTCCTTGGCGTCTCCGGCATCTTCCAGCTGGGAGAGGCGGACCATCATGCCCATTGAGCTCACGGCATTTCCCAGTATCTGTACGAGCTGGCTTTGGACCAGCTGGAAGGACGCGAGCGGGCGTCCAAATTGGTGGCGCTCAACGGCGTAGCGGCGGGCCACGTCGAACGCGGCCAGCTGCTGGCCCACAGCCTGCCAGGCCACGGCGAGGCGCGTGACTTTGAGGACTTTGTTGGTGTCCCGGAAGCTGTTGGCATGGGCCAGCTTGAAGAAGTCCGGAACGGCCACATCCCGGAGGGTGATGTCCGCATTCTGGACCGTGCGCAGTGAGATCTTGTTCTCGATCTTGGTGGCACTGAACCCGGGGAGGGTCGTATCTACCAGGAACCCCTTCACCTGGTTATCGGCGAGATCCCGTGCATAGATGACCACCCAATCCGAAAACGTGGCATTGCCAATCCAGCGCTTGGCACCGTTGAGGATCCACTGGTCGCCCTCGCGCCTGGCAGTGGTGCGCGTGCCGCCGGCGACGTCGGAGCCGCCCAGCGGCTCCGTCAGGCCGAAGGCGCCGATCTTCCTAAGGGAGTAAATGTCGGGCAGCCAGGCGTCCTGCTGCTCGCGCGATGCGAGTGCTTCGATGGACCCGGTGAACAGGCCGTCGTGAACGCCCATGAAGGTGGCAATCGAGGTGTCGGCACGGGTGACTTCAGCATGGACAATGCCGGCGAAGAGGTTCGAATGGCCCTGGCGCCGCACGGGGCTGACGAGATCGATTTCGGCCAGCTTGGGAATCAGCTCCATGGGGAACTCGCCACGGTTCCAGCAGTCCACGGCGATCGGCTTTACCTCGCGGGCCAGGAAGTGCCGGATCTCAGCCAGCCGGTCCTGTTCCTTGCTGCCGAGCAGCTGTTCGAAAGCGAAGAAGTCGCCGTCGGCGTAGGGAAGCTTGTTGATGTCGATTGCGGCTTTGGACATGGGATTCCTTCACGGTGAGGGGCAGTGACCTGACAGGTTCAGGCCTTGCGCAGGAGTATGTTACTGACGAGTAACATACTCCACTTGCCGCGCTAAAGAAAGCCGCCGACAGCTTCCAGGGAGTACAGCGCGTTCCATCCGAAAAACAAAAGGAGCCGCGGCCGACGTCGAATCGTCGGCCGCGGCTCCTGTTGCAGAACAGGTAGGGCTACTCGGACTTGAACCGAGGACCTTAGGATTATGAGTCCCGCGCTCTAACCAGCTGAGCTATAGCCCCTTGTACCTGGGAGGTGTCCCACATGCCTGGCGCCCGGACCCCGGGGCCATCATCAGCGGGGCAAAAACACTCTAGCAAACTGGCGAACGGCTTTTGGACAACCCCCGGTTGAGCGGCCCTTTCCTAAACGGCCCTCTCCCCTAAACGCCCCCTAAACGACTTTGTCCTCGTAGTTCGCGCCGCGGTACAGGTCCTCAAAGGTCTGCAGGGTTCCCTGGATGCTGTGCGGCTCCACCATGCAGCGGCTCGCCTCGCCCATGGCCTTACGTTCCGCTTCCGGCAGCCGCAGAATCCGGGTGATTTTCTGGGCGAGGTCGTTGCTGTCATTGGGTGTGAACAGGTAGCCATTCTCACCGTCCCGCACCAGGTGCGGAAGCGCCATGGCGTCAGCCAGCAGCACCGGCGTTGACGCGGACATCGCCTCCAGCGTGACGAGGGACTGCAGCTCGGCCGTCCCCGGCATGCAGAAGATGTCTGCCCTGATGTACGCCTTACGCAGATCCTCGTCGCTGGCGAGGCCCAGGAACTTCACGCGCTCCTGCAGCCCGAGCCGCTCCACGAGCGAATCCAGCTCCGGACGTACCTCCCCGCCGCCCACGATCTCCAGATGGACGTTCAGATCCGCCGGAGTGGCCGCCACCGCCTTGATCAGCACGTCAACGTGCTTCTCCTCAGCCAAGCGGCCGGCAAAGAGCACCGTAGGGTTGGCATGGGGCTCGATAACCTCGTCCGGCTGGAGTTCGTAGGCTGCAGAGTCGATGCCGTTGGACAGCGGCAGGACTTTCCGCAGGAAGGCGTGCTGGTGCATGGCCTTGGCAGCCAGCGGCGTGGGCGTCGTAACGACGTCTGCCTTGCCCATCACCTTGCCCATGTCCTTCCAGGAAATTTTCCCGATGATGTCCTTGAACCACTGCGGGAAGGGCAGGAACGGGTTGAGGTTTTCCGGCATGAAGTGGTTGGTGGCAACGATCCGGACACCACGCTTCAGTGCCTCGTACAGCACATGCTCGCCAATCATGTAGTGGCTCTGGATGTGCACCACGTCCGGCTGGACCTTGTCGAAGAGGAGGCTGATTTCCTTCTTGATCTCCCAGGGAAAGCAGATCCGGAAATACTCGTGCGTGAAGACCCCGTGTGAGCGAAGGCGGTGGACGGTGGCTTCCGCGCGGAACTCGGTGAAGCTCTTGCCTTTGTCCTGACGGCAGGCCAGGACGTGGACGTTGTGGCCGCGGCCGGTCATGCCCTTCGCCAGCCGGTAGCCGAACTGGGCGGCACCGTTGACGTGCGGCGGATAGGTGTCGGCGGCAATCAGGACGGTCAGTGGGCGCTGGGCATCGGGCATGGTCACGTGGAGAGCTCCTGGGGGTCACGGCGCGGTCAGCTGCAGCTGTCCACACCGGCTGGCACTGGCACATATAGCGCTGGCACGTTCGCGCCTGGCCCGCTTTGGAAAAGTCGGCTAGTGGGACGCCCTGCCCGCGGCTTTCCGAGCATCTTTCTTCCGTTTGGTCACCTCGGGGTGGTGCCGGGAGAGGGCGATTACCCCCACGATAGCAAGCGTTGCGGCTGTACCCATGGCTATCGCCATCACGGCGTGGACGTCAGGCCGCAACTCACCCAGGATGGCGATGCCGATCGCAATGCCCACCATCGGGTCGATCACGGTCAGCCCTGCGATGACGAGATCCGGCGGCCCCGTGGAGTATGCACTCTGCACGAACCAGGATCCGAGCCCTCCGGCCGCCACAATGGCGACCACGGAATACCACGGGACATTCAGGAGAGCCAGGCCGTTGGGATCGAGCAGGTGCTTGCCGATGATGCGGGTCAGGACCGCCACGAAGCCGAACAGCACCCCGGCCCCAAGAATGTAGATGAAGGCACTCATGCGGTGCTTGAACATGGCCGCCAGCGTGCCGAAGAGGCCCACTGCCAATCCAAGCAGCAGCACAATGGTGAGTTCGTCGTCGGAATTAACATGGTGGGTTTCCTGCGTGACAAAGACGGCGAGCAGGACGAACAGCGCAGAACCGGTGACGCAGGCTGAGATGGCCACCACCGTGGCCCGGTTGATGCTCAACCCCTGGTCCTTGGCATTGACCACGGTAGTGATCACCAGCGCGATGGCACCGATCGGCTGCACCACCGTCAGCGGGGCGGTCACCAACGCAACAGCGTTCAGGCCCATACCCATGCACAGCAGCAGGAGCCCGAACACCCACCGGGGATTCCGCAGGAGGCGCAGGAATCCGTTGGAACTCAGGGCCAGCCCGCCTGTATCCGCCTTGACGGCGCTCCCCTGGCGCTGGGCGCCGAAGGCCAGGCAAAATGCGCCCAGGACGGCCAGAAAAACCGCAAGCCACACCATCAGCTGCCCCCGTCGTCGCCGGCGGCCAGCAGTTTGCCCTTACGGCGGATGGCCCAGAAATAGTTGTAGGCCGCCACCCAATGACCGATCAGCCCCAGCCCGAGCACGATCCACGCAGCAACGAAACAGGCACCGGCGAACGGAAAGTCCAGTTTCGAGAGCACCAGGAGCGGCGTGCCCAGCAGCAGCAGGCCGGTGCGCACCTTCCCTATCAGGCTGACCGGAAGACCCGGATGGCTGTGGAAGTAGAAGAGCGACATCGCAAGCAGCACGGCGTCCGGAATGACGAGCGCCGCCAGGTACCACCAGTGGACCACTCCCGCGATGACAAGCGTCACCGCAACGGCGAGCAGGGCGATCCTGTCGGCGATGGGGTCCATGACCCTGCCAAGCTTGGACGCCTGGTTGAACCGGCGCGCAACGTAGCCGTCCACCCAGTCCGTACTGCCCATGATTGCCAGCACCAGCACGGCGTACCCATATTCTTTTTGCGCCAGCACCAGCCAGATGAAGATCGGCACGCCCATGAAGCGCAATACCGTGAGGAAATTGGGGACAGTGAAGATCAGGTCACGATCGACGTGCGGCTGGCCGGGGCGGGAACCAGCACCGATGAACCTCATCCGGTCCCCCTCTCCTCCGCCGGGGGCGTCTTCCTGTCAGAGTTCAGGACAACGCTCAGCTCTTGAACAATTTCCGTAGCAGGGCAAGCAGCACCGCGGTGGACGCGGCGAACGCCAGAAGGGGCTTCCACCGGGCTTCCAGCCGTTCCGGCAGTGACCCCATGCCGGCGTCCCCGGAGGACGAAGCGGACCGTGCCGCCAGCCTTTCACCGATCCGGTCCTTGCTGTCGTTGAGCTTGTCCTTGCCCTCATCCAGCCGGTGCCTGGCCACGCCAAGCAGAGCCTGCGTCTGGGTCTTGACGTCGATTTCTTCGCCAAGGTCGTCACGCACACTCGTGAGGTGTTCACGCCGCTGCTTCAGGCGGCGCTGGACTTCGGGCTCCGACACAGGCGGGACCTCGACGGCTTCCGCCGCTTTCTTGGACTCTTTCTCAGCCTTGGCCCTGGCCTTGGCCGCTGCCTGGGCTTCCTTGGCGGCCTTGGCCTGGGGCGAGTTGGGGTCCAGTACCGCGGCGTCGAAGTCAGAACCCTCTTTGGCAATCCCGAGGTCATGCTTCAGGCCCCGGATAGTGTCCTCCGGCATCAGCGGCATGGCTTGCTTGAACTTCCGGAGCCCTATGAGCCCGCCGATCAGGGCGATCAGCAGGAAGACGGCGCAGACGAGCAGCGCCGCGAGCCATGCGGGCATGATGGTGGCCAGTCCCATAATGGCGGCGACGATCAGTCCGGTGACCAGGAAAGCGAGGAACACCGCGGCCACTCCGAAGAACGCTCCGGCCACGCCGAGTTGCTTGCCCTTGCGCTTGACCTCAAACTTGGCCAGGGCAATCTCGTCATTGAGCTGCCGCGGCGCCAGTTTGAAGATGAGCCTCAACGTTTTTGGCAGCGCAGTAATGCGCAATCCCTGGTTGGCCCGCCCGCTGTGACGCCCGCTCATAGGTTCCGCCTAACTGGTTCCATAGTCGATTCTTCTTCGGTTGCGCAGGGCCTTATCCCGGCTCGGCGCGCCCACGCTGACAAAACTATCATTCAGGGTCGGCGGCAACTTCTGGATGTACGCCACGGCGCGCCCTCCAACGCTGTAAAAGTATGATCTGTCGGCCCTAGGATTGATCCCTGTGACCATCACCAACCCGGGCGATGCCCTGAGCCGACGCCAGAAATTCCTCTACATCCTCCTCCTTGGCGCCCTCACCGCCCTGGGCCCCTTCACCGTGGACCTCTACCTGCCGGCCTTCCCTGCATTGGAGACGAGTCTGAACGTGTCGGAGGCCGCGGTTCAGCTGACCCTGACCGGCACTACTGTCGGCTTCGCCCTCGGGCAGCTGGTGGTTGGCCCGTTCAGCGACAAGTTCGGCCGCCGGGTGCCCCTCATCCTGGCCACCGCTGTGCATATCGGCGCCTCGGTGGGGGCCTCGCTGTCCACTGACATCGGCACCCTGGGCCTGTTCCGTGTCCTGATGGGCATCGGCGCGGCGGGCGGGGGCGTCGTGGCCATGGCCATGGTGCGTGACCTCTTCAGCGGCTATGCCATGGTACGGATGTTCTCGCGCATGGCCCTCTTCAACGGACTGGCTCCCATCCTGGCGCCGGTGATTGGATCGCAACTGCTCCTGGTGATGGAGTGGCCCGGGATCTTCGTATTCCTGGCCTGTTACGGCACCATTGTGATCATCGCGGCCATGTTCCTGGTCCGGGAGACCTTGCCGCGCGGGCAGCGGGGCCAGTCCGGGATGACTGCCCGCCAGCGTTACAGGACGCTCTTCTCCGACCGGATCTTCGTTGGCCTTTTGCTGGTGGGCGGCATGAACTTCGGAGGCTTGTTCACTTACCTCTCGGCCTCCCCGTTCCTCTTCCAGGACATCTTCGGCTTCACGCCCCAACAGTACGGCCTGCTGTTCGGCGTCAACTCACTGGGCATCGTGGCCGGCGTCCAGACGAGTTCGCGGCTGATCAGGAAGGTGCCGCCGCAGTGGATCCTGGCCGGCTCCACCGCCTGGATGTTCCTGATGGCCCTGCTGATTGTCCTCTTCGACCAGCTGGGCTTCGGGCTCTGGGGCGTCCTGGTTCCCCTCTGGTTCTATATCCTCGGAACAGGCTTTACCTTCCCGAGCGTCCAGGTCCTGGCCCTGGCCAGCCACGGCGCCCAGGCTGGCACGGCCGCGTCACTGCTGGGAGCCTCCACGTTCCTGATGGCCGGCATCATCTCACCTGTGGTGGGCTGGGTGGGCGGGAGTTCCGCCACCCCGATGGGTGCCGTCCAGGCCTGCTGCATCTTCCTGGCGGCTGCTGCCCTGTGGCTCGTGGTCCGCCCCAAGACCGTGCCGTCCATTCACTAGTACGCTGGCCGCATGACGCGAAAACCGCACCGCAACGGCCGTGGGCTCTTCCTCGGCGCGATCCTTGGGGCCGTGGCCGGCTTCTTGGTCGGCCGGGCGGCCGGCAACGCAGCGGTGGGCATCATGCTGGGCGCCGTGGTGGGTTCGGCGCTGCTGTACCGGGTCAATCCGGGGCCCTGGAACCGCGGTTGAAGGCAGGAAACCGCGGTTGAAGACAGGAAACAGCGGTTGAAGACAGCGGACAGCGGTTGAAGACAGGAAACCGCGGCCGGGGAAAGCGGCATCTGTTCCGCACAGCCCGTTGAGAGTTAAAGTTGTTACGTGCCCCACTGGCAGGATCATCCTCCACTTCCGGCCACGTGGCAGCGGTGCGACACCGGCATACTGCCGTTGTGGTGGGACCGGCTGTGCACCCAGACCAGTGCGCAGTCGGCAGCTCTCTATGCCGCCGGACTCTTCACGGAGGACCGCCGGCGCCCGATAGCCCAGTGGTACAACCCGGCGTCCAACGCAGCCCTCCTGGTGGCCCCGGAGACCTCCCCGGAATGGCCTGTGCAGCGGTTCGGCATCTTCTACGCACCGCCCGACGGCGGCTTCACCCGCGTGCACTCCTCACCCCATGAGTGGCATCCGCGCCAGCCTCGCACGTCTCCCACCGAAAGCGAGGCCTTCGCGGCGGCCGTCGCCGAGGCCGAGCGGTTCCTCCAGGTTGAGATGGACTTCGTCTGAGGCGGACCGTCGCCCGGCAGAATGCTCTTGCAGGTCGTCCACCGACACAAAACACGACACAAAAAAGGTCCCGCAGCCGCCTGGTAGACGGCTGCGGGACCTGTGCGCTCCTCCTGCTGGACTTGAACCAGCAACCCTTCGATTAACAGTCGAATGCTCTGCCAATTGAGCTAAGGAGGAATGAAGCAGGTATGACATTAGCAAAGGTTTTGCCGGTATGGGAAATCGGTGCGGCCGCGGCAGGAAATACCCTGGCGGGGTATAAAAAAGTCCCCGTTCCGGAGGCCGGAACGGGGACGGTGCGCTCCTCCTGCTGGACTTGAACCAGCAACCCTTCGATTAACAGTCGAATGCTCTGCCAATTGAGCTAAGGAGGAATGAAGCGGATATAAGCCTAGCAAACACTCCGGCGGGAAACGAAATCGGGTGTTGAACAGCCCTGTTGCGGGACGCCGTCAGCCGTCGGACGCGTCGGCCCCCGGGACCGTCAGCTATCCGAACGCAGCGAGCGGCGTTCCATTTCGAGCATCATCAGTTCGCGGTTGAGCCGCTGGAACTCCTCCGGGTGGGCAGCCGCGTCCAGACGCTGCAGCTGCCCCATCTTGTCTGCCTTCACGCGCGTGATCTGCAGTTCGAAAAGCCTGGCCAGGATATCCCGGCAGTACTTCTGCACGGCCTCGGCGGTGTGTGCCGGCAAGGGAACCACCGCCAGTTCCGAAACAAGCGGCTGCAGCGGTTCGGGCACCTCCTGGCGCAGCTTCTCGACCCACATCACGGGGTCAGCGGCATAGGCCAGCCCGGTGGCGCGGATCGCGTCGTGGATGGCCTGGTAGGCGGGGGTGGCGAACTGCACCGCGGCGAACCGTTCCCAGATGCCGCCGCCCAGCATTCCCGGCTCCTGCAAAGCCACTTCCAGCGCTTGCCGCTCCATGGACGCCACCGGATCGCGGGGATCAGGGCGGTTATAGGACGGCATAACGCCCGACGCCGGCAGCGGGGCAACGCCGGGAGCAGAGTTCTGCGGGGGGCTCTGGGGACCCCGCTTGGCAGCAGCGGCCACGGCGCGGCCCACCTCCTCAATGGGCATGCCCAGCCAGCCCGCGAGCTCGCGGGCGTAGCCGGGCCGGATGCCGGCGTCCTTGATCTGTGCCACCACGGGCGCCGACTCGCGCAGGGCTGCGATGCGGCCTTCCACGGTATCCAGGTTGTGTTTCCTTAGCGCCGCCCGGATCGCGAACTCGAACAGGGGACGCCGCGTGCTGATCAGCTCCCGGACGGCCGCGTCCCCCCTCGTCTGCCGCAGGTCGCAGGGGTCCGCGCCGGTGGGCTCTACGGCGACGTAGGTCTGGGCCACGAAGCGTTGGTCCTCCTCGAACGCCCGCAGGGCGGCCTTCTGGCCGGCGGCATCGCCGTCGAAGGTGAAGATGACCTCTCCCCCGGTGCCGTCGTCGGACAGCAGCCGACGGGCGATCTTGATGTGGTCGGCGCCGAATGCGGTGCCGCAGGTGGCTACCGCCGTCGGGATTCCCGCGAGGTGGCAGGCCATGACGTCCGTGTAGCCCTCCACGACCACCAGTTGGCGTTCCTTGGCGATGTTCCGCTTGGCCAGGTCGATGCCGTACAGCACTTGGGACTTCTTGTAGAGCGTGGTTTCCGGGGTGTTGAGGTACTTCGGACCTTGGTCGTCCTCGTAGAGCTTGCGTGCGCCGAATCCGATGGTGTCGCCGGCGATGTCGCGGATGGGCCAGATCAGACGGCCCCGGAAACGGTCGTAGATCCTCTGCTGGTTTCCGGGTCCCCCGGCAGAGAACATTCCGGTGAGCTTCAGCTCAGCGTCGGTAAAACCGCGGCCGCGCAGGTGCTTGAGCAGCGCATCCCAGCCCTGGGGTGCGTATCCGACGCCAAAATGCTCGGCAGCACCGCGGTCGAACCCCCGCAGCTGCAGGAACCTGCGGCCTTCGGCTGCGCCGGTGGTCAGCAGCTGGGAGCGGAAGAACTCATCCGCCACCTTGTGGGCGTCCAGGAGGCGCTGGCGCTTGCCCACTTCCTCACGGTTGGGGCCCGTGCCGCCGTCCTCGTAGCGGAGCTCGTACCCGATCCGTGCTGCCAGCTTTTCCACGGCCTCATGGAACGACGTGTGGTCCAGCTTCTGCACGAACGAGATGACGTCGCCGTCTTCGCCGCAGCCAAAGCAGTGGTAGCGGCCCACCTGCGGGCGGACGGTGAACGACGGCGAGCGCTCGTCGTGAAAGGGGCACAGGCCTTTGAACGAACCCAGGCCGGCGCCCTTAAGCGTGACGTAGCCGTCAACGACTTCCTTGATGTCCGTGCGCTGGCGGACTTCATCGATGTCTTCGCGTTTGATCAGGCCGGCCACGAAGCCATCCTAATGGCGCGCACCGACAGGAATGCGCGGCCTATGGCCCGCATCACCACAGGGACGGCAGGCTTCCCACGAGCCGTTCGTACATGGCCAGGGCCGAGCCGTCAGTCAGCGATGCCACCTGGTCGATGACCACCCGCAGCCGGGCGCCGTCGTCGGCTGCATCGCGCCAGTCGGCTGCGAACATCGGTTCGAGGTGGCGGTCCCCGGAGGCGTTCAGCGACGTGACCAGGGCATGCAGGACTTCGCGCTGCCGCTCGTAGATGGGCTGCCGGTGGTCCGTGGTCATCACGAAGGTGGTGGCCAGGCCCTTCATCACGGCAATCTCCATGATGGTCTCATCCGGGACCATAAGCTCCGCGTTGTAGCGGGTCAGCTTTTCCGGCCCGTAAACAGCCCGGGTGGTCTCCAGCGCGCTCTGGCAGAACCTGCCGATCAGCTGGCTGGTCATGTTCTTCAGGGCGGCCATCGACTTGCGGCTGCCGTCAGCCTCGCGGACCCACACGTCCGTCGCTTCGAGCCGGGCCAGGGCGGCGTCAATGGCCGCGGGGTCGTTGTGCGGCAGGTACCACTGCTTGGCGTAGCCCACCACCCGGGCACGGTGGTCAGGGTTGTCCATCCAGCGCAGCTGGAAATGGCCGGCCACGATGGCGTCCTCGACGTCGTGCACGGAATAGGAAATATCGTCCGCGAGGTCCATGACCTGGGCTTCGAGGCAGGACCGCCGCGTGGGCGCTCCCTGGCGGATCCAGTTGAAGATGGGCAGGTCGTCCTCGTAGGCGCCGAACTTGCTGGTCCGCTGCCCGTGGATCACCGGGGCGTCCAAGGCGGACCACGGGTATTTCGCCGCCGCGTCGAGGCTCGCCCGGGTCAGGTTCAGTCCAGCGGGACGGCCTTCGGGATCCAGGACCTTCGGCTCGAGCCGGGTCAGCAGCCGCAGCGTCTGCGCGTTTCCTTCGAAGCCGCCGATCGCGTGCGCCATCTCGTTCAGGGCGGACTCGCCGTTGTGGCCGAACGGCGGGTGCCCGAGATCGTGGCTGAGGCAGGCGGTGTCCACCACATCAGGGTCGCAGCCCAGGGCACGCCCGAGTTCGCGGCCCACCTGCGCCACCTCGAGGCTGTGCGTCAGCCGGGTGCGGACAAAGTCGTCCGTATCCGGCGCCACCACCTGGGTCTTGGCGCCGAGCCGGCGGAGCGCCGAGGAGTGCAGTACCCGGGCACGGTCGCGCTCGAAGTCGGAGCGGTAGGTGCTTTTGGGGGGTTCCTCCACCCAGCGGGCGGAGTCGTGGGGTCCGTAGCCCGGCAGGGTGTGGGGCGTGGTACGGGGCTCTGCGAGCCTGCTTTCACCCACCGGACACGTCCAGTTCCGCGGCGGAAATGTCCCGGCTCTGGTCCTCGTTCAATTGGCGGCTCATCAGCCAGTCCTTGGGCAGGGCGGGCTTCTTGGGCGAGCCTGCGCGGCCGCGGGGCCCTTCGGAATCCGCGCCCGGGTACGGCAGGTCCAGGTCCAGCTGCTCCAGCAGTTCGCGGAGCACCTCAAGGGTGGGCACGGTCGCCAGCTTGGCGCGGAGTTCCCCGCCCACCACGTAGCCCTTGAAATACCAGGCCATGTGCTTGCGGATTTCGCGCAGGGCCTTGTATTCGTCGTTGCCGAAGGTCTCGACCATGAGCTCGGCATGGCGGTAGACGCCTTCGGCGACCTGGCGCAGGCCTGGCCGGTGCCGGTGGTCGCTTCCTTCGAAGGCGGCCTGCAGGTCGCCGAAAAGCCAGGGCCGTCCTTGGCAGCCGCGGCCCACCACCACGCCGTCCACGCCGGTTTCACGGACCATGCGCACGGCATCCTCCGCGGACCAGATGTCGCCGTTGCCGAGGACAGGGATGTCCGGGAGCGCCTCGCGGAGGCGGGCGATGGCTGACCAGTCTGCCTGGCCGGAGTAGAACTGCGCGGCCGTGCGGCCGTGGAGCGCGACGGCGGCGACGCCGGCATCCCGGGCGATGCGTCCGGCATCGAGGTAGGTCAGGTGGTCATCATCGATGCCCTTGCGCATCTTGATGGTGAGCGGGATGCCGCCCTTCGAGGCCTCTTTCACCGCAGTCTGCACAATCGAGGTGAAGAGGTCGATCTTCCAGGGCAGGGCAGAGCCGCCGCCGCGCCGCGTGACCTTGGGCACCGGGCAGCCGAAGTTGAGATCGATGTGGTCGGCACGGTCTTCCTCGACCAGCATGCGGACAGCCTGGCCCACCGTGACCGGGTCCACGCCGTACAGCTGGACGGACCGGACCTTTTCGTCCTCGTCGTGGGAGATGATGCGCAGCGACTCCGGGGTGCGTTCTACGAGGGCGCGGGAGGTGACCATCTCCGCCACGTACATGCCGCCGCCGTATTCACGGCAGAGCCTGCGGAAGGCGGTGTTGGTGATACCGGCCATGGGCGCCAGCACCACCGGGGTGTCCACGGTGATGGGGCCGAGCTTCAGCGGCGGAAGCTCCAGCTTGGGGGCAGGAGGCGTTGCTACAGCAGTCACCCGTCCATTGTCTCAAAGCCGGGCAAATCGGACAGAACGGCCGAAGGCGGGTTCAGCCAGGCGGGTTCAGCCAGGCGGCGATCAGCCCGACGGCGCTCACTCGCGCTCGGCGGCGCGGCGGCCGCGCCGGGTGCCGGCTTGCGGGCCGGCGGCAGGACCGGCCGGTGACCGGCCTGCGGGCCGTTCCGCCGCCGTCGTCCGTTCCGCCGCCGTCGTCCGTTCCCCGGCGACGGCGGCTGCCGCCGCAAGCGCACCGGTGTCCTCGACGTCGTCGGGCGTTATGGCGGTCTGGCGGCCGGCGCGGATCCCGGTGGCCTTCACCACGAGGACCGCGATGAGCGTAGTGACGGGGATCGCCAGCACCAGGCCGATGGAGCCGACCAGGGTGCGGATGACTTCCTCGGACAGTTCTGCGCTGGTGAGCGCTTCCCCCAGCGGACGGTCGTAGAGCATCACGATGATGAGGATCGGCAGCGCGGCGCCGGCGTACGCGAAGGCAATCGTGTACACGGTCGAGGCGATGTGGTCCCGGCCGATCCTCATGGCGGACGTGAACAGCTTGCGGGCGCTCGTGGCGGGCGCCAGTTCGTACAGTTCCCACACTGCCGAGGACTGCGTGATGGTGACGTCGTTGAGCACGCCCAGCCCCGAGATGATGAGGCCGCACAGGATGATGCCCGAGATGGAGATGTTGCCGGAAATGTTTGTGAGCGTGGCGGCGTCGTGGCTTCCCACTCCGGCGAGGTTGGCGGCGTCAGTGGCCCAGGCTGCCAGCACTGCGGTGATGCCCAGGCCGAAGATCGTGCCGAGCAGCGCAGTCGAAGTCCGGGCCGAGAAGCCGTGGGCGAAGTACAGCACCCCGATCATGATCACCGTGGAACCCACCAAAGCCAGCAGCAGCGGCGGCTTCCCCTCCACGAGGCCCGGCAGCATGAAGCTCACCAGGACGAAATAGGCGCCGACAAGGCCGATCAGGGCGCGCAGCCCCCGCCAGCGCGCCACTGCCACCACGACGAAGGCGTACAGGACCGCCAACAGAATGATGGGCATGGTCCGGACGAAGTCCACGAAGATGTATGTCGGGGCACCGTTGGCGGCCGGGGCGTTCGGGCCCGCCGCCGCAGCACCCTGCGCGTTGGTTAGGTTGAGGTAGCGGATGTTGTCGCCCACCTTCACGCCGTGCGACTTGGCGATGTCCGGGTTGATTACCACTTTGACCGGGTTGCCGCCCTTGTCCGGCTCGGTGAAGGCGAACGTGCACTGGGATCCGCCGTCGGACTCCCCGCCCGGCCGGGCTCCGGGGGCCACCTGCTGCGGCGCCTGGCTGGCCGCCGCCGTGCAGCTCTCGGTGACCACCCGCTGGATCTTCCCCGTGTCGAATGTCACACCGGGCGCGGCATTGTAAGGGTTCGCCAGTGTGAGGCCTTCTCTGCTGCCCGAGGGCCAGAGCGCCGCCATGGCGGCCAACGTCAGAAGGGTCAGCGGAATCAGCACGGCAGCCAGGATCCGGTTGGCCTTCCGCCGGGCAGCCATCGCTTGGGGCGTGGGCTCCGAATGACCCGTATGACCGTGGGAGTGACCGGCGCCCATCAGCAGCAAAACCTCATGCTTGAACTCTACGGCGGTCACCTTAATGTTGATAAATGGACGACAGGAAGTCGGAGGAACCGGAGTGAGCTACCGCAGGACCGCCAAACCTGAGACGCCAGGAGCCGCGCAGGAAGCCATGCTGACCGTCCTGACCGCGGCAGGCGTGACGCGCGGCGTGGCCTTGGTCCTCCACGGCGGACGGTCACACTCGTTCGAACCCGTCCAGGCCCGCCATCTCAGCCCCGCCCGGATGGTGCCCTTCGCGCGGCACCTGCACCGGGCAGGCCAAAAGTACGGCCTGGAAGTCTGGATCCTGCGGAACCGGGTCCGCGGCTGGAACGGCGAGGAAATGTCCCCGCTGAAGGACGCCCGGTGGGCCCTGGCCAAGATCCGCGAGCAGCATCCCGGCGTGCCGGTATACCTGCTGGGGCATTCTATGGGTGGCCTCACCGCCATCTGCACGGCCGACGATCCGCAGGTGGACGCCGTGGTGGCACTTGCCCCGTGGCTCGATAATGCAACACCGGCCACCCCTCTCGCGGGGCGGAAGGTCCTGATCGTGCACGGCGACCAGGACCGCTGGACAAGCCCGACGGCGTCCCTGCGGTTTGCGCGGCGGGCGGCGCCTGCCGCCGAGGTGCTGCAGTACGTGTCGCTCAGGGGTACCGGCCACTTCATGTTCCGGCGGGTGCGCCTGTGGCACACCCTGGCCACCGGGTTCCTGCTGAAGGCCTTCGGCGAACGGGTCGGAATCCCCGATGGCCGCACCGTCCGGCCTGCGGTTGCCTTTGACCGGCTGGTTCCGCCGGCCGCCGGGACGATGCCGGCCGTGCTGTGACGCCCTTCCCCCTCGAGCGCTTCCTGGCCGGCCTGCCGTGGACGGCGCTCGCCGTCCTCGTCGCCATCAGGGGCAACGGACACGTGTCGATCTGGGGTGCGCACCGGGGACCGGACCTGTCCGGTCCCCGTTACGGGAGTTTGCTGGCTACGACGGTCAGCCGGTACGGGAGTTAGCTGGCTACGGGAGCTGACTCCAGCTGACGGGGACTGTCCGCGAGCTAGTCCGAGACGACGAACGTCTCGGCACCCTGGCGGCGTGCCTTACCTTCTTCCAGAAGGGGCTCGACGACGGCGCGCAGCGCTGTCATGGAGTCGTCCAGTTCCATGAGGACCGGGTACTGGTACGCGATCAGGGCCAGGAGGTCACGGACGGCGGCCTGTGCCTCGTCGGCGGCGAGTTCCGGCTCATGGCCAAGGAACACATCCGACGGCTGGCTGTTCTGTCCCTGCTCCGCGTCGGGCTGGGCATAGCTGATGGCGAATGCCTGCAGCTTGCCCTTCTTCGACGCCGGCACGCCCTGGCCGAAAGCACTGGCCTTTGGCGCGCGCAGCACGATCGCCCCGTGGGCTCCGCTGAGCTCGTCCAGGAACAGCCGCTGGACTGTGGGAATGCCCAGTTCGCCGGGGCTGTCCCAGTCGTGGACGGACGTGTAGTAGCGGCCCACCACATCGGACAGCTCCACGGAGCCGGTAGCCAGATCCTCGATGCGTTCCGAGGCCGCTTCCTCGGAGCCGTCGCCGAACACCGGAAGCTTAAGGGCACCGGGTTCCACCACCACGAGCTGCGAGCGCTGGATCGGTGTGAGGCCTGCCGCCTCGGCGAACGCCGCGCCGGGGGTGCCCGGCTCCACCTTGCAGCGCAGCCGGGTGACGCCCGACGGCGACCCCTCGGCTTCACGGCGCAGCATCATGAGCAGCGTGGAGCCTATGCCGGAGCGGCGGTGGTCCCGGGCCACCTCCACATACACCCACAGGCGTTCCGGATGCAGCGTCGCCTCGTGGACCACGCCGGCTGCCACCGGGATCCCGACGCCGTCAACGACGTCCTCGGCCACGATGCAGCGCCGCCAGGGTGTGTTGCTGGATGGCGCCAGAGTCCCGCGGAACTGTCCGGCCTGGACGGTTTCCGGATCTCCCCAGATTTGCAGGAGCGTGAGGTCATCGCCCTCGCGCCATTCGCGATACTCGATCGCCACGGTCAGGCGCCGATCAGCCGTGCGGCCAGGTAGCCCTCCACCTTGTCCAGGGAGACGCGCTCCTGGCTCATGGTGTCGCGCTCACGGATCGTGACAGCCTGGTCATCAAGCGTGTCGAAGTCCACGGTGATGCAGAACGGGGTGCCGATCTCGTCCTGGCGGCGGTAACGGCGGCCGATCGCGCCGGCGTCGTCGAAATCGATGTTCCAGTTCTTGCGGAGCTGCACGCCGAGGTCCTTGGCCTTCGGGGAGAGGTCCTCGTTGCGGCTGAGCGGCAGGACCGCGGCCTTGACCGGTGCGAGGCGCGGGTCAAGCTTCAGCACGGTGCGCACGTCCACGCCGCCCTTGGCGTTGGGAGCCTCGTCCTCGGTGTAGGCGTCCACCAGGAAGGCCATGAATGAACGTGTCAGGCCGGCGGCGGGCTCGATGACGTAGGGAATGTAGCGCTCGTTGGTGGCCTGGTTGAAGTAGCTCAGGTCGGTGCCGGATGCCTTGGCATGGGTGGAGAGGTCGAAGTCCGTGCGGTTGGCGATGCCCTCAAGCTCGCCCCACTCGGAGCCTTGGAACCCGAAACGGTACTCGATGTCCGTGGTGCCCTTGGAGTAGTGGCTGAGCTTGTCCAGGGGGTGCTCAAAGAAGCGGAGGTTCTCCTCGCGGATGCCCAGGCCGGTGTACCAGGCCATACGTTCCTTCATCCAGTACTGGTGCCATTCCTCGTCCGTGCCGGGCTCGACGAAGAACTCCATCTCCATCTGCTCGAATTCGCGGGTACGGAAGATGAAGTTTCCGGGTGTGATCTCGTTGCGGAAGGACTTGCCGATCTGGCCGATGCCAAACGGCGGCTTCCTCCGGGACGTGGTGAGGACGTTGTTGAAGTTCACGAAAATGCCCTGGGCGGTTTCCGGGCGCAGGTAGTGCAGGCCTTCCTCGCTGGCAACGGGGCCGAGGAAGGTCTTGAGGAGGCCGGAAAATTCCTGCGGTTCGGTCCATTCACCGCGGGTGCCGCAGTTGGCGCAGGCGATGTCCTTGAGGCCGTTTTCCGCCGGGCGCCCCTTCTTTTCCTCGTATTCCTCCTCGAGGTGGTCCGCACGGTAACGCTTGTGGCAGGAGAGGCACTCCACCAGGGGGTCGGAGAAGACCTCGACGTGGCCGGAGGCTTCCCAGACCTGGCGGGGCAGGATCACCGAGGAGTCCAGGCCCACAACATCCTCACGTCCGCGCACCATGGACTGCCACCACTGGCGCTTGATGTTCTCCTTCAGCTCCGCACCCAGGGGTCCGTAATCCCAGGCGGAACGCGAACCGCCGTAGATCTCGCCGGCCTGGAAAACGAAGCCTCTCCGCTTGGAGAGAGAAATGACCTGGTCGAGGACGGATTTTGGTGCCATGGGAACTCCAATTTCTACAGGGCCGCTGGGTGCGGTCCGCGGTTTCTGGCCCCGAAACCCCGGCTGGTTGCCGGGCGGGGGTATGCGAAGGGGAAAACAGTGCAGGAAGCTGCGTGTCCTAGCCTACCGGGCGCTACCTCCGGAAGGCTCCCCGCGGCCACGGAAGGGTGGCGATCACGATGGCCGCAAGGGTCAGAACAGTGCCGAGGACCGTGGGTATCTCCACGACGCTGCCCGGCGCCGGCACCAGGAGGTCAAGCCCGAGCGAGCCCAGGAGCTGTCCCGCAATCATCCCCAGCCCGGTCACCAGCACACCCAGGCTGCGGACCAGCAGGGCTCCGAGACCGATGAACACGCAGCCCATGGGTCCGCCGAGGTAGTACCACCACTCGCCCGGCAGCGGGTTGCCCGTACCGGCCACAGCCACCTTGACGAGCCAGGCTACCCACAGCACGCACGTGCCGGCCACGAAATTCACCAGGGTTGCGGCGATCGGGGTGCCGTAGTGCATGGTGGCTGTACCGTTCATCGCCTGCTGGAAACTCATCAGGAAGCCGGCCAGGACAGGCAGCATGACCGGCAGGATGAGCTGGGCGGGGTCGCCTCCTGCGGCGGCCGCTCCGCCGTCGGACGCTGCGGAACCTCCGCCGAAACGAGGCGACACCGCCCACGCGACGGCTGCAATGGTGAGGATGCAGCCGATGACGCGGATGCCGGTCACCGCTTTCTTGCCGCCCGGGCCTATGCCCAGCCGGTCCACCAGCAGCCCGCTGAGCGTCTGTCCCGTGACAGTGGACACCGTGAACAGCGCAACCCCCAGCAGGCCGATGGTGAACGACTGGGCAAACACGAAGAAGGCGCCGATGCCGCCGGCTAGGACGTAGTAGGGCGGGAACTGCCGTGCGCGTACGGCAGGAAGGATCCGGGCCAGACCGGCCCTGCCGCGCGGCAGGACCAGCGAGACGAGAATCATCAGTACCAGGCCGGTGCTGAAACTGACCACGGCGGCGGCAATTCCGTCTCCGAGGCGGGCGCCGAGCGCGCCGTTAATCCGTCCCTGGGCGGGGATAGCGAGGCCCGCGGCCACGGCCATCGGAAGACCTGCGGCAAGGGGCAGCCGCGGTGCGTGGGTCATTGCGTTTACCTAACGTCAGGCATCATTGCTTGTATGAGCAACCAGGAAATCGAAGACATCCCCATCCGCGACGACATGATCCGCCTCGGTCAGCTCCTGAAGCTCGCGAATCTGGTGGAGGACGGCGTTGAGGCCACCGAACTGATCAAGAACGGCCTGGTCAAGGTCAACGGAGAAATCGACGACAGGCGCGGGCGGCAGCTCCATCACGGGGACACGGTCACGCTCAACAACCGCACCGTCCGGATCAGCGCGCCGGGCGCCTGACCGCCGGGGACGTCGGAAACAGTTACCGCGAGCGGCTACTTGTTCAGCACTTCGTGCGTCAGGAACTCTGACACATGGCCGATCTCCTGCGCATTGATCCCGTGCCACATTCCGGTGTACAGGACCTTCGTCAGCTTCACGTGGCTGCGGACCCAGCCCATCGTGTATTCGATCTTGTCCTCGGTGATTACCGGATCCTGCTGGTCACGGCCCCAGAAGAACGGCACCGTGCCGTCGAGTTCGGCGTCGCGGAACTCGCCGTCAGACCCGGCATCGACGACAAAACCGGAAAGTCCGACGACGGCGGCAAAGTCAGCGGGACGCTTCCGCAGCAGCGTGGTGGCCATGGCCATGCCCATGGAAAACCCGAGGAGCGTGATGGACGGATGGTTCGCTTTCACCGTGTCGAGCCAGTCGAGGACGTATCCTGCCGCGGACTTCACCGCCTCCAGGGAGTAATCGACGGCGCCGGTCAGCGGGAACCAGGAAAAGCCGGATCCCATGGCGAGGGGCGCACGGACGGAGGCTACTGCAAAGTCGTCCGGGAGCATGTCCGCCAGGCTGAGCAGATCCTGCTCGTTGGCGCCGTAGCCGTGCAGCAGGACGAGCAGGGGCTTGCCGGCCCGATCTTCCTCAGGCTTGGACCACAGGACAACGGGAGCGGGAAATGAGTCGGCTAAAGTCATGGCTCCATTCTTACAGTTACCCGCTGGCAACTGCCTACGCTGGCGCGGCTGGGCCGGGAAGGGCAGGATGTGAACGTGGACGCGGAGGCCGTTGTACCCACCCGGCTGGCAAGCCAGCAGCTGCGCGACCCCGTGGCAGCCTCGGTGGAGGATGCGCTGAAGAACCTGCTGGCCGTCCAGGCCCAGGAGTTTCCCTATGCCCGCTGGTCGCTTGCCCAGCGAACGGCCGGTGCAACCGCGAACGACGTCGAGCAGGCAGTCGCTGACGGACGGATCCTCCGGACCCACATCCTGCGGCCCACCTGGCATTTTGTACACCGCGATGATCTGCCGTGGCTTCGGGAGCTCTCCGCCCCGCGCCTGCACCAGGCCAATGCCGGAATGTACCGCCGGACCGGTATTGACCCGGCAGCAGCGGCCCGCAGCGGAGCAGCATTGGCAGCCGCCGTGGCGGGCGGCCGGCAACTGACGCGCGAACAGGTGGCGGCCGAACTCGAGCGCGCTGGTTTCGCGGCCAAGGGACCTGTCCTGGCCTACCTGATAATGCACGCAGAAATCAGTGGCGTGCTCGTAAGCGGAGCGCCGGTGCGGAGTGCCTCTGGCTCGGTCCGGCAGACGTACGCGTCCTTCGCTGAACGGGTTGGCCCGGACGCGGCCGGCGAACTGCCGAGGGAACAGGCCCTCGCCGCGTTGGCGGTGCGGTATTTCCGGAGCCGCGGGCCTGCCACCGTCAAGGACTGCGCAGACTGGTCCGGGATGACCATGGCCGACATCCGCCTGGGTGTGGCCCTTGCCCTGGAGAACGATCCCGCGGCGCTCGAGCAAGCGGTGATTGACGGCGTCGTTTTCTACCTCGCCCCTGGAACCGAAACCCCGGGCCATGCCAGCGCGGGACATCGCGGTTCCGCCCCGCGCATCGATCTGGTCCAGTGTTATGACGAATACATCATGGGGTACTCGGTCTCCCGCGGATACCTCGGCGGGACCGCGCCTGCCTTCCCTGTGAATGGCGCTCCCATCCATGTTGTACTGCTGGACGGCCGCATGGCCGGGGCCTGGCGGCACGGCTTTGTGCGGCCCGGGACGCCCGGCCAGCAGTGCCACCTCGACATCCGGATCAGTGGCCCCCTTGGCCCGGCGGAAGGCCTCACCGCGGGAGCCCTGCCGGACGGAGCCCTGGCCGGAGCGTTGGACCGCGCCGTGGCGGAGTATGAAGCGTTCCTGGGAATGCCGACAACGCGCTGACCGGCACACCCGGGGCTTCGGGGACTAAGCTGGATTGACACCCATGAGAGGCCCGCACTGCTATGAACAACCTGTTCTTCTGGATCATCATTCTGTCGTTCCTGATTCCCATCGGGTTGCGCATGTACCGGAGGTCGGTCCAACGGCGGGAGCAGGACGGGAACCTCTACGGGCAGAATCCGGGCGGGTTTCCGGGCCAGTTCCCTGGCCAGGGCAGGCCAAAGAACACGCCCCGGGACGGCTACACGCAGCAGGACTACATGAGCGGGGGCTTTGGCCTTCCGCCGGCCCGTGACCGGGAGCAGCTTCCGCCTCTGGACCAGCCGTACCCGAACACGCCGTACCCCCAGTTCCCCCAGGCCGGCCAAGTTCCCCAGCCCGGCCAGGTCCCGCCTCCTGGAACACCTTCCGGGCAGCCCGGGGGCGTTCCCTATGAGGACAGCCCTGAATACCGCGCCAACCCGCCGCAGCCGCAGCAGGCCCGGCCGCAGCCGGAAACCGGCCCGGCCACTCCCCCGCCGCCGGCCGCCCCGCAGGGTTACCGCGCACGCAAACTGGCCGAGCTCGACCAGCAATACAGCAACGGGGAAATCTCCATGGAGGAGTACATGTCCCGGCGCAACGACATCATGAACGGCTAGGCGCAGGCTTCAGGCCGCCCGCGCCGTTTCCGCCCGGAACCGTTTGCGTGCTTTAGCGAGGCGCCGGTGTTCACGTCGTTGCTCGCGTCTTTGCCGTACTTCTTCGGGGCCTACGCCCTCACTCTGGATTTCCGGTACCAGCAGTGTCCCAGGCAGCGGCGGCGCGGTGGAATAGTAGCTGCGCCCGGTGGGGGTCCGTACCTCGAGAGTGTGCCTCGTTCTCCCTGTGCCCGCTTCTCCATGGCCAGGGGCCCCGGAACGAGGTTTCACCGACCATCCGTGGGATTCTTTGGTGTGGTTGCAGGCCTCGCAGAGTCCGGCTCCGTTGCCCAAGCTGGTGGTCCTGCCGTCATGCCACGGGATGATGTGGTCGTGGTGCCGGATCGGGGCGGTGTACAGCCGCCGCAGCGACAGACCAAAGGCAGGGTCATCGGCGGCGGTGTCGCCGGCATACTGCAGGGTCTCCCTTGCCCAGGCTGCCGGGACCACGCCATAGCCGGGAAGGCGGGCCGGTTCACTGTCACCTTGGAAGAGGGCCCGGTCGGTCATGATCATCTGAATCTCGACGCCGGTGACTCCGCCGGGCGTGCCGGTGGCCCGCTCGACCAGGGCATCGGCCATGATCTGGCCCCGGGAACGCGCATCTCCATCAGAACGTGCTGTGTCGGCATATCGGCTCAGCGCCGCATACACTGCCACTCCTGCCTTTACGGGCAGCAGAGCGGTCAAGTAGGTCATCGTGTCCGGCGCTGGCCGCAGGCTGACTCGCCGCTCGGTTACGGCGTGACTGGCCCGCTTCACCACCGAGTGTGGCTCCAGCCGGTATGCTGCAGCCCGCACCGCCGCAATCAGGGCGCGGTCGCCCACGCCTGCAAGTGCCCCGGTGTCCGGGGCGAGCTCTTCATCCACAGCGCACCGGTCCGCCGCGGACAGCCACGCCGTCTCGCGCACCAGCAACGTAGCCCGCCACTCATTCAACTCCCCGGCCTCCAGGGCTCCGAGTACGTGGCATTTCCGTCACCAACGCTTTCGCAAGGCCCAGCAGCCGGCCGCCGCGGGCCGGAGACTCCCGCCGGGCGAGCGCGATCTGCGCCCCGACACCCTGACCCAGCTCATCCGCCGGCAGCCCGGCCCCGGCCTGCTCCCGGCGCTGCAGCACGTCAAACGCCACCGCAACGCGGGCCTGCAACGCGGCCGCAGCCGACTTCAGGTCCTCCAGCTCCCGCAACTGGTCAATCAGGGCGGCGCTGTCAGCGCACGGCCGGACAGTGGCGAGGAACGCGGCCAGATCCCTGACCGTGACCCCACCACCCGCTGCTGCCGTTGTCGGAGCCTGATCCGGCCCGCCGTTGCCTTCCATGCGGACAGTCTTTCAGCGGGCACCGACATTATTAGCGGCCGTGAAGCAGCGACAGCCCGCGTCCCGCCGCTGTCAGCGGAGGGACGCGGGCTGTCCTGCTGCGGGCTGTCCTGATCCAGGCCCGGTTGTGTTCCGCCTGCCGGCTAGTCCACCTGCGGAAACCCGAGATCGATGACGGACGTGGACGGATCGGGCCAGCGGGTGGTGACCACCTTGCCCCGCGTGTAGAAGCGGATGCTGTCCGGGCCGTACATGTGCGTGTCGCCGAACAGGGAGTTCTTCCATCCTCCGAAGGAGAAGGTGCCCACCGGGACGGGAATCGGCACATTGACGCCCACCATGCCGGCCTCGACGTCGAACTCGAACTGCCGGGCGGCGCCGCCGTCGCGGGTGAAGATGGCCACCCCGTTGCCGAACTCGTTCTCGTTAACCAGGCGGACGGCGTCGCTGTACGTGTCCACGCGCACCACCGAAAGGACCGGGCCGAAGATCTCGTCGTCGTACACCTTCATGCCGGGCTTGACGTGATCCACCAGGCTGACGCCGATGAAGAAGCCGTTCGAATCGAACTGCTGCGAGCGCCCGTCGACGACGACAGTTGCGCCTTCATCTTCCGCGCCGGCCACGTAGGAGGCCACGCGCTCCCGGTGCTCCGCCGTAATCAGCGGCCCCATCTGCGACGACGGGTCGGTGCCGGGACCGATCTTGAGGTCGGCCATCCGGCTCGTGATTGCCTTCACCAGGTCATCGGCGATGTTGCCGACAGCCACGAGCACGCTTACCGCCATGCAGCGCTCCCCCGCCGAACCGTAGGCCGCGGAGATGGCCGCATCGGCCGCCATGTCCAAATCGGCGTCAGGCAGCACCACCATGTGGTTCTTGGCACCGCCCAGTGCCTGGACGCGCTTGCCATGATCCGCGGCGCGCTTGTAGATCGACTGGGCAATGGGCGTTGAACCCACGAAGCTGACGGCCTTCACGTCCGGATGTTCAAGCAGCACATCGACGGCCTCCTTGTCGCCCTGCACCACGTTCAGCACGCCGGCCGGCAGCCCGGCCTCGGCAAAGACCTCTGCGATAAAGACGGCCGAGGACGGATCCTTCTCGCTGGGCTTCAGCAGCACGGTGTTCCCGCAGGCCAGCGCACTGCCGATCATCCAGAGCGGCACCATGGCCGGAAAGTTGAAGGGCGTGATGCAGGCGACCACCCCGACGGGCTGCCGGACCGAGTGAACGTCGACGCCGCTGCAGACCTGCTCTGACCGCTCACCTTTGAGCATGTGGGACAGTCCGGTGGCGAACTCGATGTTCTCGAGGCCGCGGGAGATCTCACCTTCGGCGTCGGAGACCACCTTGCCGTGCTCACTTGTCAGAATCGCCGCGAGCTCGGATTTGCGCTGCATCAGGATTTCGCGGACCCGGAAGAAGATATTGCTGCGCTTCGCGAGACTTGTTGCCCGCCACGCGGGCAGCGCGGCCTTGGCCGCTGCGATGGCCTCCTCGACCCTGGCGGCCGAGGCAAGCGCCACTTCCTTCTCCTGCTGTCCGGTGGCGGGGTTGAAGACGGGGCCAAATCGGTCGGCGTCACTGACACGGCTGCCGTTGATGAAATGGGGAATGGTTTCCATGGGTGTCTCTTTCTTACGCAGATTCTTGGGCACGGGAATAGGACGTGCCTGGTAAATACGGGGCGCCCGCTACTTTGGCGGGCTCGGGCTACTTGGCGGGCTGCAGGGAACCGTCCACGAGCTTGATGATCATGGAGCAGTCCTTGCCCGACTCCCCCGCGTCAATGAGCTGCTGGAACAGCTGCTGGACATGCTTGCCGATTTCCAATGGCGTTCCGGTGTCCTCCGCCGCGCTGATGGCCAGGCCGATGTCCTTGTTGGCAAGCTCGGTGGTGAACGTCGGCGCGAAATCGTTGTTGGAGGCGGCGGTGGAGACCACGCCGGGCACCGGATACCAAGTGCGCAGGGCCCAGCTGTCCCCCGAGGAGACCGATGCAATGTCCCAGAACACCTGCTTGTCGAGACCAAGCCGGTCCGCCAGCACAGCACCTTCAGCCGTGGACGCCAGGTTGATGAAGAGCATCAGGTTGTTGCAGATCTTGGCTGCCTGGCCGGTGGTGGCCCCGCCGGTGGGAATGATGTTGGAGGCCATCGGCCCGATGTAGCCGGTGGCGTCAGCCACCGCGCCCTCTTCGCCGCCCACCATGAACGTGAGGGTTCCGGCCTTCGCCCCGCTCATTCCGCCCGAGACGGGGGCATCCACGAAGCGGAAGCCCGCGGCAGCGGCGGCGTCGTGCAGTTCCTGGGCGGACGCGATATCGATGGTGGAGGAATCCACCAGGAGCGTGCGGGTATCGGCACGGGCCAGGACCCCGTCCGCGCCAAGGTAGACGGCCTTGGCGTGCTCGCCCTTGGGGAGCATGGTGAAGACGACGTCGGCGCCGCCCACCGCCTCGGCGATGCTCTGCACGGGTTTCACTCCGCCGGCCTCTGCGGCGGCGACAGCAGCCGGGTTGAGGTCGAATCCGCGCACCTCGTGCCCGGCCTTTGCCAGATTTGCTGACATGGAACCGCCCATGTTCCCCAGACCGATCCAACCGACTACTGCCATCGCGTAAGCTCCTTTGCTTTTGGGTCCGGCCTCCGGGCCGGAAGATCTCTGTCAACCATCACACCCTGCTAGAGTGCAATCAAGGGGAAAAATTACAGATGGTATGTGCACTGATGCACATTGGGTGAAAGGACGCCACGTGCGTCGGCTTCCAAGTCCGGACGATTTGCTGATTTTGCTGACCGTCGCCCGCCTGGGGCGGTTCAACGCCGTCGCGGAGACGCTGGGCACAACACACACCACGATTTCCCGCAGGATCATGGCGCTCGACAAACAGTTGGGCGGGCGGACGCTGGAACGAAGCCCGCATGGCTGGGAACTGACCGAGCTCGGAGCGTCAGCGGTAGCAGCGGCCGAAGCCATTGAAGAAACCCTGGGTTCACTCTCGGGCCTCATCGGCGAGGACAACAACGCGCTCTCCGGCCTGGTGCGGATCAGCACGTCGGACGGGTTCGGCGCCGAGTTCGTGGCCCCCGCGCTGGTCCGCCTCCAGCGCCGGAATCCGCAGCTGAATGTGGAGATGCTCAGCGCCACCCGGAAGGTCAGCCAGAACAGGTCCGGGGTGGATCTTGAAGTGGTGGTGGGCCGGACCGATGTCAGCAACGCCCAGCCGATCTTCCTGTCCAACTACTTCCTGCGGCTCTATGCCAGCCGCGCCTACGCCGCAGAGCGCGGCCTGCCTGAAACGCTCGACGCCGTTGGGCAGCACGGCTTTGTGTCTTACGTTGAATCGGCTCTCCAGGTGGCCGAGCTTGGCCACCGGGCCTCACAGCTGCCCATGCCGAAGTCCAGCTTCCAGGCAACGAGCATCTTTGCCCAGGTGGAGGCGGTGCGCCGGGGTGCGGGCATCGGCCTGCTGCCGAATTTCATGGTGGCAGGCAGGCACGACTTCGTGCCGGTGCTCCCGGACGACTTCCAGCGCCAGCTCGCCGTCTGGGCGGTGGCGCGGCCAGAGTCTCTGAGGTCCGGCAGGGTGCAGGCCGTCCTCGCGGCCCTCAAGGACGAGGTGCAGGAACGCCAGGACGTGCTCACCGCCTGACGCCAACTGCCTAACGCGGCCAGCCTGCAAAAAGGTGACAGGCGTGTGACAGCTGTCAGGCCCGGAACAGCCGCCTGACCACTTCTCCTGCGGTGAGCGCGTCCAGGCCCTCGTTGATCTCTTCCAGCGGCTTGGTATCCGTATGCAGCAGCTCAACGGGCAGGCGGCCTTCGCGCCAGTACCCCAGGTAGAGGGGGATGTCCCGCTCGGGCACGGCGTCGCCCATGTAGGAGCCCAGCAGACGCTTGCCTGCACCGGCGAACTGCAGGGCGGGCACCGTCAGTTCTGCGGAGGGGTGCGGCAGCCCCACGGAGACCACGGCTCCGCCGCGCGTCACGTGCTCCAGGCAGGAGGCAATCACGCGGGCGGAACCCACTGCTTCGATGGCAGTATCCACTCCGTCACCGGTGGCCTCCGCGATCAGCCGCGCAGCCTCCTCGGGTGTGCCGACGGCGGTGGCCCCGCAGTCCAGGGCGAGCTGGTGCTTGCTGGTGTTGGGGTCAATCGCAATCACGGCCGATACGCCGGCGAGCGCCGCCCCCATCACTGCGGAGAGCCCGACGGCCCCGAGGCCGAAAACGGCCACCGACTGGCCGTCGTCGACCGCTGCCGTGTTAAGGACCGCCCCCATTCCGGTGAGCACGGCGCAACCGAACATCGCGGCAACCGTGTCCGGGACGTCGTCGTCAATGACCACCACCGATTCACGGGCCACGACGGCATAGTCTGCAAAGGCGGAGACGCCCAGGTGGTGGTTGATCCGTTCGCCGGACGGAGCCCGGAGCACGGCCTCACCATGCAGGAGGTCGCCTGAGGCGTTGACTTCGGCGGCACGGTGACACAGGGCGGGACGCCCGGCCTTGCAGGCCCGGCAGGCGCCGCAGCTGGGGACGAAGACCAGCACAACGTGGTCCCCCACGGAAACGTCCGTGACGCCGTCGCCCACGGCTTCGACCCGCCCTACTGCCTCATGCCCGAGTGCCATGGGAAGCGGCCGGACCCGGGAACCGTCAACCACGGACAGGTCAGAGTGGCACAGGCTCGAATAGGTGATGGCGACGCCGAGTTCCCCCGCGCGGGGTGCGGGCCGGTCCAGCTCCTGCACGAGGAGCGGACGGGCTTCGGCGTAGCGGGTTCCGGAGGGAACGGTGGCATAGAGGACAGCTGCTCGCATGGAAATTCCTGCCTTCGGTGGATTGCCGGCACGCAGCTGCCCGGGCCTGCGTGATCGCGGGTCCGGGCAGCTGGGCTGGCTGTTGTGATTGCTTCCTGGTGGCTACTTTTTGCCGGCCGCCAGAAGGTCGGCGGTGCCCTGGGCGTCGGCGGCGTCGACGTCGTGCAGTGAAATGCCGCGGGTTTCCTTGAGGAAGTACACCGAGATCAGGGTCACGATGCAGGCCCCGAGAAGGTACAGCGCCACCGGGGTGGAGGACTTGAAGCTCCCCAGCAGGGAGGTGGCGATGATCGGGGCCATGGAACCGGCCACGATGGACGTCACCTGGTAGCCCAGGGAAACACCGGAGTAGCGCATGCGGGTGGGGAACATCTCGGCCATGATGGAGGGCTGGCCGGCGTACATGAGGGCGTGGAACATCAGGCCGATGGTGATCGCGGCGAGGATGATGAGGTCATTGGCGGTATCCATCATGGGGAAGGCGAAGAAGCCCCAGGTTCCGCCGAGGATGGCGCCGGCCATGTAGACGGGACGCCGGCCGAAGGCGTCGGACAGCTTGCCGACCAGCGGAACCGTGCAGAAGTGGATGAAGTGCGCCACCAGCAGGAGCAGCAGGATGCGGGACGTGTCGGTCTGCACGACGACCTTCAGGTAGGTGATGGAGAACGTCACCACGAGGTAGTACAGGATGTTCTCGGCAAAGCGCAGGCCCATGGCCGTGAACACGCCGCGCGGATAACGGCGGAAGACCTCGGCGACGCCGTAGCCCTTCTTCTCGACGGTGACTTCCTTGCGGGCCTCGAGGAAGATCGGCGCGTCCTGGACCTTGGTGCGGATGTAGTAGCCGATGATGACGATCACGGCAGACAGCCAGAAGGCCACACGCCAGCCCCAGCCGAGGAATGCTTCCTGGGAGAGCGTGGAGGAAAGGGTGAACAGCACGCCGGTGGCCAGCAGGTTCCCCATCGGAACGGCCGACTGCGGCCAGCTGGACCAGAATCCGCGGGACTTGTTGGGGCTGTGCTCGGCAACGAGCAGCACGGCGCCTCCCCATTCGCCGCCGACGGCGAAGCCCTGGACGAAGCGGAGGAACACCAGCATCGCCGGGGCCCAGTAACCTATCTGGGCGAAGGTGGGCAGGCAGCCCATGAGGAACGTGGAGACACCGACCAGGATGATGCTCAGCTGCAGCAGCTGCTTGCGGCCGAACTTGTCGCCAAAGTGGCCAAACACGATGCCGCCGATCGGCCGGGCCACGAAGCCCACGGCGTAGGTGACGAACGCCGCGATGATGCCGTCCAGCTCTGTCCCTGAATTGGGGAAGAACATCTTGCCGAACACCAGCGTGGCCGCGGAGGCATAGAGGAAGAACTCATACCACTCCACCACAGTGCCGGCCATGGAGGCCGTAACGACCTTCTTCAGGCCCGAGGCCCTGACATCGGTTTCCTCTACGCGGCTTGCGGCCGGGTTTTCCGTACTCATTTTGTGAACTCCTTCGGCGTCTTCGTCGACACCACATGGGACCAGGCTCTGGCGGACCTGTGATGTGTGCCACTGGCCGCCGTTTCCAACGAGTATGGTCTGCCCCTGCTGCAAGCTCAACGACAAATAGTGCAGGGCGCATCTGCATAAATGCACAGGCGCTTGGCCCTAAAGCCATTCCCTGCGGCGTCGGAGCCGGTCCCGGGAGTGGGAGTTCAGGCTGGGAATCAGGCTGAGAAATGCCCGCGGAGCTGGGCGCTGAGCTGCCCGATCTCGGTGAGGAAGCCGTCGTGGCCGATCGGCGCTTCGATGACATGAACATCCACGTCACCCGGGAGGGCATCCGCGAGTTCGCGTGACTGGGACGGGAAGTACAGCCGGTCCGAGTCGACGGCGGCGACAAAGAAGTCCGCCGTGGTCCGCGCCAGCGCTTCCTTCAGGGTTCCGCGCCCGCGGCAGATGTCATGGCTCATGAGGGCTTCGGTAATGGCGATGTAGCTGTTGGCGTCGAAGCGCTGGACGAGCTTGCTCCCCTGGTGGTCCAGGTAGCTTTCCACCTGGTACCGGCCGCGGTCCCCCAGGGCATCCGCCTGCAGCGGAGCTTCGCTGTCCTGGGCGTTCCGGCCGAACCGGAAGTCCAGCTCGTGCGCCGAGCGGTAGGTAATGTGGGCGATCCGGCGGGCGAGGGCCAGCCCGGCTTCGGGGATCGGGCCACCGTAGTAGTCGCCGCCGTTGAAGTTGGGATCCTGGCGGATGGCGAGGGTCTGCGCCTGTGCAAAGGCGATCTGTTCGGCGGTGCTGCTCGCGCCCGCGGAGATCACGCCGCAGCGGCGCACCCGGTCGGGGAAGGTGACGGCCCACTCCAGTGCGCGGGCGCCGCCCAGGGAACCGCCCACAACGGCAAACCAGCTGCCGATGCCGAGCTGGTCAGCCAGGCGCGCCTCGGCAACGGTGGAGTCCCGGAGGGTCACCAGCGGGAAGCGCGAGCCCCACGGCTTGCCGTCGGGGGCGGCCGACGCCGGGCCCGTGGATCCGTAACAACCGCCCAGGATGTTGATGGAGACGACAAAGAACCTGTCCGTATCCGCCGGCGCGCCCGGTCCGGCCAGCTGCTCCCACCAACCTTCCTCGTCCGCGCTGCCCCGCGTCACATGCGTGCTCCCGGTGAGTGCGTGCTCCACCAGGATGGCGTTGGAGCCGTCCGCGTTGAGCGTCCCCCATGTTTCGTAGGCCAGCGTGACGTCTGGGAGGAATCCGCCGGCCTCGAGCTCGATGCCGCCGATGTTGGCATACTGGACTGTGCCGTCGGGAACTCGGCCATCCAGAGTGCGGTTGTTCGGCACAGCGCCAGTGGGAACTTGCCCGTCCGGCACATCGGTGCGGGTAACGGAAATCGTCATCGGTATACCTCTTCTACGCGCTTGCCCGCCGCCAACTGGCCGGCAGGCCAGGTCTTCACCCGGGGCACCCCACCGCGGAAGGAGGGTTGCCGGCCAGCAAGCCGGGGCTGTCGCTGGCACTCATGACCTGGACCAAGCTTACGAAAGGGCCCACGCCCCGCGCGAAGATTGTGACGGCTATGTGACTCCGGGGGGCGGCCGAACGCTGGCGGCGGGCGCCGCGGCAGACCTCGGAAATCTGCTCTTCCGCAGACAGCACGAATGGGTTAGGCAACCCTTAGCTGAGAGCCGCGTCACAAGATGCCAAGATGAGGGCATGCGCATGGATCACGTCTCTTACGCCTGTGAACACGATGGCCTGGCGGCCACCACTGAACGAATTTCGTCCGCCCTCGGCGTTGAAGCCGTGAAGGGCGGAGTACACCCCCGTTTCGGAACGCGGAACATGATTATCCCGCTCGCGGGACACAAATACCTTGAGGTCGTGGAGGTCCTGGACCACCCGGCGTCGGACAAAGCCCCCTTCGGACAGGCCGTGCGCGCACGCTCTGCCGCCGGCGGCGGCTGGATGGGCTGGTGCGTCGAAGTGGACGACCTCGCCCCGTTCGAGGAGCGTCTGGGACGCGCCGCAGTCAACGGCAACCGCAAGTTTCCGGATGGCCGCGAACTCGTATGGAAGCAGATCGGCATCCTGGGCCTTATTGCGGACCCGCAGGTCCCGTACATGCTGAAGTGGGAGGGCGATCCTTCCCTGCACCCGTCCAACGCCTATGACAGCAACGTGAAGATGTCCAGCCTCACCATCGCGGGCTCCGCCGAGCGGGTCACCGAGTGGCTCGGCGAGCCTGTCGAACGGCCCCTGGAGGATGTCGCCGTCAACTGGGTGGCCCCGCACGGCACACCCGGCATTCTGTCCGTCACGTTTGAAACCGCAGCAGGCGCCGTCACCATCTGACGCGCGCGGCAGCAGGCTGCAACTGCGCAGCACGCTGCCACTACACTTCGGCCGCCATCAGCGGGTGCCAACGACGCCACCCACCGATGGCGGCCGAATTATTTCCCTACCCCAGCCCGATGCTCTTTCCGAACAGGCTGAAGCCGACAAAGGCCACTATGTCCAGCATCGCATGGGCGATGACCAGCGGCATCACCCGCCGGGTTTTGGTGTAGATCCAGGCGAACACCACGCCCATGACCGCATTGCCGATGAATGGCCCGAAGCCTTGGTACAGGTGGTAGCTGCCGCGCAGCATGGAGCTGGCGAAGATGGCCACCGGCACCGACCAGCCGAGCTTCCCGAGGCGGTCCAGCAAATACCCCACCACAATCACTTCCTCCACGATGCCATGGCGCACCGCGGAAAGAATCAGGACGGGAATCGTCCACCAGTACGCGTCCAGGGCGCTGGGGATGATCTCCGTCGTGATGCCCAGCGCCCGGCCCGCCGCATAGAGGCCCAGCGAGGGAATGCCGATCAGTGCAGCCAGCCCCAGCCCCTG
Organism: Arthrobacter sp. NPDC093139; assembly: GCF_044754165.1. Classification (NCBI taxonomy): domain Bacteria; kingdom Bacillati; phylum Actinomycetota; class Actinomycetes; order Micrococcales; family Micrococcaceae; genus Arthrobacter; species Arthrobacter sp. NPDC093139. The sequence continues at coordinate 173,345 of NZ_JBIVOO010000003.1, forward strand.
GAGCAGGTCACGTCCGGGGCGGGCGAAGTTGAACCCGAGCTTCCGGAATGCCGAGCCGCTGTCATTGCTTGTCCCGGCCTTGGGCAGCCGCTGCTCCGTCATGAAGTACAGGACCAGCAGAACGGGCACCAGCGCGAAGATGATGTCCAGGAGCTGGTAGGTCAGATCGAAATATTCGCGGGTGCTTTGCGAACGGTTCAGCGTGGACGTGCCCTGGGCGAGCGGCGCCTGGCTCATCTTGTCCAGGAGCTGCACCACCGAGTAGGCGGCCGACTGCCCCAGGGACAGTCCCAGGACTATCCAGATTTCGATCCGCAGACGACGGCGGGAAGGAACCAACATGTTCCTATCTTGCCTGCAGTTGCTGGTACTTGCCTGTTTGGCTTCCGGTACGTATGTGCCGGTGTTGGGTATCAGGCTGGCCCTATGCTGGGAAACTATGAGTGCGCCCGGGAAAATCATCATGATCCGGCACGGCCAGTCCGCCGCCAATGCCGACACCTCCATTTACAACCGGGTGCCCGACTACCGCATTCCGCTCACCCCTTTGGGTGTGGACCAGGCCAGGGCCGCCGGCGAACGCATCCGGCGCGAGCTGGATGGCCAGCAGGTGAGTGTCTATGTCTCGCCGTACCTGCGCGCCTACCAGACGCTGGAAGCACTCGATCTGGGCTCGCTGACGGAGCGGGTGATCGAGGAGCCCAGGCTCCGTGAGCAGGACTGGGCCAATTTCCAGATTTCCGGCGACATCGAGGACCAAAAAGAGCTGCGGAACGCCTACGGCCACTTTTTCTACCGCTTCCGGGAGGGTGAGTCCGGCTCGGATGTGTATGACCGCATTTCGTCATTCATGGAGACCCTGTACCGGCACTGGGCAAAGCCCGACTACTCCCCCAACGCCCTGCTGGTCACACACGGCCTGACGATGCGCCTGTTCTGCATGCGCTGGTTCCACTGGTCCGTGGAGTACTTCGAGTCGCTGAACAACCCGGACAACGCAGAGATCCGGATGCTGGTGCGCACCGGAGACGGCAAGTACGAACTCGACCAGCCCTTCACGCAATGGGTGGAGCGCCGGGTGGACGAGACCGTCCTCGACGCCCCTCCTGTGGTGTTCTAAGGCGCCGGCTTCCTAGGCCTGCCGTGTCCGCGGCGTTTCCGGTGCCACGATGACTTCGGTGCCAATGGCTTCAAAGGCGGCCTTGTCCTTGGCGGAGATGCCGGAATCGGTGATCAGTCGCGTGAACGCGTAGCCGTCCATCGTGGCGAAGGCGCGGCGGCCCACCTTGGACGAGTCCGCAATCACGTAGGACACGCTGGCGCGGCTGGCCAGCAGCGCGTTGACGGACGCCTCGCCTTCCCCGGTGTTAGTGGGGCCCACCTCCGGATCAATGCCGTTGACGCCGATGAACGCGATGTCCAGCACCACTTTCTGCATGATGATGTCTGTGTACGGTCCCACGAGCTCGTACGAGCGCGGATTGAGGATCCCGCCGGTCACCATGACCTTGATGTTGGGCCGCACAGCCAGCTGGCCGGCGATATTGATGGCGTTGGTGACCACCGTCAGGGTGGGCTGGTTGGATGGCGAGTTGAGGTCCTCACGGGTTGCCAGGATCTGGGCCAGGGCGGTGCTGGTGGTGCCGCCGCAGAGCCCGATCACCATGCCCGGCGAGATGAGGGCCGAGGCAGCGAGGGCGATCTCCTGCTTGGCTGCCGCGTGGTCGTCGCGGTTGTAGCGTCCGGGGAGGTCGTAGGCCAGCGCGCCTGTGGTGGCGCCGCCCCGGGTCCGGGTCAGCAGCCGGCGCTTGGCCAGGCTGTCCAGGTCCCGCCTTGCCGTGGCCGGCGAAACTCCGAGCCGGGTGACGATTTCGTCCACCTCCACCTGCCCGGTTTTGGCAAGGAGATCCAGGATCGCCGTCAGTCGGTCGGTGCGGGTCATGCTAGCCTCTCGGTGATCAAACTGCCGTCAGAATGACGTTTTCTGATTCTAACAGACGGCAAACGATCACCTAACGTCACATGGACGGCTAGAGACGCGGTCCTACCGCGCCCGGACGCCGGCCCGCCAGACGGCGTGCGTCAGCGGCATTCCCGGGCGGTAGGCCAGGTGCGTCGCGGCCGGCGCATTGAGCACATGCAGGTCCGCGCGGTGCCCGACGGCGATCGACCCCACCGCACGTTCGCCGTCGGCGTCGTTCCCTGACTCACGCCCCAGCGCCAAGGCGCCGCCGTACGTCGCGGCTCGGACGGCTTCGTGCACGCTGAGTCCCATCTGCAGCACAGCGGTGGTCACACAGTATGCCATGGAACTCGTGTAGGACGTCCCCGGGTTGCAATTCGAAGCCAGCGCCACGGGCACTCCGGCGTCCAGGAGCCGCCGCGCGGGCGCGAGCGGCTGGCGGGTCGACAGGTCGCAGGCCGGCAGGCAGGTTGCCACTGTGCCGCGTGAATCTGTGCCGCGTGAATCTGTGCCCGCGCCGGACCAGCTTGCGGCCAGCGCGTCGACGTCGTCGTCGGACAGGTAGTTCACATGGTCCACGCTCGCTGCGCCGAACTCGACGGCGAGACGGACGCCCGCTCCGGGGCCCAGCTGGTTGCCGTGGACGCGCAGCCCGAGGCCAGCGGCGCGGCAGGCCTGCAGCACGCGGCGCGACTGCTCCTCGGTGAAGGCGCCCCGTTCGCAGAACACGTCGGCCCACTGCGCGTACGGGCGGACTGCTTCGAGCATCTCGCCGCAGACAAGGTCCGTGTACTCGTCGGCATCCATCCCGGCCGGCACCAGGTGCGCCCCGAGGTAGGTGACCTCGTCGGCCACCGTGGACGCAATCCGTGCACTCCGTGCCTCCTGCTCCACATCCAGGCCGTATCCCGTCTTGGTCTCAAGGTACGTTGTGCCCTGCGAGACCGCCTCCGCCACCCGGCCGAGTGCAAGCCGCGTGAGGTCATAGTCCCCGGTGCCGCGGGTTGCTCCGGTGGTGACGGCGATGCCTCCGGCGCTGTAGCTCTCCCCGGCCATCCGGGCCTCGAATTCCGCGGTCCGGTCACCGGCAAATATCAGATGCGTGTGCGAGTCCACCCAGCCGGGAAGCACGGCGCGGCCGCCGGCGTCGTACGAGTCATCCGCCGCCGGCGCGTCAGCCGCGGCTCCGAGCCAGGCGATCCGTTCCCCCTCGACCACCACGGCGGCGTTCCGTAATACACGGTGTTCGCGGTCCTGGGTCATCAGTTCGCCGATATTGGTAAGAAGGGTGCTCATGAATCCATTCTTCAGCGCCGGATGGACCACCGCGTCGCGGCGAGCGCCTCTGCTGTCCGGGATACCGGACCCGTCCCCGCGCCGGAGCTGTGTCCAAGTATCTGGGCAGCGGCGATTTCGGCCATCGCGGAAGATGTCTGGAACCCGTACCCGCCCTGGCCGGCGAGCCAGTAGAAGCCCGCAGCTTCGGCGTCGAAGCCTGCCACGGGAATGCCGTCGGCCGCTTCGGTGCGCAGGCCGGTCCATGCGGTCCGTACGGCGCTGATGCCCAGCGTCGTCAGGGAATTGAGCCGGGCGATCAGGCGCTCCAGGTCGCCGGGGAACGGCCGTGCGTCCTCTGCTGCGCTGGCCACGTGTTCCGACGGAGAGATCAGGACGTCCTCCCCCTCCCTGCGGAAGTAGAAGGAGTCGTCCGCTGCAGCCACCATGGGGGTTCCCTCAGGGAGGGAATGCGCGACGGCGGCAATCGCCGCGGTGCGCCGGTACGGCTGGAGGCCGAGCTTTTCCACGCCGCTGATGACCGCTACCTCGTCCGCCCACGCCCCCGCCGCGTTGACAAGGACGCCGGCCTGGAACGCCTCCTGCCCTGCACCGATCTCCCACCCGCTGCCGAGGCGCTGGGCCGAATGGAGCTGGGCACCCGTGATGATATCCGCGCCCGCCGCCTCGGCCCGCGCCCGGTGGTCCTCCAGGAGGACCGGCGCGTTGCAGGCGAAGGAGCCGTTGTCGAGGCCTGCCGCGGAGAAGCTTCCGGGCTTCAGGACCGGGCACAGCTCCAGCGCTTCGGCGTGGCTGATCATTCTCATCCGGCTGCTGGATCCCGACCTGACGGTTTCCTCGTCGCCGACCAGCATGAAGCTCCGCGGGGCCAGCACGGGCACCGAAAGGGCGGCGTCCCGCGCCGAGATCAGTTCCAGCGTACGGACCGTCAGCTCCTGGACCACAGGCGGGCCAAAACTGGGTATCAGCTGCCGGGCCGAGCGGGAGGACGTGTGGTACGCCAACTGCTGCTCGGCCTCGACCAGCGCCACGCTGCAGCTGCCTGCCAGGGTGGACGCCAAGGACAGGCCGGCGATCCCGCCGCCGACGATGACCACGTCATAGGTTGCTGTCATGGCTCCATCCTTGCAGACGGCCGGGAACTATCCGGCTACGGTGTTCCGGCTCTTCACGAACGCCCGGACGCACGTTTCGACGTCGTCGGAGCTGTGGGCCGCTGACAGCTGCACGCGGATGCGGGCGGCCCCGCGCGGCACCACAGGGAAGCTGAAGGCGGTGACGAAGACCCCGTTCCGGAGCATCTCGTCCGCCACCTTCGCCGCCTGGACGGCGTCGCCGAACATCACCGGGACAATGGCGTGTTCGCCGTCGAGCAGCTCAAAGCCCTCCTCTGTCATGCGGCGGCGGAACAGCGCTGCATTCTCGAACAGGCGGGCCCTCAGCTCGCCGGAGGTCTCCACGAGGTCGAGTGCCTTGATCGTGGCAGCCACGATGGCCGGGGCCACGGAATTGGAGAACAGGTAGGGGCGGGCCTTCTGCCGGAGCATCGCCACCACTTCGCGGCGGCCGGAGACATAGCCGCCCGACGCCCCTCCGAGCGCCTTGCCGAAGGTGCCGGTGTAGATGTCCACGCGGTCAGACACCCCGGCGTGTTCCGGAGTTCCGGCCCCGGTGGCACCCATGAAGCCCACAGCGTGGGAGTCATCCACCATGACGAGGGCATCGTGCTTTTCGGCGAGGTCGCAGATGGCCTCCAGCGGCGCCAGGTAGCCGTCCATGGAGAAAACACCGTCCGTGACGATGATCTTGCGCCGGGCTCCCGCGGCCTCCAGGAGCTTGGCTTCGAGGTCGGCCATGTCCTGGTTGGCGTAGCGGAACCGCTGCGCTTTGCAGAGCCGGATGCCGTCGATGATCGACGCATGGTTCAGGGCGTCGGAGATGACGGCATCCTCCGGACCGAACAGGGACTCGAAGACTCCGCCGTTCGCGTCGAAGCAGCTGGAGAACAGGATGGTGTCCTCCGTGCCGAGGAACTTGGACACACGGGCTTCAAGCTGCAGGTGGAGGTCCTGGGTGCCGCAGATGAACCGCACGCTCGCCATGCCGAAGCCGCGTTCGTCCATGGCGGACTTGGCCGCGGCGATGATGTCCGGGTGGTCGGCCAGGCCGAGGTAGTTGTTGGCGCAGAAGTTCAGTACCGGTGAGGCCTCGTGCCCTATTTGGCCTGCGGCGATACGGTTGGCCTGGGGGGAATCGATGTGCCGCTCGGTTTTGTAGAGGCCGGCAGTGCGGATCTCATCCAGTTCGCTGCGCAGCTGGTCCTTGATTGCTGAATACATGGGGGGCTCCTAGGCTCGTCGAAAGTCTCGTGGGGTGATGATGGGGATCAGGGGCTGCTCAGAATTGTGACCAGTCGAGCACAACCTTGCCGCCGATGCCCGCGCGGGCAATGTCGAAGCCCTTCTCCCACTGCGCGGCCGGCAGCACGTCCGTGACCACGGCGGAGATGTTGGCGTGCAGGCTGGGGTTGGAGGACAGCATGGCGCTCATGGCGTACCACGTCTCGAACATTTCGCGGCCGTAGATGCCCTTCAGGGTCAGCATATGGGTGACCACCTTGCCCCAGTCGATGTCGATCGGCTGGCTGGGCAGGCCCAGCATGGCGATGCGGCCGCCGTGGTTCATGTTGTCGATCATTTCCGGCAGCGCGGTGGGGTGCCCGGACATTTCGAGTCCGATGTCGAAACCCTCACGCATGCCCAGCTCGCGCTGCGCCTCCCGGACACGCGTCGTGGAGACGTCGATGGCCAGGTCGACGCCGAGCTGCCGGGCCAGCTCCAGCCGCGGTGCCGAGACGTCCGTAATGGCGATCTTGCGGGCTCCGGCGTGGCGGGCCACGGCGATGGCCATGAGGCCGATGGGGCCGGCGCCCGTGATGAGTACATCCTCCCCGACGAGCGGAAAGCTCAGGGCCGTGTGCACCGCGTTGCCGAAGGGGTCGAAGATGGCCCCGAGTTCCGGGGTCACGGAGGAATCGTGGTGGACCCACACGTTGGTTTCCGGGATGACCACGTACTCGGCGAACGCGCCGTCCCGCTGCACGCCAACGCTCACCGTGTGGATGCACATCTGCCGGCGGCCGGCACGGCAGTTCCGGCAGATGCCGCAGACAATGTGCCCCTCGCCGGACACCCGGTCCCCTACCTTGACGTCCCGGACGTCTTCCCCGATTTCGACGACTTCGCCATAGAACTCGTGCCCGGCAATGAGGGGTGCCTGGATAATGCTCTGGGCCCACGCGTCCCACGACTGGATGTGCAGGTCCGTGCCGCAGATGCCGGTGGTCAGAACCCGGATCTTGACGTCGTCGGAGCCGGCTGCGGGCTCCGGACGGTCAACGAGCTCGAACCCGGCTTGCGCGCCGGCCTTGTACAGAGCCTTCATTGGCATCCTTACGTTTGGCATGCGCTTTGGCTGCATGCGGGGTGGAATCTCCCTTCATTAGAGCCACTCCAACGCGTTAGCACAAGGGGATTTTTCTCAATCGACGATTTAGGAAAAGCTAAGGCATAAGATGGGGCCATGGAAATCCACCAGCTGGAAATGCTGCGTGAGCTCGGTGCTCTCGGAAGCGTCAAGGCCGTGGCAGACACGCTGCTGGTCACGCCGTCGGCCGTCTCCCAGCAGCTGGCACAGCTGCAGAAGAGCGTGGACGTTCCGCTCACGCGCAAGGAGGGCAGGAATCTGGTCCTCACGGAGGCCGGGCAGGTGCTTGCTGACGCCGGCGCCGCCGTCGTCAGCGCGATGGCCGATGCCCGCATGGCGATCGGCGCCTACCACGGCTCCACGGTGGCCCCGGTGACTGTCAGCGGCTTCCACAGCGCCGGGCAGGCACTGTTCGCGCCGCTCGCGCGGCTGCTGGACGGGCCAGACAAACCTAAAGTCCGGCTGTTCGATGAGGACGTGGCACAGCAGGATTTCCCCGCCCTCACGGCACGCTACGACCTGGTGCTGGCCCACCGCATGGACCACAGTCCGCGCTGGCCCACCGAGCGGGTGGCGGTGATACCCCTCGCGCATGAGCCCCTCGACGTGGCGCTTCCGGCAGGACACCGGCTCGCCGCCCAGCAGTCCCTGGAACCGGAGGACGTCGTGGGCGAATCCTGGGTGACCAGCCGCACGGGCTATTCACCCGCGGACGTGCTGTCCGCCGTGGCCGCCGTATCCAGCCGGGAACTGAACATTGTGCATCGCATCAACGACTACTCCACGGTGGCCGCGCTCGTGGCGGCGGGCGGCGTGATCGGTCTGCTGCCGAGGCATACCGCAAGGCCGGTGCTGAGTCCGGACATTGTGTTGCGCCCGCTCAGGGGCATCAGCACCCGCCGCAGGATCGATATCTTGGCCCGGCCTGAGAACCTGAAGCGGGCATCCGTGATGATGGTGTGCGAAGCGTTGGAGGACATCATGGCCCGGCTCGTCCACGACTAGGGCACGTCGTCGGCCTGGCCGCGGTCCCCGGCTTTGGCCTGGCCGCGGTCCCCGGCTTTGGCCTGGCCGTGGCCAAGTCCCTTGCCCTGGCCGAGTCCCATACCGCGTCCTTTGCCTTGGCCGAGTCCTTGTCCCTTGCCGCCGGCGCCTTCGATGATCGTCCTCGCGGTGATGGACGCGCCGTTCTTGACGCCCCTGATGCGCACGGTGTCCCCCTGCTTGAGGTCCGCTGCGGTGGCGGCCGAGGGCTTGACCCGTTTGCCGGCGTCGTCCTTGGGTGCGGTGCCGTCAGGAGCGGCCGCGGCCTGCTTGCGGATCCTGGTGTCGGCACCGATGGCATAGGCCAGGGTGAAGCCGTCCTCGCTCTTGACCGTGATGGACGTCTCGCTCACTGACTCCACGGTGCCGAACTGAGTGATCCGCGTTTCAAGGGTTCCGTCGCCCTTTTTGACAACGCTCTCGCTGTGAAGCTCACGCCCCTTGCCCTGGCCTCTGGCTTCCTCCGCCTTGCCCTGGCCGCCCGGCGCTGGCGGCGCCGGCTGTGAGGAAACCAAGGCGGCATCCTCGCTACCGGCGGTCTCGCCGGCGGCCCGGACCACCGCTGCTCCTGCCCCGCTCAGGGCGAGTACTACGGCGCCGGCCAACAGGGCGCGGCCCAAAATGTTCGGTTGCAAAGCCGGCATGGCATGTCCTTCCTCCGCACCGGCGGGACTCCGGCGCCCTCAGTCCACACTGTAGGGCCGGGACCTTATGGAGAGCATGGAGCCAAATGCCTGTTAACCCCCAACTGGGTCGCAGCCCACGCGGTTCTGAGCGTTCAGAACCGCGTGGGCTGCGACCCAGCGTGGAGAGGGAAGGGTCAGGCGCTGACGCCCAGCTTTTCCAGGATCAGTTCGCGGACGCGGCCGGCATCGGCCTGTCCCCGGGTGGCCTTCATGACGCCGCCGACGATGGCACCTATGGCCTGCACTTTGCCGCCACGGATCTTGTCCGCGACGTCGGGCTGTGCGGCGAGGGCTGCGTCGATGGCTTCCAGGAGGGGACCGTCGTCGGACACGACGGCGAGGCCGCGCTTCTCAACGATCTCGGCCGGAGTGCCTTCACCGGCGAGCACACCGTCCAGCACCTCAGTGGCCATCTTGTTGTTGATCTTGCCGTCTTCCACCATCTTGCTCAGTTCGACAATGGTGGCGGGCTGGACGCCGAGCTGGCCGGGGTCGACGTCGGCGTTCTTGGCACGGCCCACGATCTCACCCATCCACCACTTGCGTGCCACGGAGGCCGTGGCACCGGCGGCGATGGTTTCCTCAATTTCATCCATCACGCCGGCGTTGACGACGTCACGGAATTCGAGGTCCGAGTAGCCCCAGTCCGCCTGGAGCCGCTTGCGGCGGGCCGCCGGAGGCTCGGGCAGGGTGGCGCGCAGCTCCTCGACCCATTCGCGCGAAGCGACCACCGGAACGAGGTCGGGCTCCGGGAAGTAGCGGTAGTCGTCGGCGTCGGACTTTTCCCGGCCGGACGTCGTGGTGCGCGTGTCCTCGTGCCAGTGACGGGTTTCCTGGATCACTGGCTCGCCGGATTCCAGCACGGCGGCGTGCCGCTGGATCTCGTAGCGGACGGCGTGTTCGACGGCGCGCAGCGAGTTGACGTTCTTGGTCTCGGAGCGGATGCCGAAGCGTTCGCGGCCGTGCGGGCGCAGTGACACGTTGGCGTCGCAGCGGACATTGCCGCGCTCCATCCGGGCGTCGGACACGCCGAGGTTCTTGACGATCTCGCGGACTGCGGCCACGTAGGCCTTGGCCAGCTCCGGGGCGCGGGACCCGGCGCCCTCGATGGGCTTGGTCACGATTTCCACCAGCGGGACGCCGGCGCGGTTGTAGTCCACGAGCGAGTAGTCCGCGCCCTGGATGCGGCCCGCCGAGCCGCCGAGGTGGGTCAGCTTGCCGGCGTCCTCCTCCATGTGGGCCCGTTCAATTTCAACGCGGAACACGGTGCCGTCGGAGAGCTCGATGTCCAGGTGGCCGTCATACGCGATCGGTTCGTCGTACTGGGACGTCTGGAAGTTCTTCGGGGTGTCCGGGTAGAAATAGTTCTTCCGGGCGAAGCGGCAGTAGTCGGCGATCTTGCAGTTCAGCGCCAGCCCGATCTTGATCGACGACTCCACCGCGGTCTTGTTCAGCACGGGGAGCACGCCGGGCATGCCGAGGTCCACCTCGTTGACATTGGTGTTGGGCTCATCGCCAAAGACGTTGGGGGCGGAGGAGAACATCTTGGTCTTGGTGTTGAGCTCCACGTGGACCTCGAACCCCAAGACGGGATCGTACTTCTCCATGGCCTCGTCGAAGCTCAGGATTGCATCGGACATCAGTGTGAACCTCCGTGGCTCGAGGGGGCGCCAGCCGCAGCAACCGACGGTGAAGAAGTGAGGGAAAGAGCCGGCAGTTCCGGGGCTTTGTCCAGCAGCGGACCGCCCCATTTTTCCTCAAGCAGGGATTCCAGCACGGCGCCCACGCGGTACAGGCGCGCGTCCTCGCGGGCAGGAGCCAGGAGCTGGATGCCGACGGGCAGCCCGTCCTCATCGGCGAGGCCGCCGGGCAGGGACAGGCCGGGAACGCCGGCCATGTTGGCCGGAATGGTTGCGACGTCGTTCAGGTACATGGCCAGGGGGTCGTCCAGCTTTTCGCCCAGCTTGAAGGCCGTGGTTGGGGCCGTCGGGGAAATCAGGACATCCGCCTTGGCAAAGGCGGCCTCGAAGTCCCGCTGGATCAGGGTGCGGACCTTCTGCGCCGACCCGTAGTAGGCGTCGTAGTAGCCGGCTGAGAGGGCGTAGGTGCCCAGGATCACGCGGCGCTTGACCTCGTCACCGAAGCCGGCAGCACGGGTGGCCCCCATGACGCGCTCAATGGTCATGGGCGGCTGCTCGGGAAGCACGCGCAGGCCGTAACGGACGCCGTCGAACTTGGCCAGGTTGGAGGAGGCCTCGGAGGGCATGATGAGGTAGTACGCGCCGAGGGCGTACTTGAAGTTGGGGCAGGAGACCTCGACGATTTCCGCGCCCGCCTCCCTGAGCAGCTCGAGGGACTCGTTGAAGCGGTTCTCGACACCGGCCTGGTAGCCCTCGCCGTGGAGTTCCTTGATGATGCCGATCTTCATGCCCTCCACGTTGCCCAGCCGGGCGGCAGCGACGAGGTCTGCCAGCGGGTCGGGCAACGAGGTGGAGTCGCGCGGGTCGTGGCCGCCGATGACCTGGTGCAGCAGCGCCGAGTCCAGGACGGTGCGGGACACGGGGCCGATCTGGTCCAGTGAGGACGCCATGGCGATGGCGCCGTAGCGGGACACGCCACCGTAGGTGGGCTTCACGCCCACTGTTCCGGTAACGGCACCCGGCTGGCGGATGGATCCGCCGGTATCGGTGCCCAGGGCGAGCGGTGCTTCGAAAGCGGCAACAGCGGCCGCCGAGCCACCGCCGGAGCCGCCGGGGATGCGGTCCAGGTCCCAGGGGTTGCGGGTGGGGCCGTACGCGGAGTGCTCCGTGGAGGAACCCATGGCGAATTCGTCCAGGTTGGTCTTGCCCAGAATGGGCATCTTCGCGGCGCGGAGCTTCTGCACGACGGTAGCGTCGTACGGGCTGTGCCAGCCCTCCAGGATCTTCGACCCCGCCGTCGTGGGCTGGCCCACCGTGACAATGAGGTCCTTGACGGCGATGGGAACGCCGGCGAGCTCGTGCAGTTCGTCGGCGGCAGCGCCGCCGGCGGCGCGGATGGCGTCCACTTCGGCGGCGACGGCGAGCGCCTCTTCGGTGTTGACGTGGAGGAAAGCGTGGACGCCGCGGTCTCCGCCATCGACGGCGGCGATGCGGTCCAGGTGGGCCTGGACAACCTCGACAGCTGTGACTTCCCGGGCGGCAAGCTTGGCGGCCAGCTGGGCTGCGGAGAGGCGGATCAGCTCGGTGCTGTTGTTTTCAGTCATCTGTTTTTATGCCTCATCCAGGATTGCCGGGACCTTGAAACGGTTCTCATCGGAATCCGGAGCTCCGGAGAGTGCCTGCTCGGCGGTGAAGGTGTGCCCCACCACGTCCTCGCGGAACACGTTGTTCAGCGGAATCGGGTGTGAGGTGGCCGGAACGTCGTCCCCGGCGGCTTCGCTGACGGACTTCACCGCATCTACGATGACGGCCAGCTCGCCGGCCATCCTGTCCAGCTCTTCAGCACTCATCTCAATGTGCGCGAGCCGCGCGAGGTGCGCGACGTCGTCACGGTTGATCGCAGCCATGGATCTCCCCTGCAAAGTTCGAATTGTTTTCCGATCCAGTCTAGTGGGCAAACGTCAGTGCCCGCCTGACGACCCCCAGCGGGCTCCAGGCGGGCACATCCGGCCGCGCGGCGTGCCGCGGGCAGCTACAGGTTAGCCGATGCCGATGGCTCCGGTCAGCATCCCGACGGCAAGCATCACCAGGGAGACCACGGCGCTGCGCCACAGCACCTTCTTGTGGTGGTCGCCCAGGTCCACCTTGGCAAGCGAAACCAGCAGCAGGATTGCCGGAACCAGCGGGCTCTGCATGTGGAACGGCTGTCCGGTGATGGAAGCGCGGGCCATCTCGGCGGCGCTGATGCCGTAGTGGGCGGCGGTCTCACTGAGGACGGGCAGCACGCCGAAGTAGAAGGCGTCGTTGCTCATGAAGAACGTCATCGGGATGCTGAGGACGCCGGTGATGACGGCCATGAGCGGTCCCATGTCCGAAGGGATGATCTGCACGAGCCAGGCTGACATGGCCTCGACCATTCCGGTGCCGGTGAGGACTCCGGTCAGTACTGCGGCGGCCATGACCATGCTCACCACGGCAACGATGGACGGGGCGTGGGCGATGAGCTGGTTGGCCTGGTCCTTGACGTGGGGGAAGTTCACCAGCAGGGCGATGGCCGAGCCCACCATGAAGACGTACGGCAGGGGCACGAGGTCGGCGATGAGCATGCCCATCACCGCGACCGTGAGGCCAAGGTTGAACCACTGCAGCTTGGGACGCAGGCTCTTGCGGTTGGGGTCCAGGGCAGTATCTGCCATGGCGGTATCGCTGTCGTCAACCAGTGTCTCGGTGCGTTCCAGGACAGCTACGGAGGTGCCTCCGACGGCGGGAGCCCCACCGGAAGGGGCGGCGACCTTACCGCCGCCGGTTACCGGGCCGCCGCCGGCGGTCCCGCCGTCGAACGCTTCAGCAGTTTCAGGGACACCCCAGATTTCCGGCTGGGTGGCGCGAAGGCGGTTGCGCTCCTGGATGCCAAGCAGCCAGGCGAAGGCCAGGACGACGGCGATGCCGGCGAGCAGGGACGGGAGCATGGGGACGAAGACGTCGTTGACATCGATCTTCAGCGCGGTGGCGGCGCGTGCCGTGGGGCCGCCCCACGGCACGATGTTCATGGTGCCGTTGGCCAGGCCGGCCACGCAGGTGAGGACCACCGGGCTCATCTTCAGGCGGAGGTAGATCGGCAGCATCGCCGCCGTTGTGAGGATGAACGTTGTGGAGCCGTCGCCGTCCAGGGACACGGCGGCAGCCAGCAGGGCGGTGCCCAGGACAACCTTGGCGGGGTCATTGCCCAGCTTGCGCAGGATGAACCGGACCAGCGGGTCGAACAGCCCGACGTCGATCATCAGGCCGAAGTAGATGATGGCGAACATCAGCAGGGCGGCGGTGGAAGTCATGGACTTCATCGAGTCCATGACCATGTCGCCGATGCCGAGGCCGGCGCCTGCAAACAGCCCGAAAACGGTGGGGACGATTATGAGCGCCAGCACTGGCGTCAACTTTTTCGTCATGATCAGCACCATGAATACCGCGATCATGGCGAATCCAAGTAATACCAGCACGGCCGGCTCCTTTTTGATGAACGGCACCACCTCGATGTGATGCGCACTACAGACGTTAGAGTGGCCCCGGTCACGGCAGTGCCTTTGGCTCAATTGATTGGCATACTGCTTATTGGGAGCATTTTGCGCATTCTGCTCACGGCCCAGCCGGACCGCCTGCGCACAAGCCGGTAATGTCTACCCACGCCCTTGGCAGCCCTGCCTGCCCTATCCTGCCTCGAGGAGGAGCGCCATGACCGCACCGTCCCGGCGCCTGCCGCTGCGGTTCTCCACGCAGACCCTGCTGCTGCAGCTGGGCGTGGTGCTCCTCGTCGTACTCCTCAGCGCAGCCGTCCACGCCTGGCTGACCTACGAACGCCTGGGGCGCGAGGCGGAAAACCAGGCGCTCACGCTTGCCCGGACCGTGGCGTCGGACCCTTCAGTGCGCGCCGACGTTGCCCGGATCAGCCGGCTGGAAGGCACTCCCCCGCGGGACCAGCTGCTTGCCGGTCCGCTCATGGCGGCGGCGGAGGGAGCTCGCAACCGGACCGGTGCCCTGTTCGTGGTGATCACGGATGAAACGGGACTCCGGCTGGCCCACCCCGAGGCCGACCGGCTCGGCCAACGTGTCAGCACGGACCCCTCGGAGGCGCTGGCAGGACACGAGGTCACCACGCGCAACACCGGGACGCTGGGCCCGTCGGCCGGTGCCAAGGTGCCGGTTTTCGCACCGGGTGCGGAGCCCGGCGCCGGTGGTGCCGCTGGTGCCGGTGGTGGTGCTGGTGCCGGTGCCGCCGGCAAAGTCGTGGGCGAAGTCAGCGTGGGCTACTCCACCGAGACAATTGGCCAGAGCCTCCGGCGCGACATCGTGCCCATTGCCGTGACGGCGGCGGGATCCCTCGTGGCAGGTGTACTGGCCTCGTTCCTGCTCCGGCGCCGGCTGCAGCGGCTCACACTCGGCCTGGAACCGGAGGAGATCAGCACGCTGGTGCATGACCAGGTGGCCGTGCTGGAGGGTGTGGACGAGGGCGTGGTGGGCGTCTCGGCCGACGGCCGCATCAGCGTCTTCAACGCCGCCGCCCAGCGGCTCCTGGGGCAGCCCGACCTGACCGGCACGCTGTGGTCCGCGGCGCCGGTTCCCCCGCAGCTCAAGGCGCTGACCGAAGCCGACGCCAGGGAGGGCGAAGCCGTGGAGCTGATCGCCGGCGGCAGGGTCCTGGTGGCGAGCGCGCGCAAGGCCCTGCACCGCCAGGAGGACCTCGGCTGGGTGGTCATGCTCCGGGACCGCACCGAGCTGCAGCAGCTGACACGCCAGCTGGACGCCGTCGGGACCATGTCCACGGCGCTCCGGGCACAGCGGCACGAGTTCGCCAACCAGCTGCACACCATTGCCGGCTTCATGAGCATCGGCCAGCACCAGCAGGCACGTAAATATCTGGAGAAGCTTGCCGCCACCGGGCCGCTGAAATTCCCGGTGGACCAGGCCGAGCTCCTGCAGGACCCCTACCTGCAGGCGTTCGTCGGCGCCAAGGGCGTGGAGGCGGACGAGCGCGGCGTGGCGCTCCGGATCGGCCCCGAGACCCTGGTGCGCGGGCAAGTCACGGAACCGCAGGACGTGACCACTGTCCTGGGGAACCTGATCGACAACGCGGTGAACGCTGCCGTCGCCGGCTCGGCGGGCGAGCGGTGGGTGGAACTTGAACTCCTCGACGAACCGTCCGACGACGGCGGAACCCTGCACATCGTCGTCGCGGATTCAGGAGACGGGCTGCCGGGCGGAACTGATCCGGATGCCGTGTTTGCCGAGGGATTCACGACGGCAGGGGGACCCGTCCGCCCCGCAGGCGGCCCCGTCCGCTCCGCAGGGGGCCAGGGCCTGGGATTGGCTCTTGCCCGGCAGCTGGCGCGGCGCCGCGGCGGCGACGTCAGGGTGCTGGAGCCCGGGGGCGCGGGCGGACCCGGCGCCGTGTTCATGGCGACGCTCCCCGGTACCACCAATTCCGGCAAGGACTGACGGGGCCCGCATGACAGGGAAGCCCCCACATGAGAGACACGACGATAGGACGATGATGTCTGAGGATTTCCGGGTGCTGATCGTGGATGACGACTTCCACGTAGCAAAGCTCCATGCGGCCTACGTGGATTCGGTAGCGGGATTTCTAGCCCTCCCGCCGGCCGGTTCAGCCTCACTGGCGCTGCAATCCATCCACAGCCTGCGGCCGGACCTGGTGCTGCTGGATGTGTATCTGCCGGACGCCTCGGGCCTGGATCTCCTGCACCAGCTGGACGTTGACACGATGATCCTGAGCGCGGCGTCCGATGCCGCATCGCTGCGGACGGCGTTCCGCCGCGGCGCCCTCGGATACTTGCTGAAGCCGTTCACCGCGGAGTCTCTGTCCCAGCAGCTTCGGTCCTATGCCCGGTACCGGCGGATCCTCGGCCAGCCCGGGGCATTGGACCAGGACACGGTGGAACGGGCCAAACGCGCCCTGATCCCGGGGGACGTTTCGCCCTCGGCCAGGCCGCGCTCGGCTACTGAAGCGGCGGTGCTGGAATCACTGGTGCCGGGCGAACAGTATTCCGCAGCCGAGGTCGCCGGGCGCGTGGGGGTGTCCCGGGCCACCGCCCAGCGGTACCTCTCATCGCTGGCGGATGACGGCGCCGTCGAAATCCAGCTCAGGTACGGGACAACAGGCCGGCCGGAACACCGCTACGGCCTCCCCACGCCCTAACAAGCGGGGTGTAGGTGCTAGCTGGCGCTCTTCTGTGCGACCAGTTCGATTTCCACGAGCATCTCGGGATCGAGGAAGGGCAGCACGTGAACCAGCGATAGCGTGGGGCGGATCTCGCCGAAGACCTCGCCGTGGGCACGGCCGGCGTCTTCCCACTTGCTGATGTCCGTCAGATAGAGCTTGGACTGCACGACGTCGGCGAGGCCGAAGCCGGCGTCGGCAAGGACCTTTTCCAGCTTCTGCAGGATGTACTTGGTCTGCTCATAGAAGTCGCTGCCCACGATGCCGTTCTCGCCGCTTGACGAGGTGGCGGAGATGTACAGCGTATTGTCCACCTGGACCGCGCGGGAGTAGCCGAGGGTCTGCTCCCAGACGGAGCCGGTGCCGAAGGTCTTGCGCATGGTGCGCCTTTCACTGGGGCCGCATGCCCGCAGGCCGCGTTCGCAGCGGTGGGAAATGGGCCGGAGGAATGAGTCGGCACCACTCTAGGTCGGTTGGACGTCCAGCCGGAAAACCAGCAGCTTTATGTCGGTGTCCGGCACGAACCAGTCCCGCTCGGGAACACGACGGAATCCAGTCTTCCGGTACAACCCGTGGGCGCTCTCCCAGGTCCTGCCCGTGGTCAGGGCCACGGCGCGGATTCCGTCCAGCGACCTGGCGTGCTCAATGATGGCTTCGACCATGGCCAGGCCCGCGCCGCTGCGCTGCACTGCAGGGTCCACCACGAGCATCCGGAATTCGAGTTCGTCGTCGAGGGCAATGTCCGCATACGGCTCGCCGGCAACCGCCAGCGTCACCGAGCCCACGACCTGCCCGTTCCGCTCGGCGACCCAGATGGTTGCGTGCGCCGCGCGCCTGGCCACGTCCTGGATCTGCCTCATGTACGGATGGTCTGCGCTGTCAAAGTACCCCGCCGCCAGGTAGGAGTCGCGCGTAATGCGCGCTATCGCCTCGTAGTCGGCGGGGACGGCTGGACGGACAATGATCTGCGGCTGCACCTGTCAATGCTAGTTCCGCCTGCCGGATGCCCGCCGCGAAACAGCCGTTTCCGTGATTGAACTATCATCCCGTGTGCTGTCGTGTCAGAGCGGGAATTTGCCGGAAAGCTCCAGGGTGCCCGCGCACGTCCAGGCCGCAAGCCGCTCCTCGTCGGACGGTCCGCCGTCCAGCGGGCTGGTCAGCCGGGGCCTGCGTACCCAGCAACCCGCTTCCTCGGCGATCAGCGCCCCCGCCGAAAAGTCGTGCTCGTTGAGGCCCCGCTCACCAAAGGCGTCATGCGTGCCGTCTGCCACCAGGCACAGGTCCAAGGCTGCGGAGCCGAGCCTCCGGATGTCCGCAAAACCCTCCATGAGACCGCCGAGGAGACTGGCTTGGTCCTCCCGCGTGGCGGGGTCGTAACTGAAGCCCGTGGCGAGGATCTGGCCCTGGCGCCCAATCACGGGTCCGGTGAGCTGGGTCCGGCTGCCGTTGTGTTCGAGCCAGGCACCGTGGCCCCGGGAAGCGTAATACACGCGGCCCAGCGCCGGGGCATTGACGACGCCGGCCAGCCACACGCCGTCGGCGTCGGCAACTGCCACGGACGTGGCGTAGTAGACGATGTTGCGGATGAAGTTGGTGGTCCCGTCCAGCGGGTCAATGGACCAGCGGAGACCACTCGGATCCTCGGGGCGGGTGGTGCCCTGTTCCTCGCCGGTGATGGTGTCCTGCGGACGGGCGGACCGGATGGCATCCCGGACCGCTTTCTCCGCCGCAACGTCGAAGGCGGTGACCCAGTCCCCCGCGGCGCTCCTGTTGCTGATGTCAGCCAGGGCTGAGTCCTGGCGGGTGGACAGGACCGCTGCGCCGGCCGCAGCCGCTGCCTTGGCCACCTCAAGCAGCTCTTTCACGTCCTGGCTCATTCGGCTGCGTTCCCGTCCAGGCCGGCGGAGGCTTCCTCGGAATCACCGGCGGCACCGTCAGTGTCCCCGTCGCCGTGGGCGCCGCCGCGAGCGCCGTTCTGCCCGTTTGCCAGCAGTTCCCGGAATCCGTCCTCGTCGAGCACGGGCACGCCCAGCTGTTCCGCCTTGTCCAGTTTGGTCCCGGCGTTTTCGCCGGCGACGAGGTAGCTGGTGTTCTTGGACACCGAACCTGCCGCCTTGCCGCCGCGCACCAGGATGGCTTCCTTGGCCTCGTCGCGGCTGAAGCCTTCCAGCGTCCCCGTGACCACGATGGTCAGCCCTTCGAGGGTGCGCGGCGTGGATTCATCCCGCTCATCCTCCATGCGCACGCCGGCTGCCGCCCAGCGGTCGATGATCTCGACATGCCAGTCCTCGGCAAACCATTCCTTGAGCGCCGCGGCGATGGTGGGGCCTACACCGTCAACTCCCGCCAGTTCTTCTTCCGAGGCCTGCCGGATGGCGTCCATGGAGCCGAAGTGGTTGGCCAGGGCACGGGATGCGCGCGGGCCGACGTGCCTGATGGACAGGGCCACCAACACGCGCCACAGCGGCTGGGTCTTGGCCTTTTCGAGTTCCTTGAAGAGTTTCTCGGTGGTTGCGGTGGGCCTGGACGGGGACTTGGCCGTGCCCTTGCTGTAGAAGTAGGGCACGAGCTCGTACTCCCCCGTGCCGACACCCTTGGAGCGCTTTTCGCGCCGGATCCTCACCGGGGCGAGATCCTCCGGAGTCAGGTCGAAAAGGGCGGCTTCAGTGGTGAGCGGCGGGACTTCCGGCTCCGCCGGCTGGGTGAGGGCGATGGCGGCCTCCCAGCCCAGCGCTTCGATGTCGAATCCTCCCCGGCCGGCGAGGTGGAAAACCCGCTCGCGGAGCTGGGACGGGCAGGACCGGGCGTTGGGGCAGCGGATGTCCACGTCCCCTTCCTTCCCGGGCGCAAGCGGCGTGCCGCAGGACGGGCATTCCGTGGGCATGACGAAGTCGCGCACCGGCGGGTGCTGCTGGTCACGCAGCGCCAGCACCGGGCCGACGATCTCGGGGATGACGTCGCCGGCCTTGCGCAGGACCACGATGTCGCCGATCTTCACGCCCTTGGCCTTGACCACGTCCTGGTTGTGCAGGGTGGCCATGCCCACGGTGGAGCCCGCCACCTTGACCGGTTCCATGATCCCGAACGGGGTGACGCGCCCGGTGCGGCCCACGTTCACCGCGATATCCAGGAGCTTCGTGTGCACTTCTTCGGGCGGGTACTTGTAGGCCACCGCCCAGCGCGGAACGCGGGTGGTGAAGCCCAGGGCACGCTGGGTGGCGAAGTCATCCACCTTCACCACAATGCCGTCGATCTCATGCAGCAGGCTGTGGCGCTTGTCCCCGTACTTGGCAATGAACTCCAAGACTTCTGCCAGGCTGCCGAGCACCTCGAAGTACGGACTGACGGGCAGGCCCCACTCCGCCAGCAGCTTGTAGGTCTCGGATTGGCTGGCGCTCGGAAGGCCGTCGCGGGCGCCGATCCCGTGGACGAACATCTTCAGCGGCCGCTTGGCGGTCTCCGCGGGGTCCTTTTGGCGCAGTGAGCCCGCCGCCGCGTTCCGGGGGTTGGCCAGCGGGGCCTTTCCGGCCTCGATGAGCGCCTCGTTGAACTCAGCGAAGGCCTTGGAGGGTATGAACACCTCACCACGGACCTCCATCTCGGCGGGGAACCCGCTGCCGCTGAGCTGCTGCGGGATTTCCTTGATGGTGAGCACATTGTGCGTAATGTCCTCACCCGTGGTCCCGTCGCCGCGGGTGGCGGCCCGGACCAGCTTGCCGTCCCGGTACAGCAGATTGACCGCCAGGCCGTCGATCTTCAGCTCGGTCAGCCACGCCGCTGCGGGGCTTCCAATTTTGGCGATGCCCGCCTCCGCCTTGGCGATCCAGGCTTCCAGCTCCTCGAGGGAAAACACGTCCTCCAGGCTGTACATCCGCTGCAGGTGTTCGACGGCGGCAAACGCCGCCGACACTTCGCCCCCCACTTCCTGGGTGGGCGAGTCGTTGGACACCAGCTCCGGGTGGAGTGCCTCCAGCTCCTCCAGCCGCCGGAAGAGGGCATCGAACTCCGCATCGGAGACGAGCGGCTCGTCCTCCTGGTAGTAGGCGAACCGGTACTTCCTGACGAGATCCGCCAGGTTCTGGTATTCGTCGCGGACCGACTCAGACGGAATCGCTTCCGGCTCGAGCTGGTCAACTCCGGATGCCTGGTCGGTTCCGGATGCTGCCGTTTCTGCGGGACCTGATGCTGTGCTCACAAACCTATCTTGCCTTACACCCCGGACATTGGGCCGTTTCGGAACTGTGCCCAGTGGATGGTGACAGTGCGAAACGCCGGGGCTTGAACCGTCAGGCTCACCAGTGGCCCGCGAGGCGGTTTCTTGTCCACAGGGCGAGCACGAGTACGCCGAAGCCCACCAGCAGGACCCCTCCGGTGATGACGAAGACGCTCAGGGTTCCTGCGCCGGGGCCTTGATCGTCCGTGCTGACGGCAGCAGCGTGGCTCGCCTTCGTGGGCGATTCAATGGGCTTGTTCCAATTGGACTCGGCCGTCGGGCTCGAATCCGAACGGCTCGGCGCGGCACTGGCCGTGGTGGGGACTGCCGTCGTGGGGGCGGAACTGGCGGACGGTGCCGCAGCAGCCGTCGTTTGCCCCGTGGCCTGCGCGGTCGGAGCGGGCCTTGTGGTGGGGACAGCCGGAGCCGGATCCACGGAAGGCTGGGCCGGAGCCGCCGGCTGTGTCGGTGCGGGAACTGGCGGCTTCTTTGCACGCGGTGGTGCCGGCGAAGGCTCGGCTGTCGGCGTCGGAGAACCGGTCGCGCACGGTTGTGTGGGCAGGCACAGCAGACCGGCCTGAGCGGCCCCCGCACCGCCTGCCAGCGCGGCGAAGGCCAGCGCTGTGGCAGCGAGTCCGAGCAGGAGCGCGGTCGGCAGGAAATGAGTTCTAGTCATGGGTCACCTTTGCTGCCGCGCGCAGGCCTCCCCCGCGCCGAGCATCTGTCTTGGGTATCTTCCTACAGGCCTTTTGGGACAAACAAATCACTCACTGCCGGTTTTCCGGTGGCAGTGCGATCTGAAGCTTGCGCACCTTGCCCCTGCCCACGATGTAGCCCCTGCCGGGAATGAAGTCTGAGCTGACCCGCCCCAGCGATGTGTTGAGCAGGCTGTCGCCGTCAATGTCACCCGGGTTAATCAGGAGTCCGCGCCGTCCGGACTTGAAGGGCTGGGCCAGCGACCATGCCGAGGACCAGGTGGAGGTCTCGGATTCACCCACCACCCATTGATCGGCCTTGATCGAAGCCGTGACGAGCCGCTCCACGCCCGATTCGGCGAGGGTGCCCGTGAACTCCGTAAGTCCCTCGATGAAGATGGCCAGCTTCCCCGGGTTGGCCGAGGAGTGGTCGGTCAGTGCCTCGACCGCCTCCTCGACGTCGTCGGCCCCCACCAGCGAACGGTTCCAGACCGGCAGTGATGCCACCGCGGATCTTCGCGAGGCGATGTATACGAGCTCCGTGTCGGGGTTTGAACGCCGCACCGCATAGGCAAGCGTCACGAGCGCCACGGTCCGCCCGGAGCCCGGCGGCCCGGCAAGCAGCAGCGGGCCCTTGGCCAGGAGGACCGCGGGCTGAAGCGTCTCGTCGTCGACGCCGACCACGGGCTGGTCCGCCCGCCCGGCGGGCAGGATATCCAGGTCCACCTGCTCCGGCAGCCGTTCGATCCGCGGGGCCGGCTCCACGCCCTGGCGAAGCATGGCCTCGCTGAGCTTATGGACCTCGCGGGCCTGCAGCGCAAGGTTGGAGTTGCCGCCCAGAACGGCCAGCTGTACTTCGTGGTTGCCGAGAAGGCCGCGACCGGGAGGCGAGGCCTTGCCGAGAACGTCCTTCGGGACGTCCATGCTCATGTAGTCGTCCTCTGAGGACAGCCGCAGCACCAGCCGCCGCTGGATGGAGGCAAGCAACGACGGCGGGACGGAGTTGGGCCGGTCACCGGCAACAACGAGATGGATGCCCAGGGGACGGCCGTCGGTGGCCAGCTGCAGGAAGATGTCCCACAGCCCGGACAGCCGCGTGTATTCGTAGGCCTCCCGGAATGCGGACATACCGTCCACGAGCACGAAGATGCGCTTCTCATCCGGCATGCCGGCCAGCTTCCGGTATTCCACGATCGTGGATGCCCGGACTTCGGCGAAGCGGGAGGCACGGTCCTCGGCGAGGTCGCGAAGCCAGCGCAGGAGACGGCCCACCCGCTCGGCGTCATCGCCGTCGATGATCTCGCCCACGTGAGGGAGTTCCTCGAGCATCGTCAGGCCCGCAGAACCGCTGTCGATGCCGTACACGTGCACGGGCCCGCCGCGCGGCGTCACGGCAGCCGCGATGGCGATGCCCCGCAGGGCCGCCGACTTGCCCGAGCCGCCCGTGCCGTAAATGGCCATGTTGCCGTCCCGGTCCGGCTCGTAGAAGACCGTGGGCTGGTCCTGGCGGGCAGGATCGTCGGCGACGCCCAGCAGGAGCCGCTCGTCGGTGCGCGGGTTGGGCAGCAGCGAGAAGTCGTAGGTCATGGCCAGCTCGTTCAGCCACGGCTTGCGTGGCGGTTCGATGGCCAGCATGTCCGCGGCGCGGATGACGTTGGCCGTCATCCGGGCTATGTCATTGGGCCCTGCGGATTCTTCCCTGAGGGCTGTCTCCGGCGCCGGGGTTTCCCAGGCGGGGCCGGAACCAAAGGCCATCTCCACGATGTCGATCTGCGGGCGCTGCGGCCGTTCCGTGGTCCAGCCGCCGGCATAGCCGGTCTGGAAGCCCTGGATCCGGCCCGGACCGGTCTTCGCCGCGCCGCGCCCCGGAATGGAGGGATCGAAGTAGGCGGCGTCCGGTACCCCCAGTATGTCCGTGGCGTCGTCCTCATCGGCCATGCGCAGCGCCACGCGGAGGTTGGTGTTGGCGCGCAGGCTCTCCTTGATGACACCGGCCGGGCGCTGCGTCGCGAGGATCAGGTGCAGCCCGAGCGACCGGCCCCTGGCGGCGACGTCAACCACTCCGTCCACGAACTCCGGCACCTCGGTGGCCAGGGCAGCGAACTCGTCCACCACAATCACCAGGTACGGCGGCGCGTCCGGATCGGCGTCGCGCTGCAGGGCCAGCAGGTCCTTCGCCTTCTTCCTGTTGAGCAGGCGTTCGCGGTAGTGGAGCTCAGCCCGGAGCGATGTCAACGCCCGGCGCACCAGGTGCGGGGAAAGGTCGGTGACCAGGCCCACGGTGTGCGGCAGGTGCAGGCAGTCGGCAAAGGCGGCACCGCCCTTGTAGTCCACGAACAGGAAACTGACCCGGTCCGGGCTGTAGGCAGTGGCCATGCCCAGTACCCAGGACTGCAGGAACTCGGACTTACCTGCACCGGTGGTGCCGCCCACGAGCGCATGCGGCCCTTCGTTCTTGAGGTCCAGGTACAGCGGCTCGACGCCCTTGGATCCCACGAGGGCGCGCAGTGATCCGTTGTCCTTGCGGTTCGCGACGGCGGTGGACCGGACGGAGTTGTTCTCCTGCCAGCGTTCAACCACGGCGTCGGGGTTATCCAGGAAGTCCTTGCCGATCAGCGCCGCGTACGACACGGCCCGTGGCAGGTTGGAGTCGTCCTCAAGGGGTTTCCCGGCGTCGACCACGGGCGAAAGCATGCGGGCCAGCTGGGCGGCGAGGTCGGCATCGAGGCTCTCGCAGCTGACGGGGTAGGTATGGCGCCCCAGCCTCACCTGCCCGGTGGTGGTGCCGTGTTCGCCGTCGACCTCCATGAAGTCGCGGCATGCGGCCGGAATGGCCTCGACGCCGGTGGCCACCCACAGAACGTGCACGCCGGCGTCGGGCCCGCGCTCCACCAGGCGGGTGAGCCGTCCACGGTCCACGGGGGCGTCGTCCTCGATGATGACCAGGACAGAGGGCAACACCGGGGCGGGAACATCGCCGTCGTCGCCGTGGATGCCCGGCCGGAGGGCGGGGCCCTGCGACTGCAGCGCGGCTTCGCGGGATTCCACCAGATCCTCGAGGCGTGCCAGCAGGCTCGCCCCGCTGGCCGAGCCCGTGGCCAGATGGTCGCCGGGGAGCGGGCTGTGGCTCGAGCCGACGTGCGGAAGCCACTGCAGCCAGTTCCAGCGTTCCCGCGAACGGGTGGAGGTGATGGCCGCCACGGCAACCTCGGCGGGCGAATGGAGGCCCACCAGCTGCAGCACCATGCCGCGTGCCACATCGTCCACCAGTCCCCGGGGCCCGGCCAGGCCGAACGCACCGGAGGAGCGCAGCTGCGACACCACGGGAACGCCCTCAATCTCCCGGAACTGCTGGAGGCATTCCTGGATTTCGAGCCGGAACTCCGCCTCGGTCTCCGCGGTGTTCGGTTCCTCGAGCGGGATCCGCGACGGAGCCGTCCCCAGCCCGAAGCGAAGGCCGAGGAAGCCCGGGTGCTCAGGACGGTGGGTCCAGAGCAGCGGGCCGAGCTTGTAAATCGAGTCCACGGTGTCGCTGACCGACGGGGCCTCCTGCAGCCGGACCGCCCGCTCCACCTGCTGCAGGGCGGTGAGCTCCTGCCGGAACGCGGCCATGGACTCCCGGTACTCCTTGAGCTGTTCCTTACGTTCCCGCTGGCTCTGCAGTTTCTGGTCCACGTAGTGCCCGACGACGAACAGCGGCATCATCAGCACGAAAAGCATCGAGAGCAGGCTCTGCGTCACGGCGAACAGGACGGCCCCCATCATCAGCGGGGCAATCAGCATGATGTAGGGGAACGCGTGGTGGTCCGGACGTTTTGGTCCGGCCGGCGGGATCCGCCGCGCGGGTGCGAACCGGGGCACCACCCGCGGCGAACGGTTGAAATCCACCAGGGGCGACGTCGGTGCTGCCGCGCCGCTGCGGGCCAGCGGCACCACAGTAATCTCTGTGTCCCCGAGCGTCACCGTGTCCGAGGAGCTGAGCGTGGCCCGGGTGATGGGCAGCCCGCCCATCTGCAGTCCGTTGGCAGAGTTCGTGTCGACGATCTCGACGCTCTCGCCCACGCTGATGCGTGCGTGCCGCTTCGAGGTGAGAGGGTCCGTGAGCCGGATATCGGCGTCCCGGTCCCGGCCGATGTAACTGGCGCCCGACGGCAACGAAAACTCGCGCCCGACGTCGGGTCCGGACAGTACGCGGAGGGTGGCGGCGGCGGGGCCGCGGCCGGCCCCCTGGCCGCCGGCCCCCGGGATACCGAACTGGTCGCTGACCTGCGTCAGGGATACCACTGATCCGGGCCGCAGTCCCGATTCCAGCAGGTGGTCCCCGCGGTTAAGCACCAGGCCGCGCATGCCGCCGGCCACGAACGCCTCGTCGATGCGGAGGGAGAGGTTCGGCGGGGCCGGGTCGTTCCGCCGCCCCGGGTCGGCGGTCCAGAGTTCCCTCGCGATGTCGGCCACTGTGGCCAGACCATCCACGGTGACGGCGAGGTCTTTGGCTTCGGCGGGATCACGGCGCAGCGTCAGGCGGATTTTCATCCTTCGTCGACCCCTCTCATCTTTTCAATCAGGTACAGGTCAGCGGGGGTTACCAGGTGCGAGGTAACGGCGTGCTCCACAAGGCGGGCACGCCGGTTGGTGGCCAGTTTGCCGCCCCCTCCCCTGAGGCCGGCCACGCCGACGCGGTCCAGCTTGTCGCACACGTTGTCCAGCTTCCGGTTGAACCGGGTGAGTGCCCAGCCAAGGGTCTTGGCGGCGGCCGCGGACGACGGTATGGCGCTGAATCCGATGCCTTCCCTGCGCAGCATGGGCTCGGCGAGCGCGACGATGAGTGCCTTCTGGGAGTCAGTGAACACCACCGGGCCGATGGTCGTGTCGCCGGCCGTGTCATCCCCGCGGGTCTCCTGCCGGAACGCGGGCGTTTTCACGTGGACGCTGAATTCGTAGGTGGTGGGACCGGCCGTAAAGATGATGTTGGTGTGGCTGAAGACCAGGGGCAACCGGGCGCCCGGCGACAGCCAGGCCTGCATGCCGCCGGAGGCGTCGGCCACCGTGGCCGAGAGCATGCTGCCGACGTTGCTGAGCCACCAGATGCCGTCGTACCTGGCAATCTCGAGAAAGCGGCGGTGGAGGTACGGGTTGTCGTCCACCTCCAGGTCCCCTTCACGGCCGATGCTGAAGACGTCGTCGTCCGATGGCTCGTACCACTCCCCGCAGAAATCCACCGCAAGATCTCCCATTTTTCCGTGTCTCCTCATTAGCTGTTCAGGCTGTGGTAGCCGGGGGCCCGGCGTCAGACGCACGCAATGGAGTCCTCACCCGCCGGCGATGCCGAGCCGTCATTGCGCACGATGATCACCTGCACACATGTGGGTTCACCGGGATTGGCGCTGACGTCGACGCTCCGCGTGGCGGTTGACAGGTAGTTCCCGCCGCCTTTGACGGTCTTGATCCGCCACTTGTACATGTCACCCTGTTTCGGCTGCGGGTTGGTCCAGGTGAACCGCACCTTGCCGCCGGCCCTGGCACTGCCCGTGAGCTTGGCGACGTCCGGCACGGAGCCGTCGTCCAGGGCGTCGGCCGGCGGCTTGCTGGGCTGCTCACTCGGCAGGGCCTGGGGCGGTGGGGTGGCTGACGCGACAATGATGCCCACCACACTGGCCAGCGCCAGGAGCGTTCCGCCTGCGATGGCCAGCCAGAGGTTCCGTTTCCCGTGGTCCTCCGTGGATTCCGGGTCTTCCGGTCCTTCTGCCTGCCGGGTCCGGCTGCTCCGGAGGACAGTGGCACCCGCCCAGTCGCCCTGGTCCGGTTCCGCAGGCGGAAACCCTGCGGTCTGTGGGACCGCCTGTGGCGCCGGAGCCGGGGCCTGCTGCCCCTGCGGCATCCCATTCAGCGGCGTCACGCCGGCCAGGGGCCAGGTCCGTGACGGAAAGGTCGGGCCGCTCCCGGTTTTCTCGGGGTCGATGGAGGCAACGTTGCGGACCCGGGTCTCCTCCACGCCATCGTCGGAGTGGTCGTCCTCCGGGTGGCGCTCCTCCAGGACTTCGAACGGTGTGACCGAGAGGTTCAGCTCCGCCTGGATGCGCTGCAGTGCGAGGGCGAAGGCGTGGGCCGACGAATAGCGGGACGTCGCTGATTTTGCCATCGCCGTTGCCAGTGCGAGCTCAAGCGATTCGGGCACGTCAGCCCTGCCCAGGCGCGGCAGGGGCATGCTGGTGATCCGCGAGATCAGTTCGCGCTGGGAGTTGTCCGCGCCGGGCAGGACAAACGGGGACCGTCCGGCCAGCAGCGTGTACAGGGTTGCGCCGAGCGCCCACACATCCACCAGGACGCCGTCGACGTTTCCGTCGCGGAACTGTTCGGGCGGGGACCACGGTATGGACATCCCCGCATCTTCGTCCGCGTCACCGCCGAGCGTGCCGGAGATGCCGAAGTCCGTCAGCGCGGGACGGTTGTAGTCGGTGACCAGGATATTGGCGGGCTTGATGTCGCGGTGCGCAATGCCGGCCCGGTGGGCGGTCTCGACGGCGGAGGCCACCTGGATGCCGATGGCCAGGACCTCGTCGACGCTGAAGCGCTGCCGCCGGTACCGGACGTCCAGGCTGGGCCGCGAACAGTATTCCATGGCGAGGTAGGAGTGCCCGTCCTCGGTGACCTCGGCTTCGAAGATGGTCACGATGAAAGGGTGCGAGGACAGCTGGGCCATGAGGTTGGCCTCGGACTCGAACCTGCGCCGGGCGCCCTCCGTCTTGAGGCCGGACAGCAGGACCTTCACGGCCACCTTGCGGCGTGGACGGTCCTGTTCATAAAGGTAGACGTCGGAGAACCCGCCCGATCCGAGCAGGCTGACGTACGTGAAACCGGGGATGTAGGGCGGCGGGGCTGGCGGCCGCTTGGAACTCAAAGAATCTCCTCAAAACGCAACGAGACGTCGTCGCCAAGTTCTGCGATGTCCCCGTCCAGGACGATCGCCATTTCATTCTGGGCCAGGCGACGCGGCGGCTGGCCCTCGCGGACCAGCACAGTGCCGTTGGTCGCCTTGAGGTCGCACAGCATCACATGCCAGCCCTCGAGCCGGACCTCGATGTGGGACCGTGAGATGTCGCCGCCGGGGCTGGCCACCTGGACCAGCCGCGGCATGGCACCGCCCTGCACCCTGGAAACGGACGGCTGCCGGCCAATGACAAGTGACTCATCGAGTCCGATCACTTCACCGGTGGAGAGCCGCACCTGCCCCAACCGGGGACGGGGCACCTGCACACCGACGTCGGGAAGCGGCGCACCGCATGTGGAACACTGCCCGTTGGTGGGCGGGTTCGCGTGGCCTGCCGCGCACACCCTGGCCAGAACCAGCGGACCGGCGCCCAGCGGACCGCCGCCCGGCGCTGCCCCCGACGCGGTTTGTGGCTGGGCGGACGCAGCCCTGAGCTCACTCTTGAGAACCGTCTGGCCGTCGTGGTCGCCGTCGGCGGGAGTTGCCGGCGCCTCCGGATGGACCGGTTCGGGCTGCAGCTTGTCCGCGGCCGTTTCGGGGCGGGCGGACATTGGGGTGAACGACGGCGGCGCAGGCGGACGCTGCCCGCTGTCGCTGCGGGTGGCCCACGGCACGGAATCGATCAGCCCTCCCGCCGCGGCGTTTCCCGCCGGGCCGGCCTCCGGGTACTTGGTAGGGGGTGACTGGATCTCCGGTGACTGGGTCTCCGGTGACTGGGTCTCCGGTGACTGGGTTTCCGCTGACGGGCTTTCCGGTGGCAGGATTTCGTCTGGCCCGGTTTCCGGGGCACCCGCATCCGGAGCCTCAGCGGCATCGGGAATGTGAGGAGCACCGTGTGATGCGGCTGCAGCCTCCGGAAGGTCTTCATCAGCGCCTTCACCGGTCCGCACAGCGGCACCCTCGATGCTGCGCACCACGGTCTTGTCCCACAGATGGTCGTATGAACCGGTGAGTTCTCTGGCCGGCTGGAGCACCTCCGCGGATCTGCCGTCCTCTTCCAACGCCAGCTCGTCCGGCTGCGGCTCGTCCGGCACCACAGCATCCACGCGCGTCTGATCGAATACGGTCTCATCAGACACCGTCTCATCAGACTCTGCCTGCCCGGACACCGTCTCATCAGACACCGCCTGGTAGGACGTCTCATCAGACACCGCCTCGCCGGCCACGGCCGGTTCCGGGCCTGCGGCCGCTTCGACGGTTGCCACCGGCAGTGCCGCCATGGTTTCCGACGACGCTTCCACCGCCGCCAACGTCACTGCCGCGGCTCCGGCACCGCCACCGGCTCCTGTTCCGTCCCCGGCCATGGCGAGCCGCAGGGCCTGGAGAAGGAACACGCCCTCGCCAACTGGCAGTTCGAGGGCGGGCAGCTCAGGGGCCGTGGATGACCGAAGGCCCGCCTGACCCCCTGGCGCGCCGGGGATGGTCAGGCTGAACCACTCCGGAGAGTCCAGCCACCGCTCCGTCCATGTGGTGACATTTCGGCCGTCGAGCGCCACCATGCCGCCCTCCAGGTGAACCGTCAGGTCGAGGTCGCCGCGGAGGAAGACCCGCAGTGACTCGCGGAAGCCGATGATGCCGAACTGGGGACAGCGGGACAGCGGCGCCCCCAGACCGCCCGTCACCGCGTGCAGTACCTCGTGTACCTCCGGCTGGCCTTGCAGCAGGCCCCAGACTTTCCGGACGAGGGCAGGTTCCGACTCCGGGCCCAAAATAACTGCCGTCCCCGACCGGAGGATCCCGAACCAGCTGCCCGGAGCGTAACTAGCTGCGGTCATTCACTTTCCCCGTTTCCCGGGTGGCGCGGCAGCGTGTCCTCGTCCTCCGCTTCGGCCGCGGTCCTCGGTGTGGTGGAGACGCCGTCCTCGTTCAGGACATTCCGGGCATCGACGACAATCACCGTAACGTTGTCGCGGCCGCCGCTCCTCAGCGCAGCTTGGATCAGCTGGTCCACGGCTTCCTGGGGGTCCGGGAACGTGGCGAGGATGTCAAGCATCTGGTCGTCCGTGAGTTCGCCGTTGAGGCCGTCGGAGCAGACCATGATGCGGTCGCCCTCCTCGATGGGAAGCAGCCAGTAGTCAGCTTCCGTCTCGTCGCCCGTGCCCAGCGCCCGGGTGACGACATGGCGGCGGGGATGGACGGTGGCCTGTTCCGCGGTAATTTCTCCGGTGTCCACCATCTCCTGTACTTCCGAATGGTCCACGCTGACCTGCTCGAGCCTGCCCTGGCTCAGCCGGTATGTCCGGGAGTCACCGATGTTCATGACAAGCCAGTACGGGATGCCCATCTGTTCCACCACCACCACGCCGGTCAGCGTGGTGCCCGCCCGGGATCCTGTGGCGGTGCGGATGGAGTCGTCCGCGATGGCAAGGTACTGCTGCACCACAGAGGCTGTGGCTGTCCGCTCTCCGGTGGCCAGCTGCGGAAGTGTTGCCAGGGCACGCACGCACATGCCGCTGGCGACTTCGCCGGCCTCATGGCCTCCCATTCCGTCCGCGACGGCGAATACAGGGTCGGACGCAATGAAGGAGTCCTCGTTGAGCTCGCGGCGAAGGCCGCGGTCCGTTCCGTAGCCGTAGCTCAGGTGGAGGGCTGGCTTGCTGCCGGCCGATTCGGTGCGCGCCGCCTGCTGTGAGTTCATGCCTGTCCTACGTTGAAGGTGCGGTCCCCGAAATGAACGGTGGTTCCGGGGCTGACAAATGATGGGACGCCGGGCACTAACGCAGTGCGTAAGCCGTCCGGTGTGGTGATAGCGCTGCCGTTGGTCGAGTTGCGGTCGGTG
This sequence comes from Arthrobacter sp. NPDC093139, assembly GCF_044754165.1. Lineage (NCBI taxonomy): Bacteria > Bacillati > Actinomycetota > Actinomycetes > Micrococcales > Micrococcaceae > Arthrobacter > Arthrobacter sp. NPDC093139. Next base: position 204,364 of record NZ_JBIVOO010000003.1, read on the forward strand.
ACCCATACACCGGCGCCGTCGGTGAGCAGGTGCAGGTGCGTCTTTGAAATGGTCCGTCCTGGATCCGGGACGGCCAGCAGCTGTGCCTGGGACTCTCCGGCACCGGCGGCGGGATTGCGCCCGACCAGCACGCTGCGCTCCAAACGGAAGTCGCGGCCGTCGTCGAGCCTTATACGAAGCACGGCCACAGGCGGTGCCTCCTGCCGGGAACCGCGCAACTGCGTGCTGTCGAGGGCATCGTCAGGGTGGCCGGCATCCGGCGGGCCGGAGTTCGGCTGACCGGGCCCGGGCCGGTGTGCGGCGCCGGCCGCCACGGCTACGGGTGAAGTGACCTGCCGGACAGGAGGGAGGTCCAGCGGGGCGAAGCTGTACGGCCCCTGGATGCCGCCAGTCGTCACTGGGTTGCGTCCGGCATGCACGTCAAACACGAGCGTTTTGGCGGCCCGGTCCTGCCAACCCTGGAGCCCGCCGTCCTTGTCCCAGGAGTTGGAGACGACGACCAGGACGGCCCATGCGGCCCCCGCCAGGGCGAGCGGGCCGAGGATCAACGGGGCGGCATCGAACCACTTGAAAATCACCACGACGAGGGCAGCCGCAACGGCCAGCAGCACACCGGCGCCGGTGACAGCTCCGCGCAGGATGACGGCGCCCGTCCCCGGGGCGTACCCGTCCTTGTCTGTAGTGCGGATGCCCATGGCCCGGCTGCCAATGGTGCTGCCGGAACGGCCCTCAAGGCTGGCGAGGACAGCAATATAGATAAGGGTCAGGCTCACCGCGATGCCTCCCAGCAGGGCCAGCGTTCCGGTGTCGTAGACGATGAAGCCGCCGCTGCGGGAACTTGTCACGCTGGCGAAGCCGAGGGAAAAAAGAACCACGAGGACCACGGCCGGGGCAAGCCAGTCAAGCACCGCGGCGCCGAGGCGCTTTCCGGGCGCCGCCGGGACCAGCTCCAGTTTCGTTCCCATGTCCGTTCCTTCCCCCTGCAGCTCCCCCTGCCGCTCCCCCTGCCGCTCCCCCTGCCGCTCCCCGTTCGGAGCCCCCTGGCGCTCTCCCTGCCGCTCCCCCTGCCCTATGGGCTTGATGCTACCGGGAAACCTTACGGGCTGCGTTGCCGCCCCGCAGGCGCCACAATAGCTCGCCCCGGCACGGAGCGGCTGTCCGCAGTGGCCGCAGATCCTCGTGTGGGCGGGCCTCATGCCGCCAGTCTTCGGGTCAGTCATGATCGGCCCGGCCCCCGCCATCCATGAGTGCGCCCCCATCCTTGGGTGCGCTGCGGCGCAGCATCGCCGGCAGGCGCAGCCCCCGGACGAAGCCGGCCCGGGGAGCGCTGCGGCGGCTGAGCGCGGCGCGGGCGTCGGCCAGCAGCGACCGCGGCGAGAACCGCGCCTGCTGCCGTCGCCAGAAGCCGACCGTCGCCGTCATTTCCTTGAGCGAGCCGTCCACGATGGTCCAGTACTCCCGGACCTCTTCTTCGCTGGGCTGACCGGCTCCAAAAATGGAGGCATCCGCCTTGTGGGCCAGCAGTGTGGTGGCAGTACCCGTGGCGGGAAAAGCCCCGGCGATGACGGCGGCTGATTCCCTCCGGGTGGCGCGGCTGTCAACGGCCGCGCCCATGTCGGTTGCGAGGCTGAGGACCTCGTTCCATCCGCCGCCCACGCGCTGCGCAGGGTGTCCGTCGGTGAAGCGGGACTTGCGCCGCCGCGACTTCAGGAGCGCGATGAGCAGCAGCGGCAGCGCCAGGATTCCAAGCGGGATCATGGCGATGCCGACCGCGCTGAGGATGGGACCCCAGAACAGCCAGGGGTTGTTCTTCTTCTCATCGGCGTCCAGCGCGTCCGGAGAGGAGTCCGGCGGAAGGTCCGCCGGCTCCTGCGGCGGGGGCGGGGGCTGCAGCACCTGCGGCTTGGGCTTCGACTTGTTTTCGGGGTCCGGCGGGATGGGAACGTTGTCCTCGGGCGGAGTCGGGTCGAAGGCCACCCAGCCGACACGGTCGAAGGCCACCTCGACCCACGCGTGGACGTCCTTGCCCAGGATCTTGATTTCCCCGGCGCCGTTTTCGGGGCTCTTCGGATCGGGATAGAAGCCCATGACCACCCTGGACGGGATGCCCAGGTGGCGCAGCATGAGTGACATAGCCACGGCGTACTGTTCGTCGTCGCCAAGCATCTGTTTGGCCGTCAGCATGTCGCGGATGCGGGCAGCACTGTGGCCGGACACGCTCGGCAGCTGTCCATCGGCGATGAGCCCGTTGCTGAAGGCGCCTTTCTTTTGGAAATGGGCTTCGATTTGCCGCACCTGATCCACGGCAGTGGGGGCGTCGGCCGTCAGGTCGTTGGCCTGGGCACCGACAACGGGCGGGATGTCCGCGACGTCCGGGAGAGTCATCTGGGCGAAGTCGTACTGAGTCAGCTGCCCGTGTTCGAGCTTCACCGGCTCCGAGACCTGGACGCTGTACGAGTCACCCCTGGACAGGCCGTGCGTGGTGACGGCCGTGTCCGTTCCGGAGTTGAAGTACAGTCCCGAGGCCGGCGTGGAGGAACCGGGCGCGAAGCTGAGGCCGGTGGTCTTCCTGCCGCCGGGAACGAAGTAGCCCTGGTAGTCCTCGACCGTGATGTCCAGGGTGTATTCATTCGTCGGGACCGGTCCGGCGGAATCCGCCAGCGTGTTGATGGATTTGGCGTCACCCACCTTGCTGAAGTTGCCGGACCCGTTGGGATCCATGGTGTAGTTCGTCCCGTTGAAGGAATCCAGCGCCCCGAGCCGCACGCGTGCGTCCTTGGGAAGGCCCCTGACCGCAAACAGCGCGTCATCCTTCTTGTCCTTGACGAAGTTGCGGAAGCTCGCCAGGGGCGTGACGTAGTCCTTGGGGTCGAACGGCGGCACGACGACGTTGCGCAATACCCGCCGCTCGTCCCCCGCGGAGATCAGGGGCGAGACAGCGGCCGTGATGCCGACAGTGGCGGCGATGACCGCGGTCCCGGCGGCCAGCCGCCGCAGTCTGGCGCGGCGGGCTGTGTCGGCGTCGTGCTGTGGACGGTTGACGGACACCTTCAGGGTGTTGCTTCGCCGCAGGCAGTCCCGGCGGAAGGTCGCCCACGCGATGCCCACCACGGTCAGGCCAACGCCCCGCTCCACGGTCAGGAATCCCGCGTTCGTGCTGAAGACGATGCCGGTGACGAACAGGGCCAGTACAGGCAGCAACGGCCAGTAGGGGTTCCTGGTCCGCCAGGCCAGGATTCCGCCAGTGAGTGCGGCGATGAGCGAGCTGAGGAAGGGGACGATGAGCACTCCCCCGGCGGTGCCCACGGGAACGCCGACCGTGAGCATGTCCTTCCATGCGAACACGATGCCGAGCAGGAGCGTACGCAACGATTCAAGGCTCGGTATCACCCCGGCGATAGCCGCGCCTGGCACGGCGAGCGCGGTGCCGAGGATCAGGTATGCCCCGAGCGCGAGGGCGGTGGTGATCAGGAGCCCCAGTCGGAAGTGCGCGTTGCACGCGGCAATGGCCAGGCCGAGGAGGATTCCTCCGAACCCGGCGGCCAGGTAGTACGGGTCACCGCCGAAGCTGAGGCTGAAGCCCAGGACCCCCAACCCCAGCAGCACGGTGAGGGCTCCGGCGTCGAGCACAAAGTGCCACGGCGGCTGGCCGCTGGTGAAGGCCGAGGGCGGCGGAGCCTGCCGGCGCGGGCGGAGACCTGTTGCCTGGCTCATGCGGCTGCCTTTCGGAGGACCGCGGGAAGGTCGGAGAGTTCACCGAGGGTGAGTACGGTGAGGTCTCCGATGTTCGCGCGGGCAGGTGCAGCACCGGCGTCGACCCGGACTGCGAGGCTGCGGACACCCGGTGCCACCGAAGCACCCGCTGAGCGCAGCTGCGTGGGCGTCACCTGGCTGCCCACCACGAAGAAGACCACTGAGGCGTTGGGGACGGTGTCGGCCAGCGTCCGGGCGAGGTCGACGGCGGTCTTCCGCAGAGGGGTGCCGGTGATCCGGGTCATGCCGTCCAGCATGGTGCGGCCGGTCTCGCAGCGCAGCGGCCCCGATTGGGTGAGGACGTCCAGCTCGCGCTGTTCACGGATGGCCTGGCGTCCGATGGACGCGGCGGCGGAGATGGCCATTTCGAATTCGTGCTCGGATGCGTACTCATCGGTGTTGACGGACAGCGATATGGCGAGGTGGGCGCGGCGGGTCTCTTCGAACTGGCGCACCATGAGCTTGTTGGTCCGGGCCGTGGTCTTCCAGTGGATATGGCGCCGGTCATCGCCCGGCACATAGTCACGCAGCGCGTGGAATGAGACGTCTGCACTCGAGAGGTCGGTGGTGGGCATGCCCTCCAGGTCACGGATAAAGCCGGCGGCGGATCCTGCCAGTGCCACTGTCTTCGGGTGGACGTACAGGTCCTGGGGCTTCGTCCAGAGCACCTGGCGGCGCAGGAGGTGCAGCGGATCCGCCCGGACGGAACGCACCGGTCCGACGACGATCACCGCACGGCGTGCGGTGGGAATGGTGAAGAGGTCCTCATGCACCTGCTCCGGTTTCATGCGCGGCAGGTGGAAGACAGCCGTGGAAGCACCCACGGGCAGTTCAAGGTCTGCGGGCAGCAGCGGACGCGCCGAGGTGTTGGACACGGTGATGCTGCCCACCGCGTCGTCCCCCACCGCAACCCGGGTCCGGGCCAGGTCCAGCAGGACGCCGTAGGAGGATCTGCCGAGGATAAAGCCGACGGCGATGAGGAACAGCACCAGCGCCGCAAGGGCAGCGGCTTTGGCCTCCTGCCAGCCGTAGGCTTCCCCGGCTGCCCACAGCAGCACGGCCGCCCCCAGGACGGACCAGCCCAGGACGCTCACCACGCCCAGCACAGGCTGGACGTGCCATGACCAGCGGCCGCGGACGGCGTTCCAGGCCGGAGCAATGGCCTGCCCGGCGGTGTTGGCGGCCTCGGTCCATACCGCCGACGGGCGGAGCCGCACGTTCCTGCCGGTGGGGAGTCCGCGGTTGCGGAAGGGCCCGTCCGCGGAAAATGACCGGTGAAGGCGGCCAGCAAGCCGGGTGAAGGGAGAGCCGGTGGACATGTATGGAACCTTTTTGTTAGCGCTGGAAACGTAAATTCCGGGCCGAAGCCCGCGGTCTAGACAGCTGCGCGCTGCTGGGGAGCGGCGACATCGGCCAGGACGCGTGACAGGACCGCTTCCGCCGTGGCTCCGGAGAACTCCGCCTCGGGGTCCATGACGAACCGGTGTGTCCAGACGACCCCGGCCAGTTCCTTGACGTCGTCCGGGAGGACAAAATTCCGTCCCTGGGCAGCTGCCCAGACCTTGGCTGCCCGGACCATGGCCAGGGCCCCGCGGACGGATACGCCGAGCCGGGTCTCGGGGGCGTTGCGGGTCTCCTCGCACAGCCGTGAGATGTACTCAAGCACCGCGGTGTCCACGTGGGTGGTGGCTGCCAGGTCCGCCATGTCCGCCACGGCCTGCGTGGTGATGACGGGGCGCAGGTCTTTGGAGCGGTCCCTCAGGTTGGTGCCGCCCAGCAGTTGCACGGTGGAGGCGTGGTCCGGGTACCCGATGGAGGTTTTGATGAGGAAGCGGTCCAGCTGCGCCTCGGGAAGCCTGTACGTGCCCGCCTGCTCGATCGGGTTCTGGGTGGCCATCACCATGAACGGGCGGCCCGCCTCGTAGGTGGTGCCGTCCACCGTGACACGGGATTCCTCCATGACCTCGAGCAGGGCGGACTGCGTCTTTGGCGACGCGCGGTTGATTTCGTCGGCGAGGACAATGTTGCTGAAGATCGGCCCCTTGTGGAACTCGAACTTCTGCGTTTTCTGGTCGTAGATGGTTACGCCGGTGACATCCGAGGGCAGCAGGTCCGGCGTGAACTGGATGCGGTTGTTGGATCCCTGGACAGTGGCGGCCAGGGCACGCGCCAGCGACGTCTTACCGGTTCCGGGCGCATCCTCGAAGAGGACGTGGCCTTCGGCAAGCATGGCAGTGAACGTCAGCCGGATGACGTGGGACTTGCCCAGCACCGCCTGACCCACGTTGGCGACGAGTTTCTCGAACGTGCCCGCAAACCAGGCGGCTTGCTCGGTTGTCATGGTCATGGGAGGTTCCTCTTCCGTTTCGTGCAGTCTGTTGTTGTGCTCAGTTGTGCCCTAGGCGGTGTGCTCAAGGCGTGCGGAAAACACGCGGTCGTTACCGTCGAGGCATTCCAGCCGGCGGGTTTCCGCCGAGGGACGTGGTGTCGCTCCGCACGTAATTGCCCGCGGCAGGACCGGATGTCAGGTGGTACCACACGCCGGTGGGATTGTCGGTGGACCTGCTCCACACCACATAGTGGTCGCTCTGTGCGGTGATGCCGGTATCGAACCACCTTCCCGGGCTGACGCACTGGTCGGGATTGGAGTTCCGGTAGCTGTCGGTGGTCCTGCTGGGCTCCGTGCAGGAGCGGACCGGTGTGGCACTGATATTCCAGGACGTGGGCGGCGGCGGGGTCGGGTCAGCACCCGAGGTGGCGACAGCAGAATCCGCTTGTCCGCAGTCCCTGTCGCCGTCCGTTCCGTTGCAGGCACGGACCGCAAGCGTATGCCTCTCGTTCCAGCCCCCGACGTTGCGGCTGAACTGCCGGTCCAGGCCCACCGACCGGAAGCCGGTGCCGTCGAAGTTGACCTCGTAGCGGTTGATGACCCGGCCATTGTCGTTCGGCTTGCTCCACGTCCAGTGCACCTGGGAATCGCCCCTGGCCGACGTGCCGCCGGTCACCACCGGAGTACCCGGCGGACCGTAGGGAACCGCTGAACCAATGGCCTTCGCATCCCCGGAAACGTTGTTCTTCGTGGAGTAGGCGATGATGTTCACCGTCACGTTCTGGCCGTTCGGCTGCCCGTAAATGGTGCCGCCCGGGGCGTTGATCGGGCCGGAGCCGTAGGCCGTGGACCAGCGGTAGCCAATCTCCGAGGCCTGCGACCCGTTCCGCTGCGCCTGCGTCAGCGGTGTGAACGTGACCTTCAGCTGGCCGCTGTTTCCCGGCGCCGCCACCGTGCCGCCGCTGACAGTCCCGGGCTTTCCCGCGGCCCGGATGGGCGCGGACTGCGCGCTGGTTCCGGATGTGCCGGCTTTGTTAGTGGCTGAGACGGTGAAGGCGTAGTCGGCCTCGGAGTTGGACACCGTGACGTTCTGGGAGGTTCCCGAGACCTGCTGGCTGTTCACCACCGTGCCACCGCGCAGCGTGGTCAGTGTGTAGGCGGAAACGGCGTCGCCGTTGTTGTTCGGCGCGGTCCAGTTCACCTGCAGCTGGCTCTGGGTTCCCACTGATCCGGCGCCGGTAACGCTCGGCGCGGCAGGAGTCACCGGTGCACCGGCCGGGATCTCCGCGGCCGAGTACTGGCTCCATTCGGACGGGTCCTTGGCATCATTGCGCGCCAGGACTCGCACCTTGTACGCCACGCCGTTTGTGAGGCCCTTCCAGACATAGCTGGTGGCCGTCAGGTTCTGGATCTGCGCATTCTGGCCGCTCGGCGCCGGCGAGATTTCCAGGTCGTAGGACTTGACCGGTGACCCCTTGCTGGCGGGTGCTTTCCAGGTGACGGAGAGCTGCTTGTCGCCGAACTTCAACGCCGGAGCCAGTGGGGTGTCCGGCTTGACGTCGGGCCGCACCTCTGCCGAGGCGGGCGACCGCCCGGATTCGCCGAATTCATTCGTGGCCGTCACCTGGAAGTGGTACTTGGTGTTGTTCACCAGATTGTTCAGGGTGCACGAGTTGGCGGGGCAATCCTGTTCGAATCCGCCTTCGCCGTAGACCGTGTAGTGGGTGATGGGCGACCCTCGGTCCGCCGGTGCGGTCCAGTTCAGCAGCGCAGTGCTGTCACCCACGCTTTGTGCCTGCGGGGTAGTGGGGGCGAGCGGCTCGTCCTTCACCGTCAGCCGGATCCTGGCCGTCGCCTGGCGTGAAGCTTCCCCGGTCTTATCCGCGATGGTGTAGGCAACGACCATGGTTCCCGAGAAGCCGGAGGCAGGCGTGACCACAACGTTGTCCCCGTCAACGGCCACGTTCCCTGTTCCGGTCTCGGCCGTCGCAGCCACGATCTTCAGCGGCGTCTCCGGGAACGGGTTGGCGTCGTTCGCCAGGACCGGCACGGTCACAGGCTTTCCGGCCGCGGCGCTGGGTTCCAGGTCGTCGTTGGCCACGGGCTTGGGGCGGTTGGAGGCGGTGACGGAGAGCCGGTACGTGGCGGTTGCCTCGAGCCCCCGGGGGTCCCTGGCCTTCACCTGCACGGCCCCGTCCTCGCCCGGCCGCGCGCCGTCCTTGGCGGAGACCTTGAGCGAGGCGCCCTCGATCCTGGCATCGAAGCCGGCCGGAGCACCGCCGACGAGCTCGTACTTCATGTTCTCTGCATCGTCGCCGTCGGGGTCGGAAGCCAACCTGGCCAGGTCGGTCTGGGCGGACTCCCCCTGCGGCACGTCGACGGCCGCACCCAGCAGTGTGGGCGGGTTGTTGCGGTTCGGATCCGGCAGGACCTTCGTCCGGATGCTTAGCGTGGACTTCAGGCCTGCGGGGTCGTCCGGGCCGGTACCGTCGGTCACTTCGAAGGTGATGGAGCCGGGCCCCACGTAGTCCTTGCCGGCCGTGTACTTTAGCGCGGTGCCGTTGCCGGCCACGGGGTCGCCGGCATCCGCACCGATGAGCTTGATCCGGTCGGTCTGGGTCAGCCTGGGTGAGCGCCCTTCCCGGACCTTTACCCATTCGGCCAGGTTGGCCGTGACCGACTGGCCCGCCACGACTTCCAGGACATCGTCCTTGGCCAGCGTGGGGAGCTGCTGCCCGAGGCCCGGCACCCAGATGATCGCGGTGGACTTGTTTCCGTCCACGTCTTCCACGGTGTACGGCACCAGCTGCGGCTGCCCGGTCAGTTCCACGACCACGTTGCCGTCGGGGCCAGGGCGCGCGGTTTCGCTACCGCTGGTGACCTTAAGGTTCTCGCCGACGCCGTCGGGGTCCTCGTCGTTCTTGAGAACGGGAACGTCGACGGCTGTCTTGCCGAGGGTCTGGGCTGACGTCACGCGGTCGTCCCGGGCAATGGGAGCCAGCAGCGGGACCTTGCTGTCGACGACCATTTTGATGGCGGCCTGGGCGGAGGCGCCCCGCTCATCGGCGACGGCGTAGCGGACGTTGACCGTGCCCTCAGCGGCCGGGGCCTGCAGGAGGATGCGGCCGCTTTGCTTGCTGACTTCCGCCTTCAGGGCAGCGTCCGCCTCGATGCCGTCGGTGAGGATGCGGATCGGGTCGCCGTCAGGATCGGAGTCGTTGCCGGCGGCATCGACGGCGATCTGGCGGCCGGGGCGGACTTTGACCTCATCGTCTACGGGTGTGGGCTTCTGGTTCGTATCACTGCGGGGCGCGATCCCCACGGTGACCGTGCCGGTGTTCACAGCGCCCTGCCGGTCCACCACTTTGTAGCGGAAGGAATCTGTTCCGGCGCCGTCTCCGGCGGCGACAAAGTCGATGAAGTTGCTTCCGGCCGTCGCGGTCCCCATGGCGGGAGAGCTGTCGATGCCGGTCAGCTGGACGGAGTCGCCGTCGGGGTCTATGCCGTCCAGCGGAACCGGGATCCGCACCGCTCCGGCGGCCACCACCCGGGCCGTCAGGTTCCTGGGTTGCGGACGGGAATTTTCGGCGCCTTCGAGGGGCAGGATGTGGATGGTGACGGCCGCGGCACTTTTCTGCCCCTGCGGATCCACGGCGTTGTAAATGGCACGGACAGTTTTAGGCTCGCTGCCGGCGATGAAGCGGAGCATGTTCTCCGATACGAAGCTGGTGCCGTTCGCGGCCTCGACGGGCTGGGGAAGGACCGGATCAACGGTCAGCTTTTCGCCCTGCGGATGTGTGTCGTTGTCCAGCACGGGGATGGTGACCACGTCATTGACGCGGACGTTGACCTCGTCGGGTTTCGGCTGCGGCGCTTCCACGACGGGCGGGGCCGGGACCGGCACTACCGAAACGCTGCCCGTTGCGGAATCCTTGCCGTTGGACATGGTGTACCGGAAGAGGAACGGATCCTTCGTCCCGGCGATGTCCGTAATCCGCAGGACGCTGTGGTTGAGGACGCTGACCGAAGCCGTCGCGTTTTCCGGCAGGGAAACGGACTGAAGCACCAGCACGCCGCCGGACGGATCCGAGTCGTTGGCCAGGGGGTCGAGGAGGACGCTGCCGCCGACCGGCAGGAGTGCAACATCGTGGACGGCAACGGGTTTGCCCGCGTCCTTGCCCGATTCGACATCAACGCGGATCAGGCCCTGGCTGCTCTGGGGGCCATTGCTGGCGATATACGTCAGGTAAACGGGCCCCGGGGTGCGGCTGCGGAAGGTGAAGGTGCCGCCGTCGGTGACGGGACCGAGTTCGGCAGGCCCGCTGGCCTCTACCTGGGCGAGCCGGAGGGCGCCGCCGTTCGGATCGACGTCGTTCTTCAACGGTGCGATAACGAGGTCCTGGCCGGCGACGGCGGTCACGTGGTCCGCGTTGACGACGGGAGCCAGGGCGCCGGGGGGCTGGACGTTCACCGCCACTTTTCCCGTGGTGGTGGCGCGTCCGTCCCAGACGGTGACGGTCACGGTTTTCTTGCCTGCCGTGGCGCCGGAATCCTGGAAGGTCAGGAGCCCGTCACGGCGGATTTTCACCTGGTCCTGCTGGTTGTCGGCCGTCGCCGACATGAGGACGAGGTCGTCGCCGTCCGGGTCCACCCAGTCGGTCAGGATGTTCTGGCTGACTGTTTTCCCCTGCTCCACGAGCAGCGTGGTGGGATCGCCCCGCTTGAAGGCGGGCGGCCGGTTCTCGTCCGGCCCAACAACGTTCAGCGTGACTTTTCCGCTGGCGGACAGGCCGCGGCCGTCGGCAGCGCTGTAATCGAAAGACTCCGTGCCCGGCGTGGCGTCGGCCGGGACCGTGATCTGGAAGGCTGATCCGCCGTAGATGCTCTCGAGGCCTCCTGACCGGAGGCCTTCACTGCCGGTGGAGGCGGTGAGGACGTCCCCGTCGGGGTCGGAATCGTTGTCGAGGACGCTCAGGACCGTGGTGCGGCCGGGCCGGACGCCGACGACGTCGGGTTTGGTTTCCGGCGGACGGTTCGGTTTGGTGCGGTCCGGCAGGACGTTGATGGTGTTGTCGTCCGCGGATTCCTCATCCTGGTCATCGGCCTGGTTCTTCGGCGGCACCACATCGTCCCAGTTGTTGACCAGCTGCATGTTCTGGTTGACGAGCCACACATTTCCGGAGTTCACGTCGTTGAGCACCACGAGGTCGCGGTTGACGCGGAACACGTAGCTGGGCGAGGCGCTGGCTTTCGGAACGGCCACATTTTTGTCATCGCCGTCATTGGCGCAGTCGCGGACGTACTTGTTCACGCCGGACCATGCCGCGTGAATGCAGCCGCCCAGCTGCACAGGTGCGGCGGGAACGCCCTGGCCGCCAGGGGCGACCTGCCGCGCCGTAGAACCGTCCAGTGGCTGCTTCAGCAGCGCCTTGGGCGTGGCCACGGCCACTGCATCCGACGCCGGACCGGACTGCTGGAGCTTGGCATTCCGTGCGTCCGGCACAGGCACTTCCCGGCCGCCTGGCAGGAACAGGCTGCCCGCGGCCGCGTCCAGGACCACCGGCTGGTCCCCCACCACGGCCAGCTGGAGGTCACCGGCTCCCTTCAGCCCGTCCCAGGTGCTGGATTCCGTCTCGGTGGGCTCACCGTTGGCGTCCACGGAGGTGACCGTCACCTGGCCCGTCTTCGGATCCGCCGAGTAGATCCGGTCGTCGGCGCCGACGGCGGATACCAGGCCCTCGGAACCGTCAACGGCCGGCTCGCTTGATTCCTCATCGAAGGCGTTCACGGTCGACGGCGACATCGCCCACATCTTGCCGGCCACGGGGTCCGTGACGGAGATGACCGCGGAGCCGAAGCTGACCTGGGCGGCTCCCGGGAGCTGCTTGTCCCCGCCCAGCCGCATGTTGGCGGCAGAGACCTGGTTCAGGGTTGAACCGGATTCGTCGTCGACGAACACCTTGCCGGCGTTCTGCAGTACATCGAAGGCGGTGCTGGCCGGAGTCACGGCTCCGTCGAGTACGCGCGAGGGGTAATTCAGCCGGCCCACTGCGTTCCGGGACTTGCTGACCACCCATACGCCGCCGTCGTTGAGATCCACTTCGGTGGTCTTGAACCCCGGGTAGATGATCGCTCCGGCAACGAGTGCGAGGGCGGCCGCTGAAAAGGCGGTACCCGTGGTGAGCTTGTTGCGTCGGTTCCTTGGCCCCAGCCTGCCGAACAAAGTTGACACAGCGTTATTATTCCCTTGACATCACAGCCGCCTGAGCGCAGCTTACGGGCCCCTGGTGAGCACCAGGAGCCGTGACATTCCGCCACTCCCCCATAGAGACGCCGGAACAATTCTGAGTTCTGACTATTACATGGGCGCGGACGGCTTGTCCAAGAAGGGTCCGTAGAGGACCCTCCGTTTCCCCGGGCAAGACTACCCACCCGCCATGCGATCGGCGATGGGGAGGAGTCCCCCACCCGTGGCGGACCAGTCCAGTCGGCGGGACCAGTCCAGTTGACGGGACCAGTCCAGTTGACGGGACTAGTCCAGGACGAGGCCCTTGCCCTGGCCCCGGGCCAGCACCACCGGCAGGATCTCGCCGAAGCCGCGCACGTTTTCCGCGTCCTTCGGAATCAGGACAAAGCGCTCGTCCTGGTCAAGGGCTGCGGCGGTCATGGAGTCAATCAGCACGGTGCCCGGGTCTGCCAGCGTGGTCAGCCGGGCGGCCAGGTTGACGGTGGGTCCGTAAATGTCCCCGAGGCGAGACAGGATCCGGCCCCACACCATGGCCACGCGTGCCTCCGGAAGGATCTCGTCCCGGGTAAAGGCCTCGGCCAGAGCCAGCGAGATCTCCGCTCCTGCGGCGGGTGTCTCGGCGATGTACAGGACTTCGTCGCCCACCGTCTTCACCAGCCGGCCCCCGCCCACAGAGATGATCTCCGCGCACTTGTTCTCGAATCTCTGCACCAGCTTGGCCAGCGTTTTTTCGTTCATCCTCCGGGAAAGGCTCGTGTAGGACACAAGGTCGGCGAAACCCACGGCCCGGGCCAGGGGCAGCGGGGCGTCGTCCTCGTCGCCTTCCCGGCCTTCCTCGCTGGCCTGGAGTCCCGCCTCTGCCCGGACGGCAAGGCGCTGCACGGCCGCGTTCAGCTGGCGCCGCCATGAGTAGACGAGCATCTCCTCGAGCGGGTCAACGAGTGCGGGCAGTTCATTCACGAGACGCTTTCGGGCCACTGCGTCCGTGACGCCCTGCTCATGGACCATGTCCTCCACGAGCGCCTCGATCTGCCAGACGACCATGCGGTCGGTCATTTGGCCGATGGCGCGGGTGACCGAAATTGCGGCCTCTTCGGTGAGCTTTCCGGTACGGACCATGTCCACCGCGGTGCTCAGCGCAGCCTGGTCGCGTTCGGTGAAGGCAACATCGTCGTCTCCGAGGTTGGGGAACCCCAGGGCACGCCACAGCTTCCGGGCCGACAGCAGCGACAGCCCCGCACCGGCGGCCACCTCGCGGCGGCGCAGCTTTCGCTCGCCGCCAAGGAGCCTGGCCTCAAGGGCCTTCATGGCGATCCGCTCGACGGACATCGTGCCGGTGGAAGGAGCCTCTACGGCGGCGTCGGCCGCGTCGTCACTGCCCTCGCCCTGGCTCAGGCGGTGATCCTCATCGTTCATCTCTCCCACCTTCTCTCACATCCCGCGGAAATCCGGAGTCGGACCCGTCCTGCACATGACCCCATTCAAAAAACTCATCCTTCGGCAGCTCGTCCAGCGCATCCAGCACAAACCTGTGGAAGGTGGCGACTTCGGGCACATCCCGTAGTACGGCGCTGAATTGGTGCCCGGCATCCAAGGATATAGTCCCGGAGCGCAACATCCGCTGGAGCACCGTCTGGGTGACCGTGACGTTGCGCACCGACGCCAGGAAGACCTGCTGGTCCCGCCGCCGGAGCACGCCGTAGCGGGCCATAATCCGGCGGTTCGTCAGAAAGTACCGCGTGCCGTGCCACCGCAGCAGCCGCGGCAGGCAGTATCCGCAGAGCGCCCAGAGGGCAGCAAGCACACATCCCCCGACCAGCCAGATAGTCCAGTCGGCGGTATATGCCGGGTAGAGGGCACGGGGCCCGCCGCGGATGATCCACGCGCTGCCAAAGGCGGCCAGCGCAGGTGCCACAACGAACACCGCCGCCGGAATGAACAGCATCCTGGGCTGTGGGCGAGTCATTACAATGACCTGTTCCCCCGGCAGGAGGTCTTTACGCATTGCCGCTTTCCGCAGACTGCCCAGGCGGAGTCCAGGGCCGCAGGTGGATGACGTCCCCGGCCGTCACCACATGCTCGCGGGCAGAGGAATCCACCACCAGGAGGGAGCCTGAGTCGTCCAGCCTGGACGCGTGCCCGATGATTTCGTGGTCGCCGGGAAGGTGGGCACGCACCTGCTGTCCCAGCGTAACCATGACGGCTTCCACGCGCTTGTGCAGCGAGGGGCCGCCCGCCAAGCCCGCTGTGGGGTCGCCGTCGGCGTTGCAGAAGCTGCGGTACAGCGTGCAAAACCGGGACAGGTAGCTCTTCAGGAGGGCCGTGCGGTCCACGGTTTCGGCGCCTTCGAGCTGCACCGAGGTGGCCGTCGGAACGGGGAGCTCGGCCTCGGTCAGGGTGACGTTCAGCCCGGTGCCGAGGATCACGGGCGGCACGGAGCCGTCCCCCATCGGGCCGAGCTGGGCCAGGATGCCGGCGATCTTCCTGCCGCGGACCAGAACGTCATTGGGCCATTTGACGTCCGCGCGCAGCCCGGCCGTTTCCAGCAGCGCGTCACGGAGCGCGAGGGCGGCAAGGAGCGACAGCCAGGAGTAGGTCTGGGTGGGAAGCGGCCGGCCGTCGGCATTGACGGGGCGCAGGACGATGGAGACCAGGACGGAGCTGCGCTCGGGCGCCTCCCAGCTGCGGTCCAGCCTGCCGCGGGCAGCCGTCTGGTGCTCGGCGGTAAGGACGGCGAGGTCCTGCCATGCCTGGGGTTCGACGGTGACGGCGCGCAGGAGGTCGGCGTTGGTGGAGCCGGTGGCGTCCACCACCTTCAGCTGCGAAATGCCGTGGGCCGACAGAAATTCGGCGCTGCAGAGCGCTTCCCGGTCCAGAGCGGGCCGCTCCGGCAGTCCCCCCGATCCGGACAGATTTTCCTGCGCTTTTTCCTGTGCTTCGGGGCTTTCATCAGGGCGTGCGGCATCCATGCTTGCATCCTATCGAGTTGCCGGCCGTCGCAGCCGGTCCGGACAGGCGACCGGGAAAATCAGAGGAAGATATCAGGCACCAGCTGGTCCTCGTCGGCGCCCAGGCTATAGGGCCGGAAGTCCCCCACACCCGCGGCGGCGAGCACTTGCTCGTCCGTGTAGAAGTTCCCGGACGGCGCGTCAGAATCCGTGAGGTTGCCGCCGGTGAGCACGGCGTGGGCTGCATCCGCCATGATGTGGGGGCCGCGGGCCGCCCGGACCATCGACTCGCCACCGGGCATGTTCCGGATGGCAGCGGTATCGATCAGGGTGCACGGCCAGAGTGAGTTGACGCGGATGCCGTCCGCTTTGAGCTCCTCGGCCAGGCCCAGCGTGGTCAGGCTCATGCCGTATTTGGCCAGGGTGTAGGCGAGGTGTCTGCCTGCCCATTTCGGGTCCAGGTTCAGCGGCGGCGAAAGGGTGAGGATGTGGCCGCCGGTCGATTTGCGGAGCGCGGGCAGGGCGAGCTTGGACAGCAGGAAAGTCCCCCGGACGTTGATGTCCTGCATCAGGTCGTACCGCTTCATGTCGACGTCGTCGGTACGGGACAGGTCGATTGCGGAGGCGTTGTTGATGACGACGTCGATCCCGCCAAAATGTTCGACCGCGGCACCCACCGCATGGGCGACGTCGTCGTCGTTGCGGACGTCCCCCACCAGGGGAAGCGCCCTTCCGCCGGCGGCCTCCAGCTCATCTGCGGCGCTGAACACGGTGCCTGCGAGCTTTGCATGCGCCTGGCCGGTCTTGGCCAGCAGGACGATGTTGGCGCCGTCGCGGGCGGCACGCAGGGCAATGGCCAGGCCGATGCCGCGGCTGCCGCCGGACATCAGAATGGTCCGGCCGCGGAGCGATCCGGCGGCCCGGTAGGGGGTCTCTGGGAGTGCGAAAGCGTCGTTGCCTGAAGTCATACAGACACTCTAGCCGTTTGATGTTACTGATGAGTAACATAGACGACACTGCCGACACGTTCGATGAAAATTGTAGGATCCCTACAGCAGCTCCCGGATTATGCGTCACTAGACTAGCCATCAGGGCCTTTGATTTGTGTGGAAGCTACTTAAAGTGGCTCTCCATGCAAAGACGGACGCCCCGGATTACGCTGCTACAGCATGCATCAGCTGCAGCACAACAGCTACAGAGCCGGAGACACTTCATGAGCCATGACCTGACCACGACGGCGGGAAAGATTGCCGATTTCCGCGACCGCCAGGCCAGGGCAGAGCAGCCCTCCGGCCCGGAAGCGATCGAGAAGCAGCACGCGCGCGGCAAGAACACCGCCCGAGAGCGCATCGAGCTCCTCGTGGACGCCGACTCCTTCGTCGAGTTCGACGCGCTCGCGGTGCACCGGTCCACGGCCTTCGGCATGGAAAAGAAGAAGCCCCTCGGTGACGGCGTCGTGTCCGGCTACGGCACCGTGGACGGCCGCCTCGTGGCGCTGTACAGCCAGGACTTCAGTGTTTACGGCGGCTCGCTGAGCCAGGTCAACGGCGAAAAGATCGTCAAGGTGCAGGAATTCGCGCTGCGCAACGGCTGCCCGGTGGTGGGCATCAACGACGGCGGCGGCGCCCGCATCCAGGAAGGCGTGGCCTCGCTGGCCATGTTCGCGGACATCTTCCGCAACAACGTTCACGCCTCCGGCGTCGTTCCCCAGATCTCCCTCATCATGGGCCCCTGCGCCGGCGGTGCCGCCTACTCCCCCGCCCTCACCGACTACGTGGTGATGGTGGACAAAACCTCCCACATGTTCATCACCGGCCCCGACGTCATCAAGACCGTCACGGGCGAGGACGTGGACATGGAAACCCTCGGCGGCGCGCGGCAGCACAATGCAACCACCGGCACCTCCACCTACCTTGCCTCCGATGAAGCGGACGCCATCGAGTTCGTCCGGGAACTCCTGGACTTCCTGCCCTCCAACAACCTCTCGGAGGCTCCCGTGCTGGATCACCAGCAGGAGCTCGAGCTCGACGACGACGACCTTGCCCTGGACACCCTGATCCCGGACTCCGCCAACCAGCCGTACGACATGCGCAAGGTCATCGAGCAGGTCGTCGACGACGCCCACTTCCTTGAAATGCAGTCCCTGTACGCGCCGAACGTGATCATCGGCTACGGCCGGGTCGAAGGCCACACCGTCGGCATCGTGGCGAACCAGCCGATGCAATTCGCCGGAACGCTGGACATCTCTGCATCGGAAAAGGCAGCCCGCTTCGTGCGGCACTGCGATGCCTTCAACATTCCCATCATCACCCTGGTGGACGTTCCGGGCTTCCTGCCCGGCAAGGACCAGGAATTCCAGGGCATCATCCGCCGCGGTGCAAAGCTCCTGTACGCCTACGCGGAGGCAACGGTGCCCAAACTGACCGTGATCACCCGGAAGGCTTACGGCGGCGCCTACATCGTGATGGGCTCCAAGAAGCTCGGCGCGGACCTCAACCTTGCCTGGCCGACGGCCCAGATCGGCGTCATGGGCGCGCAGGGCGCCGTCAACATCCTCTACCGCCGCGACCTCGCTGCCGTGGCGGAGAACGGGGGCGATGTCGAGGCCAAGCGCGCCGAGGTCATCCGCCAGTACGAGGAGGAGCTGCTCAACCCGTACCAGGCCGCCGAGCTTGGCTACGTTGACGCGGTCATCGCGCCATCGGACACCCGCCTTCAAATCATCAAGGGACTGCGGGCGCTGCGCGACAAGCGCGCCAGCCTTCCCACCAAGAAGCACGGAAACATTCCGCTGTGAACGCGCAGGATCCTGTGGTTGAGCCTGGCGGAAACAAGCCGCCGGTTGCGCCTGTCGAAACGCCGCTGTTCTCTGTCGTCAAGGGGGATCCGACGCCGGAAGAGCTGGCGGCACTGACCGCCGTCGTGCTTTCGCTCGGGACAGCCGAAACGGCTGAACCCGGGAAGCCCACCGTCCGCCACTGGGTGCGGCGGCAGCAGCTGCGGCTCGCGCCGACGCCGGGTCCCGGGGCCTGGAAGCGCAGCCGGGGGTAGATCCCCACCGCCTCCCCAATCTCGCAAGCTCGACTGGGGCCCCTCGGCAGCGTGGGCCCTGGCGGCGGAGGCCCCTGCCGAAAACTCAGTAAGTCTTTCATAACTGGAGCAGCGCCGTTAGTCTCGTGGGGTGACTAGTGAACCTGCCGCCCCAGCGCGCCCCCGGACCGCAATCGACGCCGTCGCCGACGCCCACACCGACACCCTTGTTGCGTTGGATCCGAGCCTGGCCACCACGCTCGGCATCCCGGGCCACGACACCGAGTTTCAGGACTTTTCCCCTGCCGGGATCGCCAATTTCGCGGAGGCGGCCCGGACAACGCTTGCTGCCCTCGAGGGACTGGAACCTGTTGATGACGTCGACTCCGTCACCATCGATGCCTTGCGCGAACGCCTTGGCCTCGAACTGGAGATCCACGAATCGGGCTGGGATGCGGCAGAGTTGAACAACATCGAATCGCCTGCGCAGAATATCCGTTCCATCTTCGACCTCATGCCCACGGACACTGAGGAACACTGGGCCAACATCGCCGGCCGCATGCAAAGTGTGCCAGGGGCCATCGACGGCTATATCGAGTCCCTGCGGACGGCGCGGGACAGTGGCCGTGTCTCAGCCCGGCGCCAGGTGTCGATCGTCATCGAGCAGACCACCAAGTACGCGGCAGCGGACGGCTTCTTCGCGAAGCTCGCCGCGGGGGCCAAGACGCCCGAAGGCCCGCTGCCTGCCGGACTTCAGGAAAAGCTCGACGCCGGCGCTGCCGCTGCCAGGAGCGGCTACTCCGACCTGGCTGCCTTCCTGAGGAACGAGCTGCTGCCGGTGGCACCCGGGAAGGATGCCGTGGGACGGGACCGGTATGCCCTCGCATCGCGGCTGTTCCTTGGCGCCGCCGTCGACCTCGAAGAGACCTACGCCTGGGGCGTCGAAGAACTCGGGCGGATTATTGCCGCCCAGGAACAAGTCGCCGGGGAAATCAAACCAGGCGCCTCCATCGCGGAGGCCAAGAAGATCCTCAACAGCGATCCTGCGCGCCAGCTCAAGGGAACCGACGCCCTGAAGGCGTGGATGCAGGAGCTCTCAGACCGGGCCGTTTCTGATCTGGCCGGCGTGCACTTTGACATCCCGGACGTCATGAAGACACTTGAGTGCCTGATCGCGCCGACCGACGAGGGCGGCATCTACTACACGGGTCCGTCGGATGACTTCAGCCGTCCCGGACGCATGTGGTGGTCCGTACCGGCAGGCGAGGACACGTTCACCACGTGGGCGGAAACGACCACCGTCTTCCACGAGGGCGTGCCCGGGCACCATCTGCAGATCGCCACGGCCGTCTACCGGCGCGAACTCCTGAACAGCTGGCGCCGCAATGTCTGCTGGACCTCGGGACACGGCGAAGGCTGGGCGCTCTACGCGGAAAAGCTCATGGAGGAACTCGGCTACCTCAAGGATCCGGGCGACCACATGGGCATGTTGGACATGCAGCGGATGCGGGCTGCGCGAGTGGTCTTCGACATCGGCATCCACCTTGAGTTGGAGATGCCGGCCCGGTGGGGGTCGGGCACCTGGACGCCGGAAAAGGGCTTCGGCTTCCTCAAGGAAAACCTCGCCATCAGCGAGGGGCAGCTGCAGTTCGAGTTCGCACGCTACCTCGGCTGGCCCGGCCAGGCGCCGTCCTACAAGGTGGGCCAGCGGCTGTGGGAGCAGATTCGGGCAGAGCTCGAAGCCAGGCCCGGCTTCGACCTCAAGGCGTTCCACACCAAGGCATTGAATATCGGCTCCGTAGGGCTCGACACCCTCAAGCGCGCCATGCTCGGCTAGTCTCTTCGTGCTGCGCGGCGGCACGGCCGCCCAGTAATGGAGACCTTTGCCACACGCACTGCGGGAATAACTTCATAAAGTGCCGGTTCTTCGCTGGATTTCCGGGCATGTGGGCGGTTCCCTCGGGCTACTCCCGCGTAATATTTCTCAACGTCGGGTGGAAGCTGTATTTTATGCGGCCTAGCTTTGTTGGCGTGAGCACTCAAACCAGCACCCCGTCTTCGTCCGGTCAGACCGGCTTCCAGCTGCCCCGGTGGGCAGGCTCCTTCGGCTTCCAGATCATCGCCGCCCTCGTCGTGGGGCTCGGGCTGGGCCTGCTGGCCAAGTACACGGGCAGCACCAAGGCCAGCCCGAATGGGCTTGGCGCGACGCTGCAGACCATCGGCTCCAGCTATGTCTCGCTGCTGCAGACCGCCGTCGTGCCCCTGATCTTCACCGCCGTGGTGAGTTCCATCTCCAACCTCCGCGAGGTCTCCAACGCGGCCAGGCTGGCCTGGAACACCCTGCTCTGGTTCGCCATCACGTCCCTCGTGGCCGTGCTGATTGGCATCGGACTCGGCGTGCTGCTGCAGCCCGGCGCCAACACCGGCATTTCCGGCGAAACCAAGGAGTTCGCCGGAAAGTCCGGCGACTGGTGGGCGTTCCTGACCGGCCTGTTCCCCAAGAACTTCCTGGGCCTGGGCGCAAGCTCCACCGTGGCGGAATCCGGTGCCGTGACCACCGCCGTCAGCTTCAACGTGCTCCAGATCCTGGTGATCGCGATCGCCGTCGGAATCGCCGCCCTCAAGGTGGGCAAGCAGGCCGAGCCGTTCCTGGCACTCAACGCCTCGGCGCTTGCCGTCATCCAGAAAGTGCTGTGGTGGATCATCCGGATCGCGCCGATCGGCACGGTCGGACTCATCGGCAACGCTGTGGCCGTCTATGGCTGGGACACCATCGGTTCGCTGGGCAAGTTCACCGTTGCCATCTACGCCGGACTGGCCCTGGTCCTCTTCGGCGTATACCCCGCGCTGATCCGATCCCACGGCCTCTCCGTCAAGCAGTACTTCTCCGGCGTTTGGCCTGCAGTGCAGCTTGCCTTCGTCTCCCGGTCATCCATCGGCACGCTGCCGCTGACCCAGCGCGTCGCCGAACGGAACCTGGGTGTTCCCCGCGCCTATGCCTCCTTCGCTGTTCCGCTGGGGGCGACCACCAAGATGGACGGCTGCGCCGCCATCTATCCGGCCATCGCTGCCATTTTCGTTGCCCAGTTCTTCGGCATCCAGCTCGACGTCAGCAAGTACCTGCTGATCGCCCTCGTGTCGGTCCTCGGTTCCGCTGCTACGGCCGGCACCACCGGCGCCGTGGTCATGCTGACGCTGACCCTGTCCACGCTGGGCCTCCCGCTGGCCGGCGTCGGCCTGCTGCTCGCCATCGACCCCATCCTGGACATGGGCCGCACCGCTGTCAATGTGGCCGGGCAGGCACTGGTCCCAGCCATCGTGGCCAAGCGCCAGGGCATCCTGGACGAGGGGCTTTACAACGCGCCGCGGTCCGGGGATCCCTTCACGGATGATTCCCCGGCGGAAGAGGCCGCCGAGGGGCCGTCCGTAACCGGCGAAACGCCGACGGACCGGGACCTGGCCGACGCCAAAGCGTAGCCGCACGCCCAAGTTTCCGGTTAGGGTACCGTCATGGACGTCATTCTGGTTCCCGGATTCTGGCTGGATGCTTCTTCGTGGTCGGAGGTGACTCCCCCGCTGGTGGCGGCGGGGCACCGCGTCCATCCGCTCACGCTTCCTGGGCTGGAGGCGCCGGATGCCCCGCGCTCCGGCATAGGGCTGCGCGACCACATTGATGCCGTTGTCTCCGCCGTGGACGCCGTCGACGGCCCAGTGGTGCTCGTGGGCCATTCCGGCGGCGGGGCCATCATTCACGGCGCAGTCGATGCGCGGCCGGAGCGCGTGGCCCGGGCCGTTTACGTCGACAGCGGTCCGCTCGGTGAGGGCGGCGTCATCAACGACGAACTGCCCGCCGACGGCGACGAGGTGCCCCTGCCGCCGTGGGACGGCTTCGACGAGGAGGACCTCGTAGACCTGAACGACGAACTGCGGGCGATGTTCCGGGCGCGCGCCATACCGCAACCAAAGGGTGTGGCGTACGACCGGCAGCACCTCCACGATGAGCGCCGTTACGAGGTGCCAGCCACCGTCATCGCGTGCGAATTCCCGAGCAGCCTACTCACCGAATGGATGGATGCAGGCCACCCGTACGTTGAGGAACTCGCGCGCATCCGCGACCTCGACCTGGTAGACCTTCCCACCGGACACTGGCCGCAATTCACCAAGCCGGCCGAATTGGGTGCGGCCGTACTCGCGGCCGTGAACCGTTCGGCCTGAGCCCGTACCGGCACCGGAGTGCTAGTGCCGGCCGCCGCCAATCACACCCTGCTCCACTGCCTTGGTCACGGCGTCCGCTTCCGCCTGGGTGAGGGTGCCGTCTGCAACCGCCTGATCCAGGCGCGGCTTCAGCGCTGCCGCCCGGCGCTTCTGTGCTTCGCTACGCAGTTCTTCGAGGGCGGTCTTCACCTTGGCTTCATCCACGCCGAGGGATTTAGCCAGGGACGCGGCCAGTGCAGCCTCCTTCGCCGCGCGGTCCGGCTTCTGTCCGTCCGTCCCCTGCCCGCCCCCTCTCGGACCCGAAGGGCGGTTCGCCTCGCGGAATGCCCTGAGAGCGTCAACCAGCTTGGCCTCATCCACGCCCAGTTTGGCTGCAAGTTCCGCAGCCTGCACGCCGCGATCGCCGCGGCCGTGCCCGTGCTTTCCCCAGCCGAACCGGTGACCGTCCGGAGCGGGCGTCCCTGAAGGGCTGCTGGACGTGGACTGGGGCATTGGAGTGGCCGTCGTCGCCGCGGCCCTTTCCGTCACACCAAAACCAGCACCGAGCGCCACCGCCCCCGCGCTCAGGCTGAGGGCCACCTTCTTCATGCGATTCATGGTCTTCTCCTGGATCTGCCGGACGGGACGGCGCCCTCGCCGCCGGCCGTACCGGCCGTGGGATCAGGATGCGCTACCCCCATGCCTGGGGCTATGAAGAGGCTGTGAAGTACATGTGAATATGGCGCCGAAGCTGTGGACTGAGAGTAATCTTGCGCAGAGTGCAAAGATGCACGTAGTGTAAGTGCGTGTCAACTTCCAGTTCCGCCTCGCCTCCCCCGCCTTCTCCGCCCGACCCAGTCCCGTCCCCGACCCGCCGGGAACTGAACAAAGCCGCAACCCGCCAGGCCATCTCGGATTCAACGCTTGAGCTTCTGCGCAGCAAGGGGCCCGGCAAGTTCACAGTGGAGGACATTGCCGAAGCAGCGGGCATCTCCCGCCGCACATTCTTCAACTACTTCAGCAGCACGGAAGCGGCCATCGCCTCTGTGACCCATGGCTTCCTAGACATCGCGCTGCAGCAGTTCCGGCTGCGGCCCGCGGATGAGCCCATCCTCGAGTCGGCGCGGGCGGCCCTCGTTGAACTGGCCGACCCGATGACGGTATCGCCTATGGCTGAGCTCTTTAGCCTGACGCAGGCCAGCCCGCTGCTGGCGCGTTCCGAGCTGGAAGCGTGGGACCACTGCACGGAGCAGATCATTGCCGCCGCCCGCGAGCGCACCGCCCACAGCCCGGCCGGTGACATGGACGAGCTTTACCTCCGAGCCCTGGCCGGCTCCGTCATCTCCTGCGGCAGAGCCGCCATGGAGGTGTGGTTCCGCCGGTGCGGAACGGACCTCTCGGCGGAATCCCTCGCCATCCTCCGGCAGCTGCTGATCGATTCGATGGGGCTGCTGGGTGCCGGCTTCGCGGCGCCGTCACCTGCCGCCTTGGAGACCCAGTTCCCAGCCCCTTCCGCCGCCCCACACTCTCCAGAACGGTCCTGACATGGCACTTCTCCTCTACCGCCTCGGCAAGTTTTCCTACCGCCACCGCTGGCTTGTCATCTCACTATGGCTTGCGGTCCTCGTGGCCGTCGGCGGGTCGGCAGCGGCGTTCCACGGAACAATGGCCAACAACTTCCAGATCCCGGGCACAGAAACCCAGCAGATGGCGGACAAGCTCAAGAAGGAACTGCCCGCAGCCTCGGGCGGCTCCGCCGGAATCGTCTTCGAAGCCAACGATGCCCAGTTCAGCCAGGCCGGCAGAGACGCGGTGTCCGCCGCTCTGACAAGGCTCCAGAGCCTCCCGGACGTCCGGGGAACGGTGGATCCCTTCACCACCCAGGCCCGGCTGGACAAGTCTGCGGCCGACCTTGCCGCAGGCGAACGGAAGGCAGCCGCAGGCAAGTCCCAGCTGGACAAGGCCGCCGCTGAACTCGATGCAGGCAAGGCCCAGCTGGAGAATGCCGAACAGCAAATGGCCGCTGCCGGTCTGCCGCCGGCGGCCGTCGAAGCCCAGCTTGGCCAGCAAAAGGCGGCACTCGCCGCAGGGCAGGAAAAGCTCGACGCCGGCACAAAGGAACTGGACGCGGCCAACCAAGAACTCGCCCTCGGCAAGCGCGAGCTGGCTGCCTCCCAGGGAATGCGCTTCGTCTCCGAGGACGGCAAAGCCGCCATCGCCCAGGTTCAGTTCAGGACCTCCATCAACGGCCTTGAGCCCCAGGTCCGCCAGGAAGTCCAGGACATCGTCAACGAAGTCTCCTCCGCCGGCGTCACCGCCCTGCCCAGCAAGGAAATCACCGAGGACGTCACCGAGATCTTTGGCGTTGCCGAGATCGTCGGCATCGCCGTGGCGGCGCTTGTCCTGGTCATCATGCTCGGGACGCTGATCGCCGCGGGCCTGCCCCTGGTCATGGCACTGGTGGGTGTAGCCGGAGGCGTCGGCGGCACGTTTGCCCTGAGCGGCGCTATCGACATGAGCTCCATCTCCCCGATGCTGGCCCTCATGCTCGGCCTCGCCGTCGGCATCGACTACTGCCTGTTCATCGTCAACCGGCACCGCAGCCAGCTGCTGGCAGGAATGGATGGCGAAGAATCCGTGGCCCTTGCCACCGGAACCGCCGGCAACGCCGTGCTCTTTGCCGGTCTGACGGTCATCATCGCGCTCGCAGCCCTCGTGGTCCCGGGACTGCCGTTCCTTGCTGTGATGGGCCTGTCGGCGGCCGCCACGGTGGCCGTCGCCGTCGTCGTCGCCCTGACCCTGACCCCCGCTATGCTCTCGCTGGTGGGCAGGAGGCTGATCTCCAAGCGCGCCTGGGCACAAGCGGAAAAGCACAACGCCAGCCCCGGCCAGGAGGCCGAAGACCGGGCCAAGGACGAACACCGCAGCAGCCACGGCTGGGGCGGCCTTGTCACCAGGCACCCGGTGATGGCCACGCTGGCCGGCGTCCTGCTCCTCGGCATCGTGGCCCTGCCGGCCAGCCAGTTGAGGCTCGCCCTGCCGGATGGCGGCTCCGAACCCGTCGATTCCCAGGCCTTCAAGGCTTACGACGTGACCAGCCGCAGCTTTGGCGAAGGCACCACCGGCCCGATCGTCGTTGTCGGCGACTTCCCCGAAGGCCTCAGCGAAGCGGATGCCAAGGCCAAGCAGCTGGACGTTGCCGATGTCCTTCGCACCACGGAGAACGTCATTGCGGCCGTCCCCGTCGCACTTAGCGAGGACCGCCGGACCGCGGTGTTCCAGGTCATACCCAAGGAGGGACCGGCCAGCGCCAGCACCGTCGAGGTGGTCTCCGCGCTGCGCGCCGAGAAGGCGGCGATCAAGGACTCCCTCGGCGTGGACATCGGACTAACTGGCCAGACCGCCGGCAACATCGACGTGTCCACCAAGCTCGGCGACGCCCTGCCCCCGTACCTGGCCATCGTGGTGGGACTCTCGCTGGTCCTGTTGCTGCTGGTGTTCCGCTCGATCGTCGTGCCGCTGCTGGCCACCGGCGGCTTCCTGCTGTCCCTGGCTGCTGCCTTCGGCGCTGTTGTGGCTGTCTACCAGTGGGGCTGGCTGGGGAGCGTGTTTGGCGTCGACAATCCTGGGGCGGTGCTGAGCTTCCTGCCCATCATCCTGATTGGTGTGCTGTTCGGGCTGGCCATGGACTACCAGGTCTTCATTGCCTCAGGCATGCGCGAATCCTTCATGCACGGGGAACCGGCCAAGCATGCGGTGCGCTCCGGCTTCAGCCACGCGTCCGCAGTGGTCACCGCCGCCGCCATCATCATGGTCAGTGTGTTCTCCGGCTTCATCTTCTCGCACCTGAACATGGTCCGGCCGCTGGGCTTCGCCATGGCATTCGGTGTCCTGGTGGACGCGTTCGTGGTGCGCATGACGATTGTCCCGGCCGTAATGTACCTGCTCGGCGAGAAAGCCTGGTGGCTGCCGAGCTGGCTGGAACGCATCCTGCCGGACGTTGATGTGGAGGGTACCAAGCTGCGCAAGCCCGGTACGACGGCGGTGGGCGCCTCCGCGCCGGAGCCCGCCGGGGTCCCGGCCGGCTAGCGGGGAAGACAGCCGGCAGGCTTCCGTGTCCGCAGCGTCAAGCTGCGTCCCGGGCAACGGCGGTGCTGTGGAGTGGTAGCTGTGGCCGGTGGGAGTGGTGAGTTCGAGGCTGTGCCTGAGCCTGTTCATTCCACCGGGGCCTGGACGTGCCCGGCTTGTCCAGCCGGGGATTTCCTTGGTGTGGTTGCAGGCTTCACAGAGCCCTGCCCCATTGCTGGTCGTTGTGGTTCCGCCACGGTGCCAGGGCACGATGTGGTCGTAGTGGCGGATGGGCGCGTCACAGTAGGGCGTGCGGCACGTGTCGTCGCGGGCTTGGAGAAAGCGGCGGAAACCGGACGGAAATAGCCGGGCGCGGGAGTCCATGGCGATGAGCTCTCCGGTACCCGGTGCGGTGTACAGCCGGCGCAGAAACGTGCTGAGAGGCGAACCGAGGGAATCGGCCGTCCCGCCCTCACAGGCAGCGGCGTCCCTGACAGCATCGCGCGCCCAGCCCGCCGGGACGACGCCATATCCGGGGAGCCGGGCAGGCTCTGAATCGCCCTGAAACAAGGTACGATCCGTCATGATGAGCTGGATTTCGATACCTGTGATCCCGCCGGGTGTACCGGTGACGCGTTCGACCAGGCTGTCGGCCATGATCTGGCCGCGGCCACGATTGTCGCCGTCCGAGCGCAGGGAATCGGCGTGCCGGCTGAGGGCCGCAAGCACTGCCACACCCTGGGCGACCGGGAGCAGCGCGGTCAGGTAGGACATGGTGTCCGGCGCCGGCCGAAGGCTGACGTGACGCTCGGCGGCGGCGTGGCTTGCCCGCTGGGTAACGGACCGGGGGTCGCGGCGGTAGGCGGCCGCCCGGACGGCGGCAACTATCCCCCGGTCTCCAGCGCCCGTCAAGGTGCCGGCGTCGGCCGCCAGCTCGTCGTCGACAGCGCAGCGGTCCGCTGCAGACAGGCACGCCGTTTCCTTCACCAGCAGGGTGGCCCGCCATTCGTTCAGGTGCCCGGTCTCCAGAGCCGCCATAGTGTGGGGCATTTCCGTGACCAGGGCCTTGGCCAAGCCCAGTAGCCGGCCGCCACGTGCCGGCGATTCCCGCCGGGCCAGCGCGACTTGGACCGCGACCCCGGCGCCCAGCTCTGATGCGGGCGTGCCGGCTGCGGCTTGCTCCTCGCGCTGCAGCAGATCGAAAGCGACCGCGATCCTGGCCTGGAGCGCGGCCGCCGCCGACTTCAGGTCCTCCAGCTCCCGCAGCTGGTCAATCAGCCCGGCACTGATGGCGGCAGGACGCACCGCAGCAAGTGTTCCGATCACGTCCGTGACCGTCACACCGCCTGCTGCTACCGCGACTTCGGGCTCCTGGTTGCCGTCCATGCCCATAGTGTTTCAGGCACCTGTGACATTAATGCGCTGTGCTATGGATGATGAGGGGAGCCCATTGGCATCAAAGACGACTGCCGGATGGGATGCTTGGGCGGCCTCAGCCGCCGGCCGCCCACTGTGTCCTGGATTCGGCGGCAGCGTAGACGCCAAGGATCCGTACCTCGGTGGTGAAGAACTCCAGTTCCTCCAACGCGCGGCTGAGCGGTGGATCCTCGGGGTGCCCTTCAACGTCCACCATGAACATGGTCGCGGCAAACTCGTTTCCCACCATGTAGCTTTCAAGCCGCGTCATGTTCACGCCGTTTGTGGCGAAGCCACCCAGGGCTTTGTACAGGGCGGAGGGGACATTCCGGACACGGAACACAAAGCTGGTGACTGCCGGTCCGCGCAATTCTTCCCGTCCGGGCAGCTCCGTTTCCCGGGCCAGGACTACAAAACGCGTGGTGTTGGAGGGATCGTCCTCGACGGCTGAGGCCAGAATCTCAAGGCCGTAGAGCTCGGCGGCGAGCGGGGGTGCCAGTGACAGCTTGGTGGGATCGTTCCATTCCCGTACTTCACGGGCAGACCCGGCGGTGTCACCGGCGATCACGGGTTTTAACCCCGCCTTGCGAATAAGCCGCCGGCACTGACCCAGGGCGTGAATGTGGCTGTGGACCTCGGTGGCCGCCTCGATGGTGCTGCCAGGGATGCCCAGCAGATCGAAGTGGATGGGCAGAAAGAACTCGCCCACGATCTGCAGTCCCGAGTGGGGCAGCAGCAAGTGGATGTCGGCTACCCGGCCTGCGATGGAATTCTCGATGGGGATCATCGCCAGGTCCGTCTCGCCGCTGGACACCGACTCGAAGGCGTCCTCGAAACTGGCACAGGGAACGCTCACCATGCCGGGGAACATTTGTTTGCAGGCAATATCTGAGTTGGCGCCGGGCTCACCCTGGAACGCAATTTTCTGGGCCATGATCCGTATCGTTTCACGCACTGTGGCAGCTAACCCAGCGACGGCGCCATAACGCCGTCACACGGGCTTCGCCAAGCTAAACCTCCAGTCGAAATCGTGCTCCGGTCCCGCATCAGCGCACGCGCGTGTAGGTGAGGTAGAAGTCGTGCTCCAAGGGCGCTCCCGGCTCGGCGCCCCGCTCCCAGCGGCCCAGAATCGTGTTGCCGTCCTCGGTCAGTTGGCCGACGTAACGCTGTGGCCAGTCAGGCCCGTCGCGAAAAAGCGTCCAGACGCCGCCCTCGAGAGTCATCTCATAGACGCGTGCGACGCCGCGGGAGTCGAAGTAGTGCTGCTGCAGGCCGCCGTCGGGGCCGGTTGCGCCGATGACGCAGATGCCGTTGGGGAACTCGGGCCGATCGACGGTCGAGCGCTCGATCAGGAAACCACCCCCCTCAAGCCACTCGAACGTTGTCCTCCCCTCAGCCTCCAGGCCGGGGACTGCGGTTTCCCACTCCCCGACCAGAATGTCGAGGCGCTCCAGCGAGTCACTCCTGTCCGATGCTATCGGTACCCCTCCTCGTTGAGGTGCTGGGAATTTAAGGTGCCAGCGAATCAGGCCTAGCCTATGGCTCCGTCGCCCCAAAGAACACTGGAGGGAATTAGGCTGGAGCGGTGACCCGCCTCATTCTTGCCTCCAAGTCCCCCGCCCGCACCAAGCTGCTCAGCAACGCCGGCATCGCCCACGAAGTCCTTGTTTCCGATGTCGACGAGAACGCCGTCCAGGCCCGCTACGGCGTGACAGACCCGCACGACACCGCCCTGCTGCTCGCACGCGCGAAAGCCGAGGCTGTGGCCTCCCTGCCCGAGGCCGAGGGCGCCCTGGTGATCGGCTGCGATTCAGTCTTTGAGTTCGACGGCGAGGCCCACGGCAAGCCCTACACCGCCGAGGTCGCCAAGGAGCGGATGCTCCGCATGAGCGGCAGCATGGGGGTGCTGCACACAGGCCACTGGCTGGTGGATTGCCGGGACACCGAGAACAGCGACAACACCGAAAACACTGACAACCCCGACGACGACGGCGGCGCCGGCTCCGGCGCGACGCTCGGCTCCGTTTCCTCCGCCGAGGTGCACTTCATGGAGATGAGCGAAGCCGAGATCGACACGTACATCGCCACCGGCGAGCCGCTTCAGTGCGCCGGGTCCTTCACCATCGACGGCTACGGCGGAGCGTTCATCCGCAAGGTCGACGGCGATCCCCACACCGTCGTCGGGCTCTCCATCTCCACCCTGCGCAGCCTGCTGGGCCAGGCAAAGGTGGAAGTCACCGCATTGTGGACCGGCGGCGCCGTCGATCCCTCCGAAGTCCGGGCCGAGTGAGTCAATTGGCAGCACCTTGTAGCAACCCTACAAAGCAACGGCCGCGTACACGCGGATTCCGCCAGTAATATCGGCGGAATCCTCAAAATCAGGCTAGGCTCCCTGAAGGAAAAGAAGGAGACGCCTTGTCAGTTAAGCCGGAGCAGTCCGCAAGTCCAGAGCAGTCCACCGCCGCCCCGAGCCACGCAGGCGCCGTCCTGACGAGCTCCAAGCGGCTGAGCAAAGTGCTGATCGCCAACCGCGGGGAAATCGCCGTGCGCATCATCCGCGCCGCCCGTGATGAAGGCATCGCCTCAGTGGCGGTGTACGCAGACCCGGACCGCGATGCCCTGCACGTCCGGCTGGCAGATGAAGCCTACGCCCTGGGCGGCAACACTGCCGCGGAGTCCTACCTCGTCATGGAAAAGCTGATTGAGGTGGCCCACCGCTGCGGCGCCGATGCCATCCACCCCGGCTACGGCTTCCTGGCCGAGAACGCCCAATTCGCTGCCATGGTCATCGGGGCCGGCATCACCTGGATCGGCCCGTCCCCGGAGGCGATCTCTGCGCTCGGCGACAAGGTCCAGGCCCGCCACATTGCCGAAAAGGTGGGGGCACCGCAGGTCCCCGGCACGGCTGACCCCGTGGAATCCGCCGAAGAAATCCTCGAATTCGTGGACAAGTTTGGCCTGCCTGTGGCCATCAAGGCAGCCTTCGGCGGTGGCGGCCGCGGCATCAAGGTGGCCCGCACCCGCGAGGAAATCCCGGAACTCTTCGAATCCGCTGTCCGTGAGGCAACCGCGGCGTTCGGCCGCGGTGAATGCTTCATTGAGCGGTTCCTGGATGCTCCGCGCCATGTGGAAACCCAGTGCCTGGCGGACTCCTACGGCAACGTCGTGGTCGTCTCCACCCGCGACTGCTCCCTGCAGCGGCGCAACCAAAAGCTTGTGGAAGAGGCCCCGGCACCTTTCCTCACCGAAGAACAGAACCGCCGCCTCTACGAGTCGTCCAAGGCGATCCTCAAGGAGGCCGGCTACCTCGGCGCCGGAACCTGCGAATTCCTGGTCGGCCAGGACGGCACCATCTCCTTCCTAGAGGTCAACACCCGCCTGCAGGTGGAGCACTGCGTGTCCGAAGAGGTAACGGGCATCGACCTCGTCCGCGAGCAGTTCAGGCTGGCCCGCGGCGAGAAGCTGGGCTACGACGACCCCGAGGTCCGCGGGCACTCCTTCGAGTTCCGCATCACCGGCGAAGATCCGGGCCGGAACTTCATGCCCGCCCCGGGCACCCTCAGCACGCTGAAGAACCCCACCGGCCCCGGTATCCGGATCGACTCGGGCGTGGAGCAGGGCGACGTCATCAGCGGCAACTTCGACTCCATGCTGTCCAAGCTGATCGTCACCGGCGCCACCCGCGAGCAGGCCCTGGAGCGTTCGCGCCGGGCGCTTGAGGAAATGGTGGTGGAAGGCATCCCCACCGTCATCCCGTTCGACCTTGCCGTGGTCAGCAACCCTGACTTCGCCCCAGCCGAGGGACCGTTCAAGGTCCACACGCGCTGGATCGAAACCGAGTTCGTCAACAACCTGCCGGCCTGGACGCCGGCCGGCGCCGCCCCCGAGGCGGAGGAAGCCGGCGAGCGCCGGACCGTGGTAGTGGAGGTCGGCGGCAAGCGGCTGGAAGTCGCCATCCCCGCATCCCTCGGATTCAGCGGCGCGGCATCGGGCGGCGGGAAGCCGGCCAAGTCCAAGAAGCGCAGCCGTTCAGGCGGCGCCGCCCAGGCGGCCGGCGGCAACGCCCTGACCTCCCCCATGCAAGGCACCATTGTGAAGGTGGCAGTGGCCGAGGGCGACATTGTCGCAGAAGGTGATCTCGTCGTCGTACTTGAGGCCATGAAAATGGAACAACCGCTGACCGCCCACCGGTCCGGCACCGTGACCGGTCTGGCCGCGGCAGCCGGCCAGACCGTGGCGGCCGGCGCAGTGATTGCGACCATCGAGGACTGAATACACGCATGAAAATGCCCGGTGTGGATCACACCGGGCATTTTCATTTAAGGGGCTCAGGAATCAGGCCACGTTGTTTTCGTAGTCGGTGTCCTTGGTTTCCCGGGTGATCCACAACGCGATGAAGGTAAGCACCGCCGCGGCCGCCATATAGACGCCCACGAGCCAGGTGCTGCCGCCAGCGGCCTGCCACAAGGCAATGGCGATGAAGGACGCGGGAGCTGCTCCGATCACGCTGGAAAGGTTGTACGCCACCGCGGAGCCCGTGTACCGCACGTTGGCCGGGAACAGCTCGGGCAGGATCGCGGCCATCGGGCCGAAGGTGAGACCCATCAGGGTGAAACCCACGATGAGGCCGACGATCGCGGCACCCGCGCCGGGGCCGAACATCGTGAACCACAGCGCACCGAACACGAAGATGCCCGCAGTCACGCCCAGGAGGAACTTCCGGCGGCCCCACTTCTCCGCCAGCGGGCCGGAGACCAGCGTGAAGATGCCGAAGAAGACGACGCCGAGGATCAGCATCCAGAGGAAATCCCCGCGTGCGATGCCCAGGCCGGGAACGAAGTTGGCAATCTCGGCCGCGGACATGGGCTTGCCGGCCTTCTCCGCGGCGGCCTGGGCGGCCTCAACGGTAGCGGGCTTGGTGCCGTAGGTCAGGGTGAAGGACGTCATGATGTAGAACAGCACGTAGGTGGCCAGCATGATGAAGGTGCCGGCGACCACCGGGCGCCAGTGGCTCTTGAAGGTTGCCGCGAACGGGACCTTCGCCACCTTGTCTTCCTTAAGGACCTTCTGGAAGGACAGGCTCTCGACGAGCTTCAGCCGGACGTAAAGGCCAACGATCACCAGGACGGCGCTCAGCAGGAACGGAATCCGCCAGCCCCAGGCGAGGAAGTCTGCGGCGCTGAGGGTGGCGTTGAACCAGATGAACAGCAGGTTGGCCAGGATGAAGCCGATGGGCGCGCCGAGCTGCGGGAACGTTCCGTAGATGGCGCGCTTGCCCTCGGGGGCGTTCTCGGTGGCCAGCAGGGCCGCTCCCGACCACTCGCCGCCCAACGCCAGTCCCTGGGCGAACCGCAGCAGGACAAGCAGCAGCGGCGCAAAGATGGCCCAGCCGGGGACGGAGGCCGTGGGCAGCAGACCGATCAGGAACGTCGCAAGCCCCATCGTGAGGAGCGAGGCAACCAGGGTGCCCTTGCGGCCGAATTTGTCGCCGAAGTGTCCGAAAAGAACCGATCCAATGGGCCGGGCGATGAATGCCACACCGAAGATCGCGAAAGAGCTCAGGAGTGCGTTGATTTCGGTGGCTTCCGGGAAGAAGAGCCGCGGAAAGACCAGCACCGACGCGGTGGCATAGATGTAAAAGTCGTAGAACTCGATCGTGGTGCCAATGAGGCTGGCAAAGATGACCTTGCCTTTGGAGTTCACCGGTTTGGCGGTGCCATATTCCGTTGACGTTACAGGGGATGACATGAAGTGCCGCTTTCTGAGACCTGGGCGGGCTTCGATGCCGACGCCGCCCGACTATGGAATAAAACAGAGTTCAATATTAGTTCCCGCCATCCAGCGAGCGGACAGTTAGTCCACCATCCGGACGATCCAAATCGTCTCACCATGAGGGCTTCCGGCAAAGCCTAACCCCGTCACTTTGCCGCTGATAGGCAAATGTCACAGCACGTTAACAAACGGCGACTGTCCTCGAAACGCGGCTTCCCTACCTTGGTAAAGACAACAATCCCCCAAGGAGGTACACCGTGACTGCTGACCGCACCGCAGAATCCGGCACCGGCAATTCCCTCGATCTTGCCGCGGAGCCGACGCCCGGGAGCGGC
Source organism: Arthrobacter sp. NPDC093139 (assembly GCF_044754165.1). Taxonomy (NCBI): domain Bacteria; kingdom Bacillati; phylum Actinomycetota; class Actinomycetes; order Micrococcales; family Micrococcaceae; genus Arthrobacter; species Arthrobacter sp. NPDC093139. The sequence continues at coordinate 238,456 of NZ_JBIVOO010000003.1, forward strand.
TCCGCATCCCTGAATGTGCAGACCGCTACAGCCACCGCCACCCCCGCCCTTGAGGTCCGCCCCGGCCGCTGGATTGCGAACTGGGATGCAGAGAACAAGCAGCAGTGGGAAACCCAGGGCCGCTCCATTGCACGCAGGAACCTCAACTGGTCCATCTTTGCCGAGTTCCTCGGCTTCGTCGTCTGGCAGCTGTGGTCGATCGTCGTCGTTCAACTCCCCGCGGCAGGCTTCACGTTCACCACTTCCGAAATCTTCTGGCTCATCTCCATGCCGAGCCTCGTGGGCGCCACACTCCGCATCCCCTACACCTTCATGGTCCCGAAGTTCGGCGGCCGCAACTGGACGATCGTTTCGGCGCTGCTGCTCCTGATTCCGTCCATCGGACTCGCGTTGTGTGTCTCCAACCCCGAGACTCCGTTCGGCGTCATGCTCCTGGTGGCCGCCCTGGCCGGCTTCGGCGGCGGCAACTTCGCCAGCTCCATGGCCAACATCACCTTCTTCTATCCTGCCCGTGAAAAGGGCTGGGCCCTCGGACTCAATGCGGCCGGCGGAAACCTCGGTGCCGCCGTGGCGCAGCTGGCCGTTCCGATCGCCATCACACTCCTGGCCGCCGGCACCGTGAACCTGCCCATGGCCGGCCTGATGTGGGTCCCGCTCATCCTGATCGCGGCGTTCGGCGCCTTCAAGTACATGGACAACCTCACCAGCGCCAAGGGCGACGTGGCCGGCTCCCTGGCCGCGCTCAAGGAACCGCACCTGTGGATCATGGCGCTGCTCTACATCGGCACCTTCGGCTCGTTCATCGGCTTCGCCGGCGTTTTCCCGAAGCTCATCAAGGACTACTTCCCCGCGTTCTCCTCCATCGGGGTCGGCACGGTGGCCCTCTCACTGGCCTTCCTCGGACCGCTGGTCGGCTCCCTGGCACGCCCCTACGGCGGACGCATGGCGGACCGCATGGGCGGCGCCCGGATGACCGTGGCCGCCTTCGCCTCCATGGCCGTGATCACCCTGACCATGATCTGGACGCTGCCGCTGAAGAACTTCTGGCTCTTCCTGGTCCTCTTCCTGATGCTCTTCACCGCTAGCGGCTTCGGAAACGGCGCCACCTACCGCATGATCCCCGTTATCTTCGCCATCTCCAGCCGGGCAGCCCGCTCAGGCGCCAGCTCGGTGACAACCCAGCGCCTGGCCTCCTCTGCCCTCGGCCTGATCTCGGCGATCGGTGCCTACGGCGGGTTCGTGATCCCGCAGGTGCTGAACGCCTCCAACACGGCCAGCGGCTCCTACACTCCGGCGTTCTACGGTTTCGTCGGGGCCTACGTTCTGATGCTGGCGGTCTGCTGGTTCTGCTACATCCGCAACACCAACCGAAATGCGATGGGACACGTCTAACATGACCAAAAGCGCCGACACGCACTGCCCTTACTGCGCCTTGCAGTGCGCCATGACGCTCAAGTCTCCAGCGGCTTTGGCCCCGGCTGTCCAGCCGGGGCCAAAGCCCGCGCCTGCCGCACCTGCCCAGGACGGGACCGTCCATAACGCGCCCGCGCCGGATGGGCAGGCCCTCGAAGTGAACGGCCGTGACTTCCCCACCAACCGCGGCGGCCTCTGCCGCAAGGGCTGGACCTCTGCCTCGCTCCTGCAGCACCCCGGGCGCGTCACCGAGCCCCTGCTCAAAGGGCCCGACGGCGTCTTCCGCCCCATCACGTGGGACGAGGCGCTCGCCCGCATCACCACTGCTGTCCGGGAGATCCGTGCCAAGCACGGAGCGGACGCCATTGGCGTTTTCGGAGGCGGCGGCCTCACCAACGAAAAGGCCTACCAGCTGGGCAAATTCGCCCGCCTTGCGCTGGGCACCTCCCGCATCGACTACAACGGCCGGTTCTGCATGTCTTCCGCCGCCGCTGCCGGCATGCGTGCCTTCGGCCTGGACCGCGGCCTGCCGTTCCCGCTTGAGGCACTGGACACGGCCAGCACCATTCTCATGCTCGGCTCCAACGTCGCCGAGACCATGCCGCCCTTCGTCCAGCACCTGCAGGGCGTCCGTGACGCCGGCGGCCTGATTGTGGTGGACCCGCGGCGCTCCGCGACGGCGGCCTTCACCTCCGACGGTGGCGGAATGCACCTCCAGCCGCTGCCCGGCACTGACCTTACGCTCCTGCTTGGCCTGTCCCACGTGGTAATCCACGAGGGCCTCGTGGACGCCTGCTACGTCGCAGCGCGCACCACCGGCTACGACGCCTTGGTCCGCAGCGTCAACGCCTTCTGGCCCGAGCGGGTCCAGTCCATCACCGGTGTTCCCGCCGAGCTCATCCGTGAAACCGCCCGCATGCTTGCCGAGGGCGCCCGCCGCGGCGGCAGCTACATCCTCACCGGACGCGGCGTGGAACAACACGTGGACGGCACCGACACCGCCACGGCGGCCATCAACCTCAGCCTGTTGCTCGGGCTGCCCGGAACGGCCCGCAGCGGCTACGGCACGCTCACCGGCCAGGGCAACGGCCAGGGCGGCCGCGAACACGGCCAGAAAGCCGACCAGCTGCCCGGCTACCGCAAAATCACCGACCCCGCCGCGCGGGCACACATGGCCAAGGTCTGGAACGTCCCCGAGGAACTCATCCCCGGCCCCGGCCTGCCAGCCGTGCAGCTGCTCAAGTCACTGGGAGAACCCGACGGCGTGCAGTGCCTGTTCGTGCACGCCTCCAACATCGCCGTCGCCTCCCCCGATGCCAACGACGTCATCCGGAGGCTCCGTACCCTGGAATTCCTGGTTGTCTGCGACTTCTTCATGTCCGAGACCGCCGCCGAGGCCGACCTCGTCCTGCCGGTGCTCCAGTGGGCAGAGGAAGAGGGCACGCTGACCAACCTCGAAGGCCGCGTGCTCCGCCGCCGCCAGGCCATCCAGCCACCCGCCGGTGCCCGCAGCGAGCTGTGGATCATGGCAAGGCTGGCAGAGGCACTCGAGGCGCCGTCCACCTACAGCGACGATCCCGAGACGGTTTTCGAGGAGCTCCGCCTGGCCTCCGCCGGCGGCGCAGCCGACTACTCCGGCATTGACTACGCCATGCTCGACGGCGGAGCAGCCGCCTACTGGCCCTACCCCGCGGGCAGCACCGGAACGCCGCGGCTGTTCCTGGATGCGTTCGCGCATGCTGACGGCAGGGCCGTGATGACCCCGGTGGCGCCCCGCCGCCGTCGTACTCCGGCAGCAAATGCCGACCCGGCCGCGAAACCGATGACCCTCATCACGGGGCGCCTGCTGGAGCACTACCAGTCAGGCGCCCAGACCCGCCGCGTATCCGAGCTCCTCGCATCCCAGCCTGAAGCCAGGATGCAGATCCATCCGGCCGCGGCAGCGGCCATGGGCATCACGGACGGCGCGCAGGTGTCAGTGGCGAATGAGCGCGGGGAGGTGGTGTGCCGGGCGGAACTCAGCACGGCCATCCGTCCGGAAACCGTGTTCCTGCCGTTCCACTTCCCGGAACTGGAAAGTGCGAACCGGCTGACCGAAGCCGCCACGGATCCCATCTCGGGGATGCCCGAATTCAAGTACAACAAAGTCTGGGTCCGGTTGGCAGGGAGCCTACAAGACACCAGCGTTCTTCAGACATCGGAGGCCTCATGAGCGAGCAGATTGTAATTGTCGGATTCGGTCCGGTGGCGGCGCGGCTGGTCGACGAGCTGCTGCCCGCGCTGCGCGCAGGGCAGGTAGGGCTGACCGTCATCGGCCAGGAGCCGGACGCCGCCTACAACCGCGTCCTCGTCGCTGACCTGGGCGTGGGCCGCACCACGCCGGAGGCACTTGCCCTGGCCGACGCAGCCGCTCTCGCGGTGGACGGCGTCGATGTCCGGCTGGGCGTAAAGGTCAAGCGCGTGGACCGGGCACGGCAAAACGTCCTCCTCTCCGACGGCACCTCCGCCCACTACGACCGGCTCGTCTTCGCCACCGGCTCCCGGCCCGTCATCCCCAACCTCACCGGCATGAACCCGGACCCGGCAGCCCCTGTTCTCCCGCCCGGTGTCACCGCCCTGCGCGACCTCCGCGATGCCGAGGTCCTTCGCCAAGCTGTCGCGGGCCGCAAGCGCGTGGTGGTGCTGGGCGGCGGCGTGCTCGGACTCGAGACGGCCCTCGCGGCGGCCGAGGAAGGCGCCACCGTGACCGTGGTGCACAACGGGCCCCACCCCCTCGGCCGGAACATCGACCGCGGCGGCGGAGCAGTGCTCGCCGCCAGCCTCCGGAACTGCGGCGTCCGCGTGGCCGCCAACGCCCGCTCCACGGGCGTTGAGCACAACGCCCCCGGCGGCGGATTCTCGGCTCTGCTGCTCGACGACGGTTCGGCCATCGACGGCGACCTGCTGGTCCTCTCCTGCGGTGTCCGGCCGCGCACGGAGCTGGCGGAGGGCTGCGGGCTGTCGACGGGCACCGGCATCCTCGTGGACCACCACCTGCGCGCGCACCATGAACCGCACATCTTCGCCATTGGCGACTGCGCTGAGGTCCGTTGCCCGGACCCGGGCTGCCTGGAGTGCCGTACGGCGCGCGGTCCGTCCGGCCTGGTTGGTCCGGGGTGGAGGCAGGCCGAATGGCTCGCCGAATACCTGCTGCGGCTGGCCGAGGGACCACAGGGTGACGCGGAGTCGCTGCCCCCGCTCCCCCAGGAGAAGCCCGGGGTGATCGTGCTCAAGGCCCGCGGCATGAACATGGCCGTGGCCGGGGACAACTCCGCCGAGCCGTGGGATGAGGACGTCCTGACCGCCGGAGCCGTCAACGGCAGGCCACGGCTGCAGATCGCACAGTGGGCCGATCCGGAGCACGGCCGCTACGTGAAGATGACCACCCGCGGCGGCGTGCTTGAGGGCCTCGTCAGCGTGGGAATGCCCCGCACCGCCGGCGAACTCGTGCAGCTCTTCGAGCGCGGCGCCGAACTGCCCGCGGACCGTTCCCTGCTCCTTCGCCTGGACGGTCCGGACCAGCTGGCGCCATCCGCTGCTTCGAGCGATCCGGAAAGCACCGTCTGCCGCTGTGCAGGTGTCAGTGGCGGCAAGATCACCGAAGCCGTCACGGGCGGCTGCTCCACGGTGGCCGATGTTTCCTCAGCCACCCGCGCCGGCACCGGCTGCGGCGGCTGCCACGAGGACATCAAGGGGCTCATCGAAAAACACTTCCAGGCGGCAGCCGCCTAAAACCTGACCAACACCCGTGCACAAGGGGTCTCCGCCCCAGCGTCACAGAAATCGGGCATGCCGCGGATGGCAGGTAGCATCTGAGCATGAGTGCCGACGAAGACGACGACATTACAGATGAGCTGCTGGCCGACGCCGAAAGGCTCACGGGGCTGAGCCTTGAGCTCCTGGGGCTCGACCCGCATCCCGATGACATGACCGCCGAACAGCGGCTGCAGTTCGACCCCGACGACCTGGAAGAGATGGCGTCCGTAGCTCCCGATGAAAGGCAGCGGTCAGTGCGCCAGACGCACCTGCTGGCAGGCCTCCTGTGGAACTCCTCCAGCGTCCTCATGGACCAGCTGTTCCGTGACCTTGGAACGCTGCGCGAACTGGACACGGTCACACCCGCCCACGTCGCCGGGACCTCCGTGCTGTCCTCGCTGCCGCCCCGGTTCGCTCACAGCTACGACGTCACGTTCACCCAGAAGTTCATCGTCGTCGCGGCGGACATCACCGCATCGCTGGCCCGCGGCTGGATCGCTCCCGGCTGCCTCGCGGCCGAACTCGCTGTCCGCTGCCTGCTGGACCAGGCCCAGGTCACCGAGGAAATCTACGATCTGGACCTTCCCGGTGAGTGGCGGGCGATTGTGGAGGAAGTCCTGCTTGAGGACGCAGAGTGCGAAGCACTGTATTCAGACGCTGCCGGCACGCCGGACATCCAGCGGTGGTTCACGCCCTTCACCCCGGGCGACAGCGTTCCGGCGTACGCCTTCGCCTGACCCTGGATGTGCCTGACCCTAGTTATGAACGTGCAGGCGCCTGGCTGCTTCGGAAATCGAACCGCTGAGCGACGGGTAGACGGTGAAGGTGCTGGCGACGTCGTCCACGTGCAGTTTCTGCTTCACTGCGATGGCGATGGCGAAGATCAGCTCGGAGGCATTCGGACCCACCACCACTCCTCCGATCACAGTGCCCGACCCCTTGCGGGCGAAGATCTTGACGAAGCCGTCCTTGACGTTGCGCATCTTGGCGCGGGCATTGCTCTTCAGCGAAAGCTTGATGATGTCGCCCTGGTACTTGCCGGACTCGATCTCCGCTTCTGACACACCCACGGACGCGATCTCCGGTGAGGTGAAGATGTTGGACGCCACCTGGTGCAGCTTGATGGGCGTCACCTGGTCCCCCAGGAAGTGCGCGATGGCGATCCGGCCTTGCATCGCGGCGACGGAGGCCAGCGCGAGGACACCGGTGCAGTCACCGGCGGCATAGATGTTCGGCGCGGTGGTGCGGGAAACGCCGTCGACTTTAATGTGGCCGCTCTCGGTGACCGCAACGCCTGCCTCTTCGAGGCCGATACCGGCTGTGTTCGGGATCGAACCCACGCAGACCAGGCAATGGCTGCCGGTGACCTTGGTGCCGTCGCCGAGGGTGACCACCACGCCGTCGCCGGTGCGTTCCACCGCTTCGGCACGGGCGCGGGACAGGACCGTCACGCCGCGTCGCTCGAACACCTCTTCGAGCACCTCGGCGGCGTCAGTGTCGGAGCCGGGAAGCACCCGGTCCCGGCTGGAAATCAGGGTGACCTTCGACCCGAGGCCGTTATAGGCGGAGGCGAATTCAGCGCCAGTCACACCAGAACCCACCACGATGAGCTCTTCGGGCAGTTCATCCAGGTTGTAGATCTGGGCCCAGTTCAGGATGCGTTCCCCGTCGGGCCGTGCGGTGGGCAGCTCGCGCGGGTGCGCACCGACGGTCAGCAGGATCGCATCCGCCTCGACCGTTTCCGTGCCCTCGGCGGTGAGGACTTCGATGGTGTGGTTGTCAACCAGCTTGCCCGAGCCGATCAGGATGCGGACGTTCTGGTGTTCCAGGCCGGCAGTGATGTCGCGGGACTGCTGGCGTGCGAGGCCGAGCAGGCGGTCGTTGATGTGCTTGAGGTCCGCGCGCATGACGGGCACGAAGTCACCGCCGCCGTCGACGTCCAACTTCACTCCAAGCTCCCCCGCCTCACCGACCCGGGTCATGAGGTCCGACGTCGCGATCAGCGTCTTCGAGGGCACGACGTCGGTGAGTACGGCGGACCCGCCGAGGCCGGCGCGCTCGATGATGGTGACCTTGGCCCCCAGCGCGGCGGCAACCATGGCGGCTTCGTAGCCGCCCGGGCCTCCGCCGAGAATTGCGATTCGGGGTGCGCTGAAATCAGGATGCATAGTCACAGTCAACCATTCTCGCCCATTGGCTGCCGCACCACCAACAAACTGCACGCGCCGTGCAGGAGCAGGAGTGCGCTCCGCGCTGGGCAGGCGTGTGCTCCGCGCTGGGCACCGGCGCTGCCGCGCGATAGCTTGTACCAGTGAGTAATACAGAATTCCTGAACACTGACCCGTTCGAAGTTGCCCGGACCGCCGCCGACTACATCGCGGCCAAAACCAGCGTTGGGTCACACGACGTCGCGCTGGTCCTGGGCTCCGGCTGGGCCGAGGCCGCCAGCCTGATCGGTGAGACCACGGCAACCCTGGCAGCCTCCGAGGTGCCGGGCTTTTCCGCCCCTGCCGTGGAGGGCCATGTGGGCACCATCCGGTCAGTGCTGACGAGGGAAGGCAAGCGCGCGCTGGTTCTAGGTGCCCGCACGCACTACTACGAAGGCAAGGGAGTCCGCGCCGTGGTGCACGGTGTGCGCACCGCTGCAGCCGCCGGGTGCAGGACACTGGTGCTCACCAACGGCTGCGGCGGACTCAATGAGAACTGGGCGCCGGGGACGCCGGTCCTGATCAAAGACCACATCAACCTCACGGCCACCTCTCCGCTGGAAGGCGCCACTTTTGTGGACCTGACCGACCTGTACTCCGCCCGGATCCGGGGCCTCGCGCAGGAAGTGGACCCTTCCCTCGACGAAGGCGTGTACGCGCAGTTCACCGGGCCGCACTACGAAACCCCAGCTGAAGTGCAGTACGCCAAGCGCATCGGCGCCGATCTCGTGGGCATGTCCACCGCCCTGGAAGCCATCGCGGCACGGCACGCGGGCATGGAGGTCTTCGGCATCTCGCTCGTGACCAACCTTGCCGCCGGCATCAGCCCGGTGCCGCTCAGCCACGAGGAAGTGCTCGAGGCGGGCCACGCTGCCGGGCCGCGCATCTCCAAGCTCCTGGCCGAAATCATCGCCAGGCTCTGATCCGGCCTTCCGAAACAGTCGCGAAGATGTGACCGGGTGGCTGGCTTATCCGGCACCCGACGGCCCAGCTTTGACGATAGTTTGGACCTTATGATGTCCTCCGACGCCGACTCCCAGCTGTTCAGCGAGGCCCGCGCCTGGGCCGGTATGGACCCGGATCCCGCCACTTCCGCATCCCTCGCCGAGCTCCTATCCCAAGCTGAGGCCGGTACTCCTTCTGCCCTCCAGCAGCTGAAGGACAGCTTCAGCGGCACTCTGCAGTTCGGCACGGCCGGCCTCCGCGCGCCCCTTGGCCCCGGCCCCAACCGGATGAACCGGGTCGTGGTCCGCCGCGCAGCGGCAGGTTTCGCGAACTTCCTGACCCAGGCAGTCGAGGAGGCCTCACCGGGAACCCGGCCACGCGCCGTCGTCGGCTTCGACGCGCGATACAACTCGGACATCTTCGCCCAGGAGACTGCCGCGATCTTCACGGCGGCGGGCATCGAAACCCTGCTGATGCCGGCCGCGCTGCCCACGCCGCTGCTTGCCTACGCGGTGCGGGCGCTCGAGTGCGACGGAGGCGTTATGGTCACAGCCAGCCACAACCCGCCGCAGGACAACGGCTACAAGGTGTATCTTGGCCGCCACGCTGTGGAGGAAGGCGGCCGCGGCGCGCAGATCGTGGCTCCGTACGACGCCCTGATCGCGGCCGAGATCGACAGGGTGCCTGCCCTGGATTCCATCATCCTGGCCCAGGACGGCTGGGGTGTGCTCGAAGCCGGCATCGTCTCAGACTATGAAGCAGCCATAGCCGCCCTGGCAAAGGCGGATCTCTTTCCGGCCCGTGACCTCAAGATCGTCCTCACGCCCCTGCACGGAGTAGGCGGGGACACCGCAGTGGCGGTTCTCAAGGCAGCGGGATTCTCCGACGTCACAGTGGTCAGCGAACAGTCCCAGCCTGACCCGGACTTCCCCACCGTCAGTTTCCCCAACCCCGAGGAACCGGGCGCACTTGACCTCGCCCTCGCGGCGGCCGTGCAGGCCGACGCGGACATCGTCCTGGCCAACGACCCCGACGCCGACCGCGCGGCAGTGGCGGCCAAGGATCCAGACACTGGCGCGTGGCGGATGCTGCGGGGCGATGAAGTGGGGGCGCTGCTGGGCGCGCATGTGGTGGCGCGGTTGTCCGCGCCCACCGGGGAAACGCACGACGGCGTGTTCGCCAGCTCCGTTGTTTCCTCGCGGCTGCTCTCGCGCATCGCGGCAGCGGCAGGCTACGCCCACGAGGAAACCCTGACGGGGTTCAAGTGGATTTCGCGGGTTCCGGGCCTGGTATACGGCTACGAGGAAGCGCTGGGCTACTGCGTGGCCCCGGATCTGGTCCGAGACAAGGACGGCATTTCGGCGGCCCTCCTGATCGCCGAGCTCGCGGCAGCGGCCAAGGCGGACGGTAAGACCATCTTTGACACGTTGGACGAGCTGTACCTGGTCCACGGGCTGCATGCCAGCGACCAGCTGAGCATCCGCGTGGCGGACCTGGGCCTGCTCAATGCCATGATGAACCGGCTCCGCGTGAGCCCGCCGGAGTCGTTCGGCGGTTCGGCCGTGGAATCCTTCATTGACCTTGCCGAAGGCAGCGACAAGCTGCCGCCGACGGACGGGCTGCTCTACCTCACGCGCGATCTCAGCCGCGTGATCATCCGTCCGAGCGGCACGGAGCCGAAGCTCAAGTGTTACCTGGAAGTCATCCAAAGCGTGGGCTCGGCGGCCGAGCTCCCCGCGGCCCGGGCAGCCGCGCGGGCCGCACTGGACCGGGTGCTGGGCGACGTCCGCGAGGCCCTGGGGCTGTAGCGCCGGCTCCAGGGTTGGGGCTAAGGGGCTACAGCTCGATTTCGACGTGGCCGTCTGCAATCCGTGCGGCGAACGTGGCAAGGCGCAGGTCGGGGTTCCCAAAGCACTCGCCGGTTTCCAGGTCGTAGACCTCTTTGTGGAGCGGCGACGCGATGGTGGGACGCGTGCCGCGTGATCCGAGGATGCCGCGTGCCATGACGAACGCGCCGGTGGCCGGGTCTTCCTGGGCTACGGCGAATACCTCACCGGGCGCGGTACGGAACAGTGCTACCTGGCGGCCGTCAACGAGTGCCGCCTCGCCCCAGGAGAGCTCCAGTTCGTCCACGGGGCAGACGCGGTGCCAGCCAGTGGCATACCCGGTGGTCAGATCCTCAAGTTCCAGTGTTGCCGTCATGTCGGCTCCTCTCCCTTTGCCTGCATCCCGGCACATGGCCGGTTTCCGCGAGGCGATTTTCGCCTGCTTAGCCGCCACTGCGGCGGTATATCCAAAGTAGGTTCCCGGTGTTTCAAAGGCGTGCAGCCAATGTGTCCGGAACGTAAAAGACACCTCACTTGCCTGGAAATGTGTTCGTGATGCAGAAGTTAAGATCACGAAACAAAAGGGAAACTGAAGCGAAACTGCCCCTGCCTAGTCTGGATGGACAAGCTGCAGAGCCCCGTCTGCGGCCCATGCGAAAGGCCCCTAAGTGACCGGACAGACTTCAAGCACAGAGACACCGCGCCGCATCGTCGTCGCCGGAGGCGGCCCCGCTGCCCACCGTTTTGCAGACGCCATGCATGCCCGTGGCCTCGAAGGCTGGCAAGTAACTGTACTTACGGAAGAAGCGCACCTGCCCTACGACCGCGTTGCGCTGAGCAAGGCACTCACGGACAGCACCGTTGACCTCACTCTCGGCGCTGCCTCCATGTGGGACCACGAGGCAATCACCCTGAAGACCGGCGAGCGCGTCGTTAAGATCGACGCCGCCGCCAAGGCCGTCGAGACTGCCGCCGGCAACCGCTATGAATACGACGAGCTCGTGGTGGCCACCGGTTCTGACGCCGCCAGGCTCCCGATCCCCGGAGCCGAGCACGTGCATGTCTACCGCACGCTCGAGGACGTCTGGGCCATCAACAAGTCCATCGCCGAACTCACCGACAAGCTTGGCCGCAAGATCAACGCCGTCACCATCGGTGGCGGCCTGCTGGGCCTGGAATCCGCAGCCGGCACCGAACAGCTCGGCGCCAAGCCCGTGGTCATCAACGGCGCCCCGTGGCTCATGAACACGCAGCTCGATGAGGGCGCCGGCCAGGCGCTGGGCCGCCTGATCGAGGCCAAGGGCTTCGAGGTCCATGGCGGCGTGTTCCCGTCCGAAATCCTCGCCGACGACGACGGCCAGGTCACCGGCGTGCTGATGGCCGACGGCCGCACCATTGCTGCCGACCTCGTGGTCGTGGCCATCGGCGTCAGGCCCCGCGATGAACTCTTCCGCGCGGCGGAGGGCGAGGAGCCCCTGTTTGATCTTGGCCCCCGCGGCGGCGTCGTCATCAACGATGACTGCTCCACCCAGGTCCCCGGAATCTGGGCGATCGGTGAGGTGGCGAACTTCGGCGGCATGTGCCTGGGCCTCGTGGCCCCCGCCAACACCATGGCTGAGATCGTGGCGGACCGCCTGCACGGCGGCGAAGCCACCTTCCCCGGCTTCGACACCGCCACCAAGCTGAAGCTGTCCGGAGTGGACGTGGCCAGCTTCGGTGACGCCTTCGCCAAGACCGAGCACGCCCTCGAAATTGTCTACGCGGACCCCGCCCGCGGCGTGTACCAGAAGATCGTCACCACCGACGATGCCAAGACCCTCCTCGGGGGAATCTTTGTTGGCGACGCCGCCCCGTACACCAGCCTCCGCCCGCTCCTGGGCCGTGAGCTTCCGGCCGAGCCCGGTGCCTACCTTACGGCCGCCGGCGGCGGCGAGGCGCCCGAAACCGAGCTGCCGGACGACGCAACCCTGTGCTCCTGCAACAACGTGACGGCCGGCAGCATCCGCGACGCCATCAACGGCTGCGGCGCCTGCGACGGCAACGCCCCCGTCCAGGAACTCGCCGAGCTCAAGGGCTGCACCCGTGCCGGCACCCAGTGCGGTTCCTGCGTGCCGATGCTCAAGAAGCTGCTGGAAACCGAACTCACCAAGTCCGGCGTCGAGGTTTCAAAGGCACTGTGCGAGCACATCGAGCTGTCCCGCCAGGAGCTGTTCGACGCCATCCGTGTCCTGGAGCTGACCTCCTTCGAAGAGATCATGGCCAAGTACGGCACAGGCGCCGGCTGCGACATCTGCAAGCCGACCATCGCCAACATCCTGGCAAGCCAGAACAGTGCCTATGTCCTTGACGCCGGCCGCGGCACCCTCCAGGACACCAACGACCGGGCCCTTGCAAACATGCAGAAGGACGGCACCTACTCGGTGGTCCCGCGGATCGCCGGCGGTGAGATCACCCCGAAGAAGCTGGGAGTCATCGCCGCCGTCGCCGAGAAGTACGGCCTCTACACCAAGATCACTGGCGGCCAGCGGATCGACATGTTCGGCGCCCGGCTGGAGCAGCTGCCGGAAATCTGGAAGGAACTGGTGGATGCCGGCTTCGAGTCCGGCCAGGCCTACGGCAAGAGCCTGCGCACGGTGAAGTCATGCGTCGGTTCCACTTGGTGCCGCTTCGGTGTCCAGGATTCGGTGGCCATGGCCATCCAGCTGGAGTTGCGCTACCGCGGCCTCCGCAGCCCGCACAAGCTCAAGATGGGTGTCTCCGGGTGTGCCCGCGAATGCGCCGAGGCCCGCGGCAAGGACGTCGGCGTCATCGCCACGGCCGACGGCTGGAACCTGTATGTCGGCGGCAACGGCGGTGCCACCCCGGCCCACGCCCAGCTGCTGGCGAAGGACCTGGACGACGAGACGCTGATCAAGTACATCGACCGCTACTTCATGTACTACATCCGAACTGCCGACCGCCTGCAGCGCACCGCACGCTGGCAGGAGGAGCTCGACGGCGGCATCAAGCACGTCGAGGACGTCGTAGTGCATGACACCCTGGGCATCGCCGAGGAGCTCGAGGCGGCCATGGCCAAGCACGTGGACACCTACGTCGACGAGTGGGCCGACACCCTGACGGACCCCGAGCGCCTGCGCCGGTTCCGCTCCTTCGTCAACGCCCCGGACCAGAAGGACGACTCCATTACCTTCGTCCCCGATGAGCGCGGCCAGATGCGCCCTGCAACGGCTGAGGAAAAAGGCAAAGTGCTAATTGGGGCTTCCATCCCCATGAGGCCCCGCGATGAGAACGAGGTATAGCATGCAGCTCAGCATTGATCTCACCGGACGCGAGGTCCTGGTTACGGGTTCGGACGCCGCTGCCCGCCAGGCGGTCCGCCGCTTTGAGGCGGCCGGAGCCATCGTCTACCGCCTCAGCACGCCGCAGGGTGCCGGGCACGACGGTCCCCTGCCCGAGCGCCCCTTCCTGGTGGCGGCAGTCAACGACGGCCAGCCAGGCTGGGAGCCCCTGCTGGAGCGCTGCCGCGCCGCCGGCATCCCTGTCTCCGCCGAGCCGGCCGCCGGGCTGCCGGGACACGTCACCCTGGTCGGCGGCGGTCCGGGTACGCCCGAGCTGCTGACCGTCGCGGCAGTCAACGCCCTGCGCGATGCCGACGTCGTGTTCTACGACCGGCTGGCCCCCTATCAGGAGCTGCCGTCCATGACCTCGGCCGAACTGGTGGACGTGGGCAAGAAGCCCGGCCACCACAAGGTGAGCCAGGGCGACATCGAAAAGCTCATGGTGGAAAGCGCCCTGGCCGGCAACAACGTGGTGCGTCTCAAGGGCGGTGACCCGTATGTCTTCGGCCGCGGCGGCGAGGAAGTCGCCTCCTGCGTCGCAGCCGGCGTGCCCGTCCGGGTGGTCTCCGGCGTCACCAGCGCCATCTCGGTCCCTGCCGCTGCAGGGATCCCGGTGACGCACCGCGAAGTCAGCCACATGTTCACCGTGGTTTCCGGCCACGCGCCTCTGACCGAGCAGGAGCTTACCCACTTGGCAGGACTGGGCGGCACCATTGTGGTCCTGATGGGCATCGGCACGCTGCACCACCTGGCCGCAGGCCTGCGCCGCGCAGGGATGCGCGCCGACATGCCCATGGCCGTGGTGGAGCGCGGGTACCGTCCCGGCCAGCGCACCACGATCGCGGAACTGGGCACGATTGCCTCAGCCGCGGCAGGCTGCAGCAACCCCGCCGTCCTGGTGATCGGTGAGGTGGTGCGGGTGGCTGAGGCCAACCGCGGGCATGCCGAGGCCGCCGCCGACCTTGACCGCCTGGCGGCCTCCCTGCTGGAATCGTGAACGTTATGAGTGCATTGAATGCCGTGGCCCCCGCCGAAACAGAACCCGCAGCTCGGGAGCCGCACGAGTCGGCCGCCGCGGAGTCAGCCACCGAGGCTCCGCTCGAAGGTTTCCGGATCGGCGTCACCTCACACCGCCGCTCCCGCGACCTGATCGAGGCACTGGAGCGCCGGGGCGCTGAAGTGCTGCACGCCCCCGCCCTCAAGATCGCGCCGGTGAACGAGGACATCAGCCTCATCGAGGACACCAAGGCCATCATCGCGGCGAAGCCGGACCTGTGCATCGCCACCACCGCCTACGGCATGCGCCGCTGGTGCGAGGCCGCGGACGCCTCCGGCATCGGCGAGGAACTGCTCGACACCCTGGCGGCCTGCCGGATGTTCGTCCGGGGGCCCAAGGCCCGCGGCGCGGTCCGCGCGGCCGGCCTCGCCGACGTCGGCATCAGCAGCGACGAAACCACGGCGACACTGGTTGACATGCTGCTCCAGGAAGGCGTGCGCGGCAAGACAGTCGCCGTGCAGCTGCACGGCTACACGGATGTCCGCCAGCTTGAGCGGCTGCGGATGTCCGGTGCGACGGTGCTCACCGTCACGCCCTACCGCTGGGTTAAGCCCGACGGCGCAGACCGCCTGCCGCGGCTGATTGAGGCCGCCTGCAGCGGCAACCTCGACGTCCTGACCTTCACCAGCGCCCCGGCCGTGGACGCGATGTGGAGCACTGCACACGAAATGGGACTGTACAAACAGCTCGTGGAGAGTCTGAAGACCACCGTCACCACCGCCGTCGTGGGTCCCGTGACCGCCCAGCCGCTGCTGGACGCCGGGATCGCTCCCTTGGTTCCTGAGAGGTTCCGGATGGGTGCCCTGATCAGGCTTGTGTGCGAACACCTCGCACTGAACCATGTCCGCCGTCTGGAAACCCGCTCCGGCAGTGTGGAACTGCGAGGCCGCTCGCTGCGGATCGACGGCGAGCCGGTGGAAGTTGCCCCGGCGCCGCTCCTGCTGCTGCGCGCCCTCCTCGGGGCAGGCGGCGCTGTGCTCTCCAGGGAGTCGCTGTCGGAACTCCTCGAACTGCGCGGGTCGGTGCACGCCCTCGACATGACGGTGAGCCGGCTAAGGTCATCCCTGCCGGACGGCCGACTCGTGGAGACTGTGGTCAAGCGCGGCTACCGGATCCGCGTCTAGCGCCTCAGCACCGCGGGGCCGCACGCTGCCCACTCCGCCTGCCGGAATGGGCGCGGAGCGGTCCCGCGTTTCGTGTATTACCGTCGGGTAAAAACTGGCGAACAGGCGGGGACAATTCCGCAACAGCCGGGAAATATGCGCGAAAAACCGGCCGTCTACGCTGTGTCCTGTCAGCACATCGGGGCCGGAATCCGGGCCCGCCTGCAGTATCTGAAAGGGCCCGCACATGTCCGCTCCGGCACAGTTTCCGCTCATCCCCACCGCTCCTGGCTCCGTCCCTGCTTCCGCACCGGCGGACACCGCACCGAGCGGCACCGCACCAAAGGTAGTCATTGCCGGCGCGGGTCCTGCAGCCCGGGCGCTCGTCAGCCAGCTCGCAAAAGTCAGGTTCCCGGGAACTGTCACAGTGTTGAGCAGCCAGGACGACGCACCGCATGAGCTGCTCGACCTCGCGGCCCTGCCGTTTGTCTCCGCACGCTTCGGCCAGCCCGCCAGCCATGTCGACGCCGCAGCCCGCGTGGTGACCACGGCCGACGGCATGGAATTCAGTTATGACCAGCTGGTGATCGCCACGGGCTCGGCTCCCCGGCAGTCCCCTGTCGAGGGCGCCGGCCGCTGCCTCAACTACTCCACGATCGATGACGCCGCCAGGATCGCTGATGCCGTCAAGGAAGTCACCCAGGTCTTGGGCAGGCGCCCCGTTGGAATCCTCGTCGGTACCGGAGCCGCCGCCGGGCAGGCCGAAGCTGTGCTCCGCGCCCGCGGCGTCCGGCCGGTCCGCACCACCGCCAGGCCCGCTGCCGTTGTCCCCACTCTGGCCGGTTCGGTGCTGCCCGCGGCCGGGATCGTTTTCGACGACGGCAGCCGGATGAACGGGGACCTGGTGGTTATCGCGGAGGACCGGATCGCCCGGGACAGCCTCGGCGCCGCCGCAGGGGCGGAGACGGCCCCATCCGGCGGAATCGTGGTCGGCCGGGACTACCGGACGTCTGTGCCCGGCATCTGGGCCATCGGGGACGCGGCGTCGTTCGACGGCGTGCGGCTTGGACTGCTGGTTGCCTCCGGTTCCGCCGCGGGCGTCTGCGCCGCGGAGCTGATGTCCACGGTCCCCCGGACGCCGCTGGCGGCCGCCGCGTAGCCCCGGCTGGCCACCGCGTGCTATGGCAAGATGGTCACTCAGGGACCTGCGACACCCGCGGATCCTGTGGCCCACGAGGCCCGTGGAAAGGACCAGCATGAGCAACGAAGCCAGCCCGGGAGCGGGCACCGCAACCAGCCCCGAAGGGATCCCTGCCGGCGCTGAACCGTCCAACATCGCGTCCTATATTGACCACACACTGCTCAAGCCGGAAGCCAGCGCGGCGGAGATCCTCAAGGTCTGCGCCGAAGCTGCCGAGTACCGGTTCAAGTCCGTCTGCGTGAACCCCGTCTGGGTGAAGACCGTGAAGAAAGCCCTCAAGGGCTCCGGTGTGCTGACCTGCTCGGTGGTGGGGTTCCCGCTCGGAGCCACACCCAGCGACGTCAAGGCCTTCGAGGCGCGCGGCGCCGTGCTGGACGGGGCAGACGAGATCGACATGGTCATCAACATCGCCGATGCCCGTGCCTCGGACAAGGGTGCGCTCGTGGACGATATCAAGGCCGTGGCCGAGGCCGTCCACGGTGGTGAAGCAATTCTGAAGGTCATCATCGAGACCGCCCTGCTCGACGACGACCAGAAGGTCCTGGCCTGTGAGGCCGCCGTGGAGGCAGGAGCCGACTTCGTCAAAACCTCCACCGGCTTCAACGGCGGCGGTGCCACGGTGGAGGATGTTGCCCTGATGCGCCGGACGGTCGGTCCCCGCATCGGTGTCAAGGCCTCCGGCGGAGTGCGTTCCCTGGCAGACGCTCAGGCTATGATTGCTGCAGGTGCAACACGTATTGGTGCCAGCTCCGGAATCGCGATCGTCAAGGGCGAACAGGGTTCGTCCGCCTACTGATCCGCCGGCAGCCGCCACAGTTTGAGCCCCGCGGGGCCGAGGAGGAATGAATGTCCAGCAAGACCACCACGCAGGTCAAGACACCCCAGAACGAGAACAGCCTGGTCACCAGCATTGTCCTCTTCGTCGTAATGATGGCCTTGTTCCTGGGGTCCATTTACTCGCTGTCCTTTCTGACGCTGGGCAACCCCTGGCCGATGGCCGTGTGCCTGGGCCTGTTCGCCCTCGCGTTCTGGATCCCGCAGACCATCCTCGGCCGCTCGGACTCCGCCGGCGAGCACTGAGCCGCCCCCTTACAAAAACCGCAGCCCCGGAACGTTCCGGGGCTGCGGCCTTTTAAGTGCCCGCTCAAGTTAAGTGCCAAGTCCGCTCAGGGGATGCCGGGCAGTCCGCTCGCCAGCCTGGCGACGAGCGCCGCAGCCGCCGGAATGTGGGTGCCGGCCAAGGACCACGCCGCCCCGAACATCCCCACCATCGCGTAGCCGCTGACCGGTATGAGCACGAGCCATTCCCGCCGGGATCCGGCACGCCCCAGGACCGGGATGGACAGCGCCCCGTTGGGCCGCCACACATTTTTCAGCAGCGGCAGCCGGCGCAGGGCCTTCGGCGGCCTGATGACAAGGGGCCAGAGCAGGGGCACACCCCCGACGGTCACGAGGTCCCCCACGATGTGGACCACGACGCCGATCAGCATGGAGACCGGCAGCCAGGTCCACTGGTCCGGCGCGAACCACGTCACCAGCCCTGCCATCGTCAGGGCGAAGACCCAATTGCTGATGAAGCCCGACTTGGGAAACAGCTTCAGGGCCTTCGCGGCGATATTGATCATGAACATGCACAGCAGGCCGGCGCCCACCGAGAGCAGTCCCCAATGGGTCTGCAGCTGGATCTGCCCGGCCATGGCAGCGAGCACAACGAAGAACGCCGCCCCCAGCACCGAATGCGTCCCCTGCCGGTGCCCTCCGCTTGCGTTCTCGATCCCCCGCGCAATCGCATTGGACAGTGGTGGCAGCGAGTGGGCAACGGTGCTCGAGCGGTGGTCCCAGTCGCACACCAGGGCGGTGCCCGCCGTAGCCATGCCGCCGATCAGCACACCGACGGGGTCCAGCGGATACCAGCCCAGCGCATAGGGGCCAGTCGAGGCAACAGCCACCCACGCCGCGGCCCCTGACGCGGCGTGGTGTCCTCCCATCATCGGCTCAGCCGCCGACTGCCGGCGCCGCAAGCGGGGCGTCGGAGAAGATATTCCGGATGACGCCGTTGGCCCACTCCAGGATCTCGGCGTCCTGCAGGTCGCGGCCGCCGATCTTTGCCGTCTTCGGCTTCGGGATGAGCACGGCGTCGAGTGCCGGCTTGGACTGCGCGCCGGGGTACATGCGGTTGAGCCGCATGGTCTTCGATTCCGGCAGCTGCGCGGGAGAGAACCGGATGAAGTTGCCCTGCAGTGCGACGTCGGACAGCCCGGCTTCCCGCGCGCCCACGCGGAAACGCGCCACGGCCACTAGGTTCTGGGCGGGCAGCGGCGGCTCGCCATAGCGGTCCACGAGCTCCGCAAGGACCTCGTCGATCGCCTCGTTCGTCACGGCTGCAGCCAGCTTCCGGTAGGCCTCCAGCCTGAGGCGTTCGCCTGGCACGTAGTCGTGCGGCAGGTGGGCGTTGACGGGAAGCTCGATCTTCATCTCAGCGGCCTTTTCCTCGGCCTCGCCGCGGTAGTCGGCCACTGCCTCGCCCACGAGCCGGATGTAGAGGTCGAAACCGACGCCTTGGATGTGGCCGGACTGTTCACCGCCCAGCAGGTTGCCCGCGCCACGGATTTCAAGATCCTTCATGGCCAGCTGCATGCCGGCGCCGAGCTCGTTGTGGGTGGCCACGGCCTTGAGCCGCTCCAGGGCCACTTCTCCCAAGGGCTTCTCCGAGGGGTAGAGGAAGTACGCGTAGGCCCGCTCGCGTCCACGGCCCACACGTCCGCGCAGCTGGTGGAGCTGTGACAGCCCGTACTTGTCCGCGCCGTCCACGATCAGGGTGTTGGCGTTGGAGATGTCCAGGCCGGTCTCGATGATGGTGGTGCAGACCAGGACGTCGAAGCGCTTTTCCCAGAAGTCCACAATGATCTGCTCCAGGCGGCTTTCGGACATCTGTCCGTGGGCCACCTCCACCCTGGCTTCAGGGACCAGCTCGCGGATCTTTGCGGCCGTGCGTTCGATGGTGGAGACGCGGTTGTGCACGAGGAACACCTGGCCTTCGCGCATGAGTTCACGGCGGATCGCGGCCGACGTCTGCTTGTCCGTGTACGGGCCCACGTAGGTGAGCACGGGGTGGCGTTCCTCCGGCGGCGTTGCCAGCGTGGAGGTTTCGCGGATCCCGGTCAGGGACATTTCCAGCGTGCGGGGAATGGGCGTGGCACTCATGGCCAGGACGTCCACGTTGGTGCGCATCTTCTTGAGCGCTTCCTTGTGTTCCACGCCAAAGCGCTGCTCCTCGTCCACGATGACGAGGCCCAGGTCCTTGAAGTCAAAGTCCTTGGAGAGGAGCCGGTGCGTGCCGATAACGACGTCCACGGTGCCGTTCTTGACGCCCTCCACCGTTTCCTTGGCCTCCTTGGCACCTTGGAAACGGGACAGCGGCTTCACACTCAGCGGAAAGCCGGAGAACCGCTCGGTAAATGTCTCATAGTGCTGCTGGGCCAGCAGCGTAGTGGGCACGAGGACCGCCACCTGCTTGCCGTCCTGGACGGCCTTGAACGCGGCGCGCACGGCAATCTCGGTTTTGCCGTAGCCGACGTCGCCAGAGACCAGCCGGTCCATGGGGATTTCCCGCTCCATGTCCGCCTTGACCTCGTTGATGGTGGTCAGCTGGTCAGGGGTCTCCACATACGGGAACGCCTCCTCCAACTCGCGCTGCCACGGGGTGTCCGGGCCGAAGGCGTACCCGCGGGAGGCCATTCTCGCGGAGTAAAGCCGGATGAGTTCCCCCGCGATCTCCTTGACTGCCTTGCGCGCTTTGGATTTGGTGCTGGCCCAGTCGGCGCCGCCCATCTTGCTGAGCACCGGCGTGTCTCCGCCGACATACCGTGTCACCTGGTCCAGCTGGTCGGTCGGAACAAACAGCCTGTCGCCGGGGGCGCCGCGCTTGGACGGTGCATACTCCAGCACAAGATACTCGCGCACGCCGTCACCGCCACCAGCAACCTTTCGCTGGATCAGCTCCACGAACCTGCCGATGCCGTGCTGTTCGTGCACCACGTGGTCGCCCGCCAGTAACTGCAGGGGATCTACGGCGTTCCGCCGCTTCGACGGCATGCGGCGCATGTCCTTCGTGGAACCTGCCGACGTGCGCCCCAGCAGATCGGCCTCCGTCAGCAGGCCGAGTTTGAGCCCATCCAGGACGAAACCGCGCCCGACGGCGGCGGTGGTCACCTCGATGATGCCCGCCTGGGGCTCGTGGTCCAGGGAGTCCACTCGGGAACAGGGGATATCGGCGTCATGGAACAGCTCCGCCAGCCGCTGTGCCGGACCCGGGCCCTCCGTAGCCACGACGATCCGCCACTGGTCCTTTACGTGGGAGCCGATGAAGTCCATCATCTCCGCCACATCGCCCTGGTAGCCCCGGGGTTCCCGGGCATGAAGGTTGAGCACGTCGATGTCCGGCGCAAGCTCCTCGTCGGTGGCCAGCGAGGTGATCGACCACCAGGACACCTCGTGCGCCAGGGCCGAGGAACGGGTTTCCGCCAGCGAGCGGAAGCTGGCTGAGTGCAGTGCCGTCGAAGCCTCCGAACCGAGGACAGTATCCAGTGCCAGAGGCGCTTTGCCGCCTTCGGACGCCGTGGACCATGCCGCCTCCAGGAACTCCTCGTTCGTCGCGGCGAGGTCGTGGGCGCGGGTGCGCACCTTTTCCGGCTCGATCACCACGGAGATGGACCCGGCGGGCAGCTGCTCCATGAGGGGAACCATGGCGTCCACGAGCACGGGGGCAAGCGACTCCATGCCTTCCACGGCAATGCCGCCCGCGATCTTCTCCAGCATGTCCGCGGCCGCCGGCAGCTGGGACTTGAGTGTGGCTGCCCGGGACATCACCGACGGTGTGATGAGGATTTCGCGGCACGGCGGCGCGTGGAGCTCGGTGGGGTGGTGCAGGCCGGGCGAGGAGAGGGACCGCTGGTCGGCAACGGCAAACCAGCGCATCTGGTCCACCTCGTCCCCGAAGAACTCCACGCGGATGGGGTGGTCCTCGGTGGGCGGGAATACGTCCAGGATGCCGCCGCGCACGGCGAACTCGCCGCGGTGTGTCACCATGTCCACCCGCGCATAGGCGGCGTCGGCGAGGCTGCGGATCACATCATCGAAGGGGACCTCCTGGCCCACCTTCAGGGTGACCGGGACCAGGTCGCCCAAGCCGGCGACGATCGGCTGGACCACGGCGCGAACGGGAGCCACCACCACCCGCAAGGGCCCCGCCGTCGAGGTTTCCGGGTGGGCCAGGCGGCGCAGCACGGAAAGCCGGCGCCCCACAGTGTCCGAGCGCGGCGACAACCGTTCGTGCGGCAGTGTCTCCCAGCTGGGGAACTCCGCCACGGAGTCGGCGGGGAGGTACGCGCGCAGCGCCGCCGCGAGATCCTCTGCCTCACGGCCGGTCGCCGTGACGGCCAGTACGATGCCGGGACGGACGCCGTCGGCATTCTCCAGTCCCTCCGCCATCTCGGCCAGCAGCACGGCGCGAAGACCTGCGGGTGCGCTGACCTGGTAGTCCTCACTGCGGACGCTGAAGCTCCGGGACGCCTCCGCCTGGACGCGGGCGAAAGTCTTGTCTGCGGCAAGGGCGCGCCGCAGGCCGCTGAGGGGCTGGCCTTTGCTGGGCTGGCCGGTGGGGCTCATGGCAGGATCTCCTGGGATATTCACTGTGAACGCAGGCAACACGAAAACCCGAAATTCGGGAGAATGCCGGGTCATCCCAGCCTACCGCGCCGGGAACCGGGCGGCATCCGGGGGTTCCCGGCCGGGTGGGACAGGCACGTTGCTAAGCTTGCTTGGCAGGTGGCGTCCGACCCGGCAATGCCGCCATCCCAAGGAGGCTCCCGTGAGCGACCAGACCGGAAATGACAGCAGCGCAGAAACCCGGAAGGGCAACAGCAGCGGCCGGACTGTGCTGGTCACCGGCGCCACGGGCTACATCGGCGGCCGGCTGGTCCCCCGGCTGCTCGACGCAGGGCACCGGGTCAGGGTGCTGGTCCGCTCCCCCGACAAGATCGCCGGCGTGCCGTGGTTCAACGACGTCGAGGTGGTGCGTTCCAGTCTCGACGATGCTGCCGCCCTGGAGGACGCGCTCAAGGGCGTCGATGTCCTGTATTACCTGGTGCACTCCATGGCGGCCGGCTCCGGCTTCGAGGCCAAGGAAAAGGCCATGGCGGAACTCGTGGCCAACGCGGCCGCGGCAGCGGGGGTGCAGCGGATCGTCTACCTGGGCGGGCTCCACCCCCGCAACACCGAACTGTCGACGCATATGCGCTCCCGCGAGGCCGTCGGCGAAGTCTTCCTGTCCGGTCCCGTGGATGCCATCGTGTTCCAGGCTGGAGTGGTGATCGGCTCCGGCTCCGCGTCCTTCGAAATGATCCGGCACCTTTCGGAAACCCTGCCCGTCATGCCCGCGCCCAGCTGGGTGCGAAACCGCATCGAAGCCATCGCCGTTCGGGACGTGCTGCACTATCTGGTTGGGGCCGCGTCCTTGGAAGAGCGGCTCAACCGTACCTTCGACATCGGTTCCCGGGACGTCCTGAGCTACGCCGGCATGATGAAGGAACATGCGGCTGAGGCCGGGCTGCCGCTGCGGCTGGTGCTGGCGCTCCCCATCCCCGCTCCCCGGCTGGCCGGCCTCTGGGTGGCGCTCGTGACCCCCATTCCGCTGTCCATGTCGGTCCCGCTGGTGCAATCGCTGCAGCACGACGCCGTCTCCGCCGAACATGACATCGACAACTACATCAGCCGGCCCGACGGCGGCCTCACCGGCTACCGCACGGCCGTCGCCCTCGCGCTGCGAAAGGAACGCGACGCACAGGTGGAGACAACGTGGGCCAACGCCGGAGCCGACGCCGATCCCCTGCCGAGCGACCCGGACTGGGCTGGACACACAGTGCACGTGGACGAGCGGAGCTTCCACGCCGACGTGAACCCCGCGCACGTATGGACCGTCATCGAGGGCATCGGCGGCCGCAACGGCTGGTATTCGCTGCCGCTGGCCTGGAGCGTTCGCGGCTGGCTGGACAAGCTTTCCGGCGGAGCAGGCCTGCTCCGGGGCCGCCGGCACCCCCACCACCTCGTCGCAGGCGAGGTGGTGGACTGGTGGCGCGTGGAGCGGATCGAGCGGGGAAAGCTGCTTCGGCTGCGGGCCGAAATGCGCGCACCGGGACGAGCCTGGCTGGAACTTGGAGTGGAACCGGACGGCAATGGGAGCCGTTACCGGCAGCGGGCCATTTTCTTCCCGAAAGGACTCAGCGGGCGGCTCTACTGGCTGGCCGTCCTTCCGTTCCATGGCCTCATCTTTCCGGCCATGTCACGCAATATCGTGGCCGCTGCCCGGAAGATCGCCGGCGAGGAACAGGCCGGCGGCGATGGACACGGTGCCAGGGAGACGCAGGCAACCCCGTAGGATGTGTGGAGCAAAAAGCGTTTTGACCCCACAACAATGGAGGATCCATGGCACTGAGTGCTTCCACTACCCTGCCCCACGGCGTCGACAGCGTCACCGCCGTCTTCACGAATGAAGAATTCCAGCGCCACACCAGCGAATACGTTGGCGGCAGCCTCGAATCCTTCACCGTGGACGGAGACGTTGCCGGAGCGTTCAGCACCACGTCCGTGCGCACGCTCCCGACGACCCGGCTGCCGGAAATTGCCCGCAAGTTCGTCGGCGACACGCTCAAGGTGACACAGGTGGAGAACTGGGACGCCCCGGCCGTCGACGGTTCGCGGCAGAGCACCATCTCTGTGAAGATCGCCGGAGCCCCGATCGATGTCTCGGCGGTCCAGCGGCTCGTGGCAGACGGCGGCAGCACCCGGGTTGAGCTTGAGGGCAACGTCAGCTCTTCCGTGCCGTTCCTGGGCGGCAAGATCGCCGACGCCGCCGAGCCCATGGTTGGCAAGGCCCTGAACATCCAGTCCCAGCAGGCGCAGGCCTGGCTCGAAAGCCACTAGGCGATGGACATCCCCGCGATCCTTGCCTTGGTCCTGATTATTTCGGGGTTCTGGT
Source organism: Arthrobacter sp. NPDC093139 (assembly GCF_044754165.1). Classification (NCBI taxonomy): domain Bacteria; kingdom Bacillati; phylum Actinomycetota; class Actinomycetes; order Micrococcales; family Micrococcaceae; genus Arthrobacter; species Arthrobacter sp. NPDC093139. The sequence goes on from NZ_JBIVOO010000003.1 coordinate 263,376, forward strand.
CACTCGTGGTGTGGCCGCAGTTCCTGCGCCGGGTCATGAAGGACCCGAGGGCGCGGGACGCCGCAGGCAAGGCCACCAAGTTCCTCACGGTGCACATCGTGCTGGTGACGGTGTCCATGATCCTGGGGGCGGCCACGGCCGGGATCGGGATCGCCGGGCTGATGGGCTAGCGGCTGCCCCAGCTGTACGGCCGGCCATTGGCTGTACAGCTGGGCCGCCTGCCCGGCTATATAACTAGGCTGCCCTGCCTGGCTAAGTAACTAGGCTGCCTGGTTGAGCGCGTCCTCCGCGGCAACCCAGGAAATCATGGCGCACTTCACGCGCGCCGCGTAGCGGGCCACCCCTTCAAATGCGGCGGCGTCGCCCAGCACCTCGGGATCTGCGTGGACCTTGCCGCGCGAACGGAGGACCTCCCTGAAATTGCCGATCACCGAGCGCAGCTCCTCCACCGACATGCCTTCGGCCATCTCGCTCAGGACGGAGGCGGAAGCCATGGAAATGGAACAGCCCGCCCCGTCCCACGCCAGCTGCGCAACGGTGCCGTGGTCCACGGCAACCCGGAGGGTCACCTCGTCGCCACAAACAGGGTTCAGCTGGTGCGACTGGCCGGTGGATGCGCCCTCCGGCACTGGCGTTTCTGCCAGGCCGCTGCCATGCCGGGCTTTGGAGTGGTCCAGGATGATCTGCTGGTAAAGCTGGTCGAGGCTCATGCTGCGGTACCTGTCTTCAGGGTTCCGGCACTAGGCGCGGAAGTAGGCGCGGACTCCAGAGACGGCATCGAGGAATTCGTCGACGTCGTCGGTGGTGTTGTACAAGTAGGCGCTGGCCCGTGTTGTGGCCGTCAGGCCAAGGCGCCGGTGCAGCGGCTGGGCGCAGTGGTGACCCACGCGGACGGCGATTCCGCGTGCGTCCAGGAACTGGCCGACGTCGTGCGCGTGAACACCTGCGACGTCGAACGCTGCCAACCCGATGCGGTCCTGTCCGGCAGCCGGTCCCAAGACGCGGATTCCTTCAATGGCTTCGAGGCCCGCTACCATGCGCTGGCCGAGTTCGGACTCCCAGCGGTGCACGCGGTCTATACCGGTCTCGGTCAGGTAATTGACGGCGGCGGCGAGCGCCACGGCCTGGGAGATCTTCTGGGTCCCGGCCTCGAACCTCTGCGGCGCGGCCAGGTATTCGGCCCGTTCCATGGTGACGGTGGTGATCATGGAGCCGCCGGTCAGGAACGGAGGCAGCACGTCCAAAAGGTCCTGCTTGCCGTAAAGCACGCCAATGCCAGTGGGGCCAAGCATCTTGTGGCCTGAAAAGACGGCAAAGTCGACGTCCAGCTGCTTGACGTCGATGGCCAGGTGCGGCGCCGACTGGCATGCATCCAGCACGACCAGCGCGCCGGCGCGCCGGGCGATGGCGACGAGCTCCGCCACCGGGTTGATGGTGCCGAGCACGTTGGAGGCGTGCGTAAACGCAAGAAGCCGCGTGCGCTCCCCCACGATCCCGGCTGCCTGGTCCAGGTGAAGTTTCCCCGAGTCGTCGACGGGAATGTATCGCAGCACGGCGCCGGTCCGGTACGCCAGCTCCTGCCAGGGAATGAGGTTGGCGTGGTGCTCCATTTCGGTGACCACGATTTCGTCCCCGGGGCCGAGCCCGAGCTCCCGCAGCCGGGCGTCACCGCGGCCCTGCGCAGCCCACAGGCTCGCGTTGGAGAGCGCGTAGCTGATCAGGTTCAGTCCTTCGGTGGCATTGGATGTCCACACGACCTCCCCGTACTGCGCGCCTACAAAATCGGCAACGGTCTGCCGTGCGTCCTCGAACACCTCAGTTGCTTCCACGGCAAGGTGGTGGGCGCCGCGGTGCACGGCGGCGTTGCGCTGCTCGTAGAATTCCTGTTCGGCCTCGATCACGCTCAGCGGATTCTGGGACGTGGCACCGGAGTCCAGATAAACGAGGGGGCGGCCGTTGACCAGCTGGTCCAGGACCGGAAAGTCGTTTCGGATCCGGAGGACCTCGGCATTATCCATCGCGGGAAGCGCACGCTCCAGCGTGGTTGGCGTTGTTACTACGGCCAATGGGACTCCTTGGGATGCCTTGAGGTACCCCTCAATTGTCCCACAGCGCCGTATCCCCGCGGATAGTGATGGGCAGGGCCTGTCAGAAGGCAGAAGTAAGGGCCGGCGACGGCTGGGGGGAGAGCCTCGGTCTCAGAAGGCTCTGACGTCGCCGGCCCCGCCTGAACCCGGCCCCTGGGACCGGAAGTTCTTTCACTGCGAGACCTGGAAGATCTTGGTGGCAGCTTCCGCGGTGACTTCGCCACCGGTTTCTGCTGCCAGTAACAGTTAATCGCGTAGCGGCTCCTACAGCACGAGTATCGAGTACTCGTTTTTTCGGGTAGTCGGCTACTGGTTTCCGCAGGTAGGGGTGTCATCGGCGGGACAGGGGACAAACCGCCGAGCGGGGCGCGGCGCAAGCCTGCTCGGGACGGCAGGCAAAAGGTACGTTTCCACTGCGTTTGCGCCGCGTGCGGGGGGCTTTCCGCGCCATGCAGCTGTTTCTTCGGCAGGCTACTTCTTCGGCAGGCTACTTCTTCGGAAGGCTACTTCTTCGGAAGAGCAAGGGCGAGCTCGTCCCGCCGGCGCACACCGAGCTTGACGTAGCTCCGGTACAGATGCCCCTCAACGGTCCTCACCGACACCATCAGCTGCTGGGCGATCTCCCGGTCGGACAGCCCTTGCACTGCCAGCTCGACGATGTCACGCTCCCGGCGGGTCAGATGGACGCTCGGGACGGAGGCAACGAACGGGCTCTCCCGGAACCGCTCACCCAGCTCCTGGTCGCACTTTTCGCGGTGGGCCACGGCCTGCCGCGCGCGTCGCCGCTCCCCCGCCGCGTCCAGGATGGCACCGGCCCGGGCATAGCCCTCCCTGGCGAGGTTGACCAGGCCTGCCTCCTCAAGGCCGGCCGCGGTTTCCATGAGCACGTCGGCATCCTCGCTGGCCCAGGCCTGGGCAAGCTGATGCCAGCCGGCGGCCCAGCGGCCTTCAACGTAGTCGGCCAGGGACGAAATCTCGTCGACCACCGAGCGGTCCCCGAGATCGGAACAGAGGATCAGGCACTCCAGCCTGGTTCCCGGCTGGGCAACAACACGCGGTGACGCTGCCAGCTCCCGAAGCTTGGCCAGGCCGCTGCCCTTCCGGTCGAGATATTCGGCAGCCGCTGCCGCATAGGCCTCGGCGAGAAGTTCACAGCCGGGCCCGCTGGCGTGCCTGGCGGCAATCAAGTCCTGTTCGAGGCGCTGGGCCTGTGCGCCGTCGCCCAGCCGCGCAGCCGCGTAGAAGGCGAGCGCCGTACCGAACCGGAACTGCTGGAGTGGATCATTGATGCGAAGAGCTTCAACGGCGGGCAGAAGCACCTGGTAGGCACGCTCCAGCTGTCCTTGCCGGAGGAGACCCAGCCCGCGGAGGACCTGGAAACCCCCGCCGAAGGTGGCCGCCCCTTCGTTTTCCTCAGCATGGGGGCTGGCCAGTTCGTGCTCCGAAGACTCCCAGTTGCCGGCCGCGAGCGAGGCTGAAACAAGGCGCGTCAGGACGAACTCGTTGAAGAAGTACAGGCCGCCCTGGAGAGCCTGCATTGAGGGTGCCGCTGCGAGAGCGGCGTCGTGGGCCTGATGGGCAAGCCCGGCCGAGACGAGGGTCTCGGCGAGCAGGGCATGCGCAACGGCGCTGGTGGCCGCAGTCACCGTTGCAGGCAGGGGCTCGATCCTTTGGCGCTCCATTCCAGCGTCCCCTGATTCGGCATATCCTGATGTGCTGCCGCGCGTCCCTGCGGCTCCGGCCACGGCCACCTTGGCTTTGACGGCTCCGGAGCCAGGTCCTCCCGATGCTGCCTCCAAGCCTTCGTCGTCGTCCAGGGAGGAGATAAGGTTCCGGATCCCCTCGTGGTCAGCGGATTCAGCCATCTCCAGCAGATGGTGGATACGGTCCTGCCAAGAGGCCTGGGGGTCGTTCCCGGCATCGGCGAGCTGCTTGCGCGACTCGGCCCTGATCAGCTCGGCCGGCTTACCGAGCGCCAGATGTGCCGATGCCCTGAGCATGAGGACGTGAGGAGCCTCCGGGGCTGCCGCCAGTTCCAGCCAGCAGCCGTCCAGGAGACCTGCAGCCTCCCGGTATTTGCCTTCATTGAAGAGTGCCCTGGCCGAGATGGATTGCGCCCGGGCCCGCAGCGCAGGGTCAGTCACGTGGTCTGCCATGAGTCTCGCACCGGAGTTGTTGAACATCGCCGCGGCGAGCAAGGCAGCATCCAGCAAGTCGGAGTCGGACACGTCCATCCCGCACTCCAGCGACCACTCGACCAGCCGCAGCCTGCCTTCGGCACCGGCCGTCACCGGATCGATGTGGCCCTCCATCTTTTGCCGCAGCTGGAGGCTTCGGGAAACTGACACCTGGTGCCGCATGGCTTCGCCAAGGATGGCGTGCCAAATCCTCAGTTGGCTGTGCCGACCGCTGGATTCGCTCACCAACTGGTGATCCAGCAGGGACCGGACCACGGGGGCACCACACAAGTCCTCGATGAGGCCGCGGTCCACGGGCTCGGCCAAGGCGATGAGCCGCAGGGCGTCCTGTTCTTCCGGCGTCCTGCGGAGGAGGTCTTTGACAACAACATCGGACAGCCTGGGCCCGTCCGCGGGCAGGGGCCCCAGCAGCAGCCAAATCCCGTTCCTCTTGGCAAGGATGCCCGCTTCGACCGCATCACGCAGAAGGCAGTCCAGGAGCATAGGGTTTCCGCCCGAAGCGGACCATAGTGACTGCACCGTGTTAGCCGGGACCGTCCCGTGGAGCGCGTGCTCCACGACTTCCGTCACCTGTTCCCCGTTGAGGGGCCGAAGATCGATCCGCTCTGCCTGGCCGTCGTACCACAACTGGTTCAATGCCTGCGGCAGTCCGGGCCGCGGACGCCCCGACGCCAAGACGCCGGCCCACCCGGCCGACATCATGTCCACCACCATGTTCGCTGTGGCTTCATCAAGGTGGTGGGCATCGTCAATGACGAGGAGCAACGGCACGTCCTTGCCTGCCTTGAGCTCCTGGAAATAGGCCCACACAGCCCTCAGTACTGCCACGGGCGAGTCAGCCTCTTCCAGCGGGAGAGCTGCTGTGTAGGGAGCCAGCACGCCATAAGGGACCTTGGCGAGCGAAGAACTGCCGTGGATCCGGAGGATGGTCATTTCGGAGGACAGATTCTCACTGACGGCGTCCGTGAGCGAGGTCTTACCGAGGCCCGGCCCGGCCATCAGGAACACCGCCTGGTTTGACCGGCTGCGGATGGTGCCGCAGACGTGGTCAATCACTTCACGCCGCCCGGTGAGCTGGCGGTGCTCTGCTGCCGGTTCCGACTTCTGGGTACGGCCCTTAGACGAGTCCAGGCAGATCACCCCTCGAAGTCACGCCGAGTTTCGTAAACACCTGGTACAGGTGGCCCTCGACTGTGCGGACGGAGACACCGATTTCCAGTGCAATGTCCCGATTGGACACGCCCCGCCCCGCCAGGCGGGAAATCTGCCGTTCCCGTGCAGTAAGGAGCGGGCTGCCGCTGCTCGGGACGATCGGCAGGCTGGGAACTGTGGCTGTGAGGGCGTCCAACCGGGCCTGGGCAACACGGGCCGACGCGGAATCGCCTGAATGCCTGGCGAAGTCCACGGCGAGTGCGACGCATCGTGCCTCGACGGCATCCAGTTCGAGTTCCGCGGCCAGGTGTGCGCCTTCCAAGAGCACTTTGGCGTCCTTGGTGCGGCTGCCGACTGCGATCAGCCGGGAAATCTCGGCAAGCTTCCCCTGCCGGTGGCCGGCCACCTCCTCCATGAGCCGGAATTCGTCGTCGCTTCCGTTGACCGTGGCACCAAGCAGGCTGATGCCGGCGAGCGTATAGCGTCCCGCCGAGATGTCCCTGCGGGCGGCATCCAGGAGCCGTCTCACCGCATCCGGATCGCCGAGCCACCGCCCTGCCATGTCTGCGCAGAAATCAGTAATGGTCTGCGTACGGAAATTGCAATGCCCGCGTACGCCCCGCAGCTTGTCGAGGTACTTGTGGGCTTGGCCGGCGTTGCCGATCTGCGCGTAGGCAAAAGCCGTGGCCGCATAGGCGGCCTGGAGCATGTTCACGACCGGACGGAGTTCCAGCTGGGCCACGGCGGACAGCAGGGAATCCAGGGCCACGGCACCGCGGCCAGAGTATACGTAGGCGATGCCTGTGGCCAGTTCCATGGCAGACGTCCTGTGTGCCAGCCGGCGTTCCTCATGCCCTTTGGGCGGACCCACCAGGTCAAGGCAGCGCCGCCACTGCCCCGCATGGAGCAGCACGGAGAAAGCCGTCATGGCAAACATCTCGCGGAGCCCCGTCATGGGGCCGGCATCCGACAGTTGCCCCCCGACCCGCCTCATCAGCTGGAGGGCGTCCATCTCCCTGCCCACCGCAGACAAGGCGTGCATCAGGATCAGGGCCGACTGGATGCGGAAGCCTGGATCCTTGTTGATCGCAGGATCGGCGGCCTCCTCAAGGGCCGGGATCATCGGCGCGTAGTCGCCTATGAAAGACCGGTATTCAAACTCTGCCAGCGTGATGACATTGGCAGCCGCCCCCAGGGCGTCCGGCCAGCTGCCCGCCAGTCCTGGTGCAACGCCCAGGCGCCGCCGGGCGTCGGTTATCTCCGCCGGCACCTTGTCGCACAACTCCGGCAGCCACATCATCACCCTGCACTTCGCAGCCACAACCCGGGCGAATTCCTCCACACCCAACTGGTCCAGCTGTGCCTGGGAAATGCCGTCCAGTGCGTCCATGGCCTGGAGCGGCAGGTCCAGCAGGAGGTAAGCCGTGGCCTTGTGTTGCTGCCCGGCCACCCATTCCGGGTCGGTCCTCTTAAGTCCTTCGACGCAGCTCAGGGCAAAGCGGGGGTCGAACATCTGCACAGCTGCCTCGGCCGCGGCCACCGCCATGGCCGGGCTGAGCTCGGCCTGGCATTCCTTCGTCCATGCGGCGAACTCAATGCGCTCTTCCAGGCTCAGTTTTGTCAGCTCGGGTTCCTTGTCGCCGAGCAGTTGCCTTCTTAGCTCGCGGCGCCGGGAGATGCTCAGCCAGGACCGTACGACATCCCCCAGGTACTGTTCCCGCAGGGACACCCAGCGGACCTCGGTGTCCCCCACCTTCAGCAGCCCTGCGTCCTCCATGTCAGCCACGATGTCCGTGCCGTACAGCTCGGTCAGCCGCGAGAGCGGCACCCGGCGCGCGCAGGACAGCATTTCCATGACCTCGCGGCTCTCCGGCGTTTCGCGGGACCAGCGGGAGCGGACAATGTCGTCCAGGCCCGCGGCGCCGTCAAGGATGACTTTGTCCCGCAACGTCCATACAGAATCGGAGAGGACGAGGTTCCCGGACTGCTGCTGCTCCGTGACAAGGGCCTTGAGCAGCAGCGGGTTGCCGCCGACGATGGCGTGGTAGGTACTCACGAGCGATGCGGACACACGGTGCCCCAGCAGGGTCAGCAGTACCTGCCGGGTCTGTAGCTCGTTCAGGTTTTCCAGCCGCACCTCGGTGAGCCGGCGGTCCGTCAGCAGCCAATGGAAGTCTGCGGGCAGGTCGCTGATACCGGGGGCGATTGCGATAACCCGTGCCGTGCGGGTCAGCATGATGTTCAGCAGGATGCCGGCGCTCATGTCATCGATCATGCCTGTGGTGTCCAGGGTGATGATGCATTCCCTGCCGCCGGCGTCGCTCTTGATCAGTGACGTGATGCCCTGAAGGATGGCCGTTGGTGATCCCATAGCTGACTGCGGGAGGCGGGCCAGGAGGAAGGCCAGGCAGCCGTAGGAGGTCTGCGAACCGGTGAGCGGGCTGCGCAGCTGGAGTGCCCAGACGTCGGGGCCAAGGTCGGCCACGGCGGTCCTGGCCAGGGAGGATTTGCCGACGCCGCGTGCACCGGTGATGACGACGCCGAGGGAGTCGGGATCGGTCAGGGCATTACGGATGGATTCAAGGTCGGCGCTGCGCGCTGGGACCGACCAACGTTGAAGGTCCGTTCCGCCGGCTGAAGCGCCTGGTCCCGCCAGCACCCCCGCCGTAGACCCACGCCCCCAACTCAGTGGCTCATTTGACATGAACTTTTCCTTACATCCCGCTTTGCAGGATAAAGGCCCCATCGCCTCCCCCGCTTAGGAGACAGACTACCCCGTTACCCCTGACATAAAACAGGGCAAGCGTTCCACATTTCGCCGTGTCCCCCAGCATGGCCGCCGGCCGCCGCCGACGTCACACCTTGGCCGGATGGAATCGCTGCTGGGCCGCTGTGAGCCCGTCCCGGATCAGGAGCTCGACGGCGTCCGCGGCCTCGTCGAGCAGGAAAGGCAGTTCCTTCTTTTCCGCCAGCGCGAAGTCGCGCAGGACGAAGTCCGCTGTATCCATCCGTCCGGGCGGCCTGCCGACCCCAACCCGGACCCGGAGGTAGTCTTTGGTGGCGAGGGCCTTGGACATATCCCGGAGACCGTTGTGGCCGCCCTCGCCGCCACCGATCTTTAGCTTCACGGTATTAAAGGGAATGTCGATCTCATCATGGACTGCCACGACCCTCGACGGGTCGACGTCGTAGAATCTGGCCAGCGCAGCGACAGGCCCGCCAGAGACGTTCATGTAGGTCACCGGCTTTGCCAGGACCAGGCGGGGACCACCAATTCCCAGCCGGCCTTCAAGCACCTGCGCCCGGGCCTTATGGATCTTGAAGTTTCCGCCGATGCGGGCCGCGAGCTCATCGAGGACCATCTGGCCGACGTTGTGCCGGTTGCGGCTGTACTCGGGCCCAGGGTTTCCAAGGCCGACGATCAGCCAGGTATCAGTCATGGATCAATCCTAAAGTGGTTGCTTGAAGACTCCGCCCGGCGGGTACACCAGTGGCCGGGCCCAAAGGACCCGGCCACTGGTACGCACGCAAGAATCCGGTGCGGGAAAGACGTGCCCTGATTACTCGGCGGCAGCTTCTGCGGCCGGAGCCTCTTCCGCTGCGGCACCCTCTTCGCCCTCTTCGGCCGCTACAGGGGCCTCGGAGATGTTGACGACCAGAGCCTCGGCATCGGTCAGCAGGACCGAACCCTTGGGGAGCACGAGGTCGGAACCGTGGATGTGCTCGCCGGCGCCGCGGCCTTCGATGTCCACCTCAACGGCGGTGGGCAGGTGGGTTGCCTCGGCCTCGAGGGACACGACGGTCAGTTCCAGGTTGTGGACGGTCCCGGGCGCGGTTTCGCCGGAGACGTGCACGGGAACGTCCACGGTGACCTTCTCGCCCTGGCGTACGGTCAGCAGGTCGATGTGCTCGATGATCTGCTTGATCGGGTCGCGCTGGACGTCCTTGACGAGGGCGAGGTGGCCTTCGCCGTCGATGTCCAGGGACAGCAGGGCGTTGGCGGTGCGCACGGCCAGCGTGGTGGCCTTGGCGGGGAGGGTGATGTGGATGGGCTCGGCGCCGTGGCCGTAGATGACAGCCGGGATCTGGCCGGCCATGCGGGCGCGGCGGGCGAAGCCCTTGCCGAATTCGGTGCGTACTTCTGCTGCGAGCTTCTGCTCAGACATGGATATCTCCTGGTGGCTTTGGGTTTTCAGCAAGCTTCTTGAGCTTCAGCAAGGGCGGAGGTCTGGAGCGACCTTCAACGCCGGGGCCCGGAGGCGCCCATCCAGAAGGGAGGTTCAGACCCAGTCGATAACGGAGACCAGCAGTCCGGTTTCCCGCGTGTACGGTTTTCCGGCGCTCTCCCTCGCCAAGGTATCGGGATAGATCCTACCAGCGCCGGGCCCGTTTACTGAAAACGGGCCCGGTCCAACCGGAGGACGTCAGGCGTTGCCGTCGAACAGGCTGGTGACTGAACCGTCGTCGAACACCTCACGCACGGCCCGGGCGATGAGCGGCGCGATGGACAGCACCGTGAGCTCCGGGAAGCGCTTGTCTGCGGTAATGGGCAGCGTGTCCGTGACCACCACTTCGCGGGCGCCCGACTCAGACAGCCGGCGGGCCGCAGGGTCGGAGAAGACCGCGTGCGTCGCCGCGATGATCACGTCTTTGGCCCCGGCGTTCTTGAGTACCGCGACGGCTCCGGAAATGGTGCCGCCCGTGTCAATCATGTCGTCGATCAGGACGCAGGTGCGTCCTTCGATCTGGCCCACCACAGTCTTGGATACGGCCTGATTCGGAACCGTAAGGTCGCGGCTCTTGTGGACGAAGGCCAGGGGCGCGCCACCGAGGCGTTCGGCCCACTGCTCGGCGACGCGGACGCGGCCGGTGTCCGGAGAGACAACAGTGATGTTGTCCGCTGCGACCCGGGTGCGGATGTAGTCAGCAAGCAGCGGAATGGCCATGAGGTGGTCCACGGGGCCGTCGAAGAAGCCCTGGATCTGCGACGTGTGCAGATCCACGCTCATGATGCGGTCCGCTCCGGCCGTCTTGTACAGGTCTGCGACCAGGCGCGCGGAGATCGGTTCGCGGCCGCGGCCCTTCTTGTCCTGGCGGGAGTAAGGGTAGAAGGGCGATACCACCGTGATCCGCTTGGCCGAGGCCCGCTTGAGCGAATCGATCATGATCAGTTGCTCCATCAGGTGGTTGTTCAGGGGTGCCGGATGGGACTGAATGACGAAGGCGTCAGTTCCGCGGACGCTCTCTCCGGCGCGGACGTAGATCTCACCGTTGGCGAAATCGTAGGCGTCCACGGGCAGCAGGTCCGTGCCGAGCTCCTTGGCGATCTGCCGGGCAAGCTCCGGATGCGCCCGCCCTGCGGCGAGCACCAGCCTCTTTTCGCCGCGAGCCGTAATTTCGGTCATGGTTGCTTGCCCTCTTCTGTAGATACTGGGGATTTGGAACTGCGCGTTTCGCCTGCCGCCGCAGCCAGGGTCGCGGACACCGAACCCGGACGGTTGGCGATTACCCAACCCTCCGCATTGCGCTGCGCTGCCATGGACAGGGCCAGGGCCCCTGCGGGAACGTCCTTCCGTATCACGGCACCGGCGCCGCTGTAGGCACCGTCCCCCACCGTGACCGGAGCAACGAATACTGTGTTGGAACCGGTGCGGACGCCGGAGCCGATCACCGTGCGGTGCTTCTTCTCGCCGTCGTAATTGGCGGTGATGTTGCCGCACCCGATGTTGGTGTCCTCACCGATCTCGGCGTCTCCGGCGTAGCCGAGGTGGGACAGCTTGGAGCCGCGGCCGATGGTCACGTTCTTGGTTTCGTAGAAGGCGCCGATCTTGCCGGTCTCGCCCAGCACGGTCCCGGGACGCAGGTACGTGAACGGGCCGACGCTGGCCCCCGCGCCGATGTCCGCGCCGGAGCCGTGGGTGCGGGTCACCTTTGCGCCCTCGCCGATGCGGACATCGGTCAGGGTTGAATCGGGGCCGACGACGGCGTCACGCTCCACGATGGTGCTGCCGTGCAGTTGCGTATTGGGCAGGATCCGGACGTCCTCTGCCAGGGTGACGGTGGAATCGATCCATGTGGTGGCCGGGTCAACGACCGTCACGCCCGCGCGCATCCAGGCGTCCACGATGCGCCGGTTGTGCTCCGCTCCGAGGGCAGCGAGCTGCACCCGGTCATTGGCGCCTTCGACCTGCCAGCGGTCCTGCGTGATGACGGCGGCAACCCTGCCGCCCGCCCCGCGGGCCAGCGCCAGGACGTCGGTCAGGTACTTCTCGCCCTGCGAATTGTCCGTTGTGACGTGGCCGAGGGCGTCCCTGAGCACTGCTGCGTCAAAGGCATAGATTCCGGAGTTGATTTCCAGGATCCCGCGCTCGTCATCGGTGGCGTCCTTGTGCTCGCGGATTCCGGTCACCGTGCCGTCCGCGCCGCGGAGGATGCGGCCGTAACCGGTGGCGTCCTCGAGCAAAGCCGTCAGCACTGTGATCGCGTTGCCTTCGGATTCGTGTTTGGCGACAAGTTTGGCGAGCATGTCGCCGGTCAGCAGCGGCACATCGCCGTACGTCACCACGACGGTGCCTTCGAGGAGCGCGTCCGCGTCCAGCGCTTCAAGGGCTACCTCGACCGCCCGGCCAGTACCGGGAATCTCGTCCTGGTCGACAATCACGGCCTCGGGGTCAAGGTCCTTGAGATGGGCGGCCACGCGGTCGCGTTCGTGCCGGACCACAACCGCCACCCGCTGCGGGTTGATGGCGCGTGCGGCGAGAAGCGCGTGTCCGACCATGGAACGGCCGCCGATTTCGTGAAGGATCTTTGGGGTACGGGACTTCATCCGGGTACCGGCACCTGCAGCTAGGACGATTACGGCGGCTGGGCCGGACTTCTCGGGGCTCACGTACGGGCTCTCCTTGCTCGGTTGCGCGGTCCTGCATCGGCTGCCTGCGCGGCGGTGCCCGAGCCTGCGCCCGGAGCCGGCAACAGGCTTCATCCTACTGGACACAGCCGATGCAGCAGTTCCGCCCATAGGATTCGAACCTATACTCCACGGCTCCAAAGGCCGGGGTGCTGCCATTACACCAGAGCGGACCGTGCCGGGCGCTAAGCCCGGGCACGAGAACCAATTCTGCCACGAACGTTGAGGCTCGTGCGACCTCGCCCCGCGCTGGCCGCAGGAGCCTCCGCACTGCCCCTCCGCACTGGCGCCCAGCAATGATCCCTGAATAGCAGCAGGCAACACGCCGCCAACCACGGCGCCTTCTTGGCATGGGGCATGATGGGACGGTGAGCAAGAGCACAGGGAGAACTGAGGGGGCAGGAAACCCGGCCGCGACGGCGGAGGCACGTCCCGTGCGCATCCCCCGGCCGCGGATGACGGGCCCCCAACGGCGTTCACAGTTGGTTGACGTGGGGCGGGGCCTGTTCGCCGTGCGGGGCTTGGACGGCACCACCATCGAGGAGATTGCCGCTGCCGCAGGTGTCTCCAAGCCCGTGATCTATGAGCACTTCGGCTCCAAGGAGGGCCTGTACACCCAGGTGGTGGAGTTCGAATACAGGTTCCTGCTGGCCGCCATCAATGATGCCCTCACCGAGGAAGCGAAGCCGCGCATCCTGGTGGAACGTGCCGCCCTGGCCCTGCTGACCTACATCGAGGACCGAACCGATGGCTTCCGCATCCTAATGCGCGACGCTCCCCCGTCCCAGCCCGAAGGCGCCTTCTCCACCCTGCTCTCGCACGTCACGGAGCGCGTGGAACACATCCTGTCCGACGAGTTCTCCCGCCGCGGGTTCGGGGCAGCTGACGGCGCCATGTACGCCCAGATGCTGGTGGGCATGGTCGCCATGACCGGCCAATGGTGGCAGGACAGCCGCCAGCCCGACAAGCGCGCCGTAGCCGCGCACCTCGTGAACCTTGCCTGGAACGGCCTGACCGGCCTGAAGAAGGAACCGGAGCTCCGCAGCGAGCCTTAGCCGGCCCTGCACAACCGCCCCCTACTCACCTTGGCGGCTCTCGAGGCACGCCCGAGCCCCGGCCCTTCGCCGTCGCTTAGACACGGCGCAAAGGGCTGCTCGCTCGCTGAGCGAGCTCCCATCCCGTTGCGCCGCGATGCGCTCCTTCCCGAAGGACCGCCTCCGGCGGGGTAACGGGCGCCCCTCGCCGGCCAGGGGCGACCTCGAACTGAACGGTCGGCAATAGCGGTGCTGTGGTCCTTCGTTGAGGAGCGCATCGCGAGCCATCGGGGCCACAAGGTCGCTCAGCGACCGTTGGGCCCCGATGGCTCGTGTCTAAGCGACGGCGAAGGGCCATTGCGCCGCGGAAGTGGGCACGCAGCCAACGCCCCAGGATGGGTTACTCGCCGAGGACTTCGAGGGCTTCGAGCCATTCGAGTTCGAGGGTTTCGCGGTCGTCGGCCAGGGTCTTCAGCTTTTTGTTGAGCTCAGCCATGGTGTCGAAGTCGTTGTCGGCCGTGCTCTTGACCATTTGGGCGTGGATCTTTTCTTCCTGCTGGGTGAGCTTGCCCAGTTGGCGTTCGATGCGGTTCTTGGCCTTGCGGGCGTCCCGCTTCTCCGCTTCGGAAGGACCGGCAACGACCGGCGCGGAGCTGCCGCTGGCGCCGGTGACCGGGTTTCCGCCGCCGGTGATGGTGGATCCGGCCAGGGCGGATTCCCGGAGTTCAAGGTACTGGTCGACGCCGCCGGGCAGGCCGCGGATCTTGCCGTCGCCAAGGAGCGCCATCTGGTGGTCGGTGACGCGTTCCAGCAGGTAGCGGTCGTGGCTGACGACGACGAGCGTGCCGGGCCAGCCGTCAAGGACGTCTTCGACGGCGGCGAGGGTATCGGTGTCGAGGTCGTTGGTGGGTTCGTCCAGCATCAGCACGTTGGGCTCCCCCACGAGCAGGCGCAGGAGCTGGAGGCGGCGGCGTTCACCGCCGGACAGGTCCCGGACCGGGGTCCACTGCTTCTGGTTGGTGAAGCCGAGCTGCTCCACGAGCTGGCCGGCGGTGAACTCCTTGCCGCCCACATTGAAAGACCGCTTTTCGCGCTCGATGACCTCGATGACGCGGAGGTCTGCAACGTCGTCGAGCTCTTTGACTTCCTGGGTCAGTACCGCGGTGACCACGGTTTTTCCGCGCTTGACCTTGCCGGAGGTCGGCTGGATCTCGCCGTTGAGGAGCTTCAGCAGTGTGGTCTTGCCTGCGCCGTTAACCCCCACGAGTCCGAGGCGTTCGCCCGGCGCCAGGCGGAGGGTGATGTTGTTGAACAGCTTTTGGCCCTCGTCACCGCCGAGGAAATCCAGGGACACGTTTTCCAGGTCCAGGACGTCCTTGCCCAGGCGGGCGGTGGCCATCTTGCTCAGCGCCATGGAGTCCCGGGGCTCGGGGACGTCAGCGATCAGCGCGTTCGCGGCCTCGATCCGGAACTTGGGCTTCGCGGTCCGGGCGGGGGCGCCGCGGCGCAGCCAGGCGAGTTCCTTCTTCACAAGCTGCTGGCGCTTGCCTTCGACCACAGAGGCCATGCGGTCGCGTTCCGCGCGGGCCAGCACGTAGGCGGCATAACCGCCGTCGAACGGGTCAACAATCCCGTCGTGGACCTCCCACGTCTTGTTGCAGACTTCGTCAAGGAACCAGCGGTCGTGGGTGACCACGAGGAAGGCGCCCTGGTTGGCCCGCCAGCGCGTCTTCAGGTGCCGGGACAGCCAGGCGACGCCTTCGACGTCGAGGTGGTTGGTGGGCTCGTCGAGCATGATGACGTCGTGGTCCTCGATGAGGAGCTTGGCGAGCGCCACGCGGCGCTTCTGGCCTCCGGAGAGGGCATGCACATTAGCGTGCCAGTCGACGTCGGAAACCAGCCCGCCCATGACCTCGCGGATCTGGGCGTTGGCGGCCCATTCATAGTCCGCTTTGTCCCCAACAATGGCGGCGCCGACCGTGAGGTCGGCGTCGAGGACGTCGCTCTGGTCCAGGTAGCCGATATTGACGTCTCCGCGCTTGGTGACGCGGCCGGAATCCGGTGTGGACCGCAGCGCCAGCAGCCGCATCAGCGTTGACTTACCGTCACCGTTGCGGCCCACCATGCCGATGCGGTCGCCCTCCTCGAGTCCGAGGGTGACGCCATCGAGAACGGTGCGGGTTGCGTACGAGACGGTCAGGTTCTCGCCGCCGAGCAGGTGTGCCACGGGGAACTGCTTTCTTCTGCGTTTTCTTCTGGGAATTCTTCTGCGAACGGGGTGCAGAAAGTTGAAGGGTATTAAAGGAGCGTATCGGAGATGATGCGCGCGCCGGGCACCGGGCCGTGGACCGGGAGCGCTGTCAGCCCCTTGTGCCGGAGCTCTTCGGCGAGCCCTTCGGCGGCTTCCGGGTTGTGGGCCAGCAGGGCAATGGTGGGACCCGACCCCGAGACGATCCCTGCGATGGCCCCGCTTGATTCGCCGAGGCCAAGGGTGTCGCGGAGGGTGGGTGCCAGTTCGATGGAGGCCCGCTGAAGGTCGTTGACGAGCACCCGGCTCAGGGCGTCGGGGTCACCGCTGCGCAGGGCCTGCAGGATCTTCGGGTCCACGGCTGTGGGTTCCTCCACATCGAGCCCTTCGGCCTCCCGCAGCCTGTCCAGTGTTTTGAAGACGTCCGGTGTCGAAAGCCCGAACTCGGCGGTGACCAGGACCCAGTCCATCTGGGCTTTGGCCAGGGCGGGAGAAAGATCATCGCCCACGCCAAGCCCCACCGCCGTGCCGCCCAGGAGGGCGAAGGGCACGTCGGCGCCCAGTTCCGCCGCCAGCTGGGCCAGTTCGTCCCGGGACAGTCCGCTGTTCCACAGTGCATCGCAGGCCAGCAGTGTGGCTGCAGCGTCAGCGGACCCGCCGCCCATGCCGCCGGCCACGGGAACCCGCTTGGTGATGTCCAGGTGTACGCCGGTGGAATGCTCGGACACCTCTGCCATGAGCGCAGCCGCCTTGTAGGCGAGGTTGCGCTCGTCGAGCGGAATGTCGACGCCGTCCAGGTCCAGCGTGCTGTCCGCACTGATACCGACAGTAATGGCCTCCCCGGGGGTGCTGGTGGCGGCCACTTCCTCATACAGCGATACGGCCAGGTAAACGCTCGCCACGGAGTGATAGCCGTCGGGACGCAGCGGGCCCACATTCAGGGAGACGTTCACTTTGCCCGGAGCCTTGACCCGGACAGTCCTCGCCGCAAAGCGCCCTCTCACTGCGTTCATGCGTCCACGCTAGGGCATGGCGGTGCCGGGCTCCAACAAGGGCGCGGCGGCTCAACGCCATCCGCGTCCGCTGTTTCCGGCGTCAGGCCCGCGCCAATCAAGCGACAGCAGCCTGGCGGGCCTCGGCGATCCGGGCGAAAGCGGCAATGTCGATAACCTCACCGCGGGCAGTGGGGTCCACGCCAGCCGCAACGAGGCAGCGCTCCGCCTCTGCCGCACTTCCGGCCCAGCCGGCCAGGGCAGCCCGAAGGGTTTTCCGGCGCTGCGCGAACGCGGCGTCGATCACTGCGAACACCTGCTCCCGGCTGGCCGTGGTGGCCGGCGGTTCCCGGCGGGTGAACGCCACCAGCCCGGACTGGATCTTCGGGGCGGGCCAGAAGACGTTCATGCCGATCACCCCGGCCTTGCGCATGCTGCTGTACCACGCAGCCTTGACCGACGGCACCCCGTAGATCTTGGACCCGGGACCGGCGGCAAGCCGGTCAGCCACCTCGTCCTGGACCATCACCAGGCCATGCTGGATTGACGGAAAGTGCTGCAGGAGATGAAGAACCACGGGAACGGCCACGTTGTAGGGAAGGTTCGCAACGAGGGCCGCCGGCTCCGCCGGCAGTTCGGTGACCTTCATGGCGTCCGCGCGCACAAGATGGAAGTTGCCTGCGGCGTCCGGCCGCCACTGCCGCACAGTTTCCGGCAGTTTGGCTGCCAGCACCGGATCAATTTCGACGGCGACAACAGACTTCGCGGCGTCCAGCAGCCCCAGCGTCAGGGATCCCAGCCCGGGCCCCACTTCGAGGACTGTCTCCTCCGGTCCGATGCCCGCTGCTGCCACAATCCTGCGGATGGTGTTCCCGTCGATCACGAAGTTCTGCCCCAGCGTCTTGGTGGGGCGGACACCGATTTCCTCGGCCAGCCTGCGGATATCAGACGCGCCGAAGAGAGGAGCGGGCGCGGTACCGGGGGCGGAGGGGGTCGGGTCAGTCACCTAGGTATCCTATCCCGCCGCCGCGCCACGCCGGGCAAGGGCGGGACTTAGGTCATGCGGGACGGCGGCAGGCGGGACACACGCGTGTGGGAAGGCAGAGGCCGGGTCCGGAGGTTCCGGACCCGGCCTCTCGCAGCCCTCGCAGCCGTGGTCAGCTGCCGCGGAGGGCCTTGATGCCTGCGCTTCGCGTCGGGGCGGGGTTTAGCCGCCTGCCGCCCAGCCGCAGCCCCAGGGCTGAAGACCGCGTTCGGCATAGACTCGGTTGGCGATGTCGATCTGCTGGGCCTTCGTGGCCTGGCTGGCATTGGGTGCGTAGGCGCCGCCGCCGGCACCGATCCAGGTCTGGATGTCGAACTGCAGGCCGCCGTAGTAGCCGTTGCCGCTGTTGATCGACCAGTTGCCGCCCGATTCGCACTGCGCGATCTTGTCCCACATGGCCACGTTCATCATGGCCGGAGCGGCGGCGCCGGTGTTGGCGTCTTCCTGCGTCGGTGCGGGCTTCTCCTTCGTACCCACGGTGATTTTCTCCGTCACCGGCTCCAGCGTTGCGGTCCGTGAGACCAGCGTCCGGCTGGCTTCCCGGCCGTCGACCAGGACGAGCTTGTACTTCTTCGTCACTGTCCCGGGGACACCGGCCTGGGTGACCTTCTCTTCACCCTTGAGCATGTCGGCGCTGTCCGTGGTCAGCGTCTTGAACGGGACCTCTTCGGTGACGGTGGCCGTCTTGCTGGTATCGACGCGCGACACCTTGATCACCATGTTGTTGACGACGTGCGCGTTGGCCGGCTGCGAGGTGCGGTCGGCAGCTGCCAGCTTCACTCCGGCGTCCTTGAGTACCTCGCCAACAGTAGTGGCGGTGGTGGTGGTTTTGGCAGCCTTGCCGTCGGCCAGGATGCTTACGGTCTTCGGCGTCGAAATGGCTACAAAGGAGCCGTCGACAGACAACTGGGCAGTCTTCGGCACCGAAAGTTCGGATGCGCTGGCCACTCCTAGCTGAGTCACAAGGCCGGCCACGTCCTGGGCCGTGGTGCTGACGGTCTTTTCTGCGCCGTCGAGGCTCACTTTGACTTCCTTGGCCAGGTTTACGTTGATCACGGAACCGTTCTCAACGTGCGCGTCGAGTGAGGGGGACACACGGTCGGAGGCGTGGAGGTCCACTTTGGCGGCCTTGACGACCTGCTCCACTGTGCCGCCGAACGTCTGGACGGAGCTTACTTTGCCATCAACATTCAGGGTGACTGTCTTGTTGTTGCCCACAAAGGCCACCAGCCCGAGTACCAGCGCCGAGAGCACCGCCACTTGGGCGGCTACCTTGACGAAACTGAATTTGCCGTCCGACGTAAAGTACTTGACCACAATTGCCCATATCTTTGGAGCCATCCGGGCACGGGGAAAAACGCACAGGAGTACCTACGGCAAGTCACCCGGGGGTGGCTCCGGACCAGCCCGGAGGTCTGCAGCAGGCTTGTGCGCCGCCACACTCACAAGGCAGGACACCGGAGGCGCCCCGCCTAAAACATGAGTGACATCATCCGGAGGCCTTCCCCGACCCCGGCTAATAGTTGTTCACTGTAACCGATCCGTTATAAACGGGCCAAAAATATTACATACGGGGTATGCATAGCCGGCGCCCGGATGCCGCCCGCATCACTCCCAGGATCCGTACGCCCGAACGGTATTTTCGCTGATCCGGCTGCACAGCCCGGCCAAGTCCGAATCTGTCAATTCCGCCATGGCCCGCACCGTGTACGGGACCATGTAGCTGGCATTGGTCCGGCCGCGGTGGGGGTGGGGGGTGAGGAACGGCGCATCAGTTTCCACCAGGACCAATTCCGGGTCCGCAACCGCCAGCGACGCCCTGAGGTTGGCTGCGTTCTTGAACGTGAGCGTTCCGGCGAAAGACATGAACCACCCTTCCCGGTTACAGATCCTGGCCAGGTCCTCGTCCCCGGAATAGCAGTGAAAGACCACACGGTCCGGAGTGCCCTCCTCCCGCAGTACCTGGACGACGTCGTCGTGGGCGTCCCGGTCATGGATCTGCAGGGTCAGGCCAAGCCTTTTGGCGATGTCGATATGCCGGCGGAACGAATACCGCTGGTGGACCAGCCCCTCGCCGTCGGTGCGGAAGAAGTCGAGGCCGGTTTCCCCGATGGCCCGGATCCGGGGGTGCGCGGCCAGCTCCTCGATTTCGCGGAGCGCCGCCTCAAGCTCGCCGCGCCGGGCATAGTCGGGGGCGTCGTTGGGGTGGATTGCCACGGCGCCGAGCAGCCGGGGGTCCAGATCAACCGCACGGACCGTGAACCGCGAGGATTCAAGGTCGGTGCCGACCTGAATGGCTCCGCGGACCCCTACGGCCTCGGCAGCGTCCAACGCGGCCCCGAGCTCCACCTGGGGGTCCGCGCCGGGGTAGTCGAGGTGCGTGTGGTTGTCCATCACGGGGACGGGCAGGGGCTCCGGAGCAGGAGGGTAGCCCTGCTTGCCGGACCCGTCGGTTCCGGGCGCCCGGTACGCCTTGGGAGTCAGGGAATTACACATTCCCCCAGCCTAGCGTCGGCGGCACTCCACGCGTTGACGGACCGGTGCCACCCTGGCTGCAGGAGTCCCGGCAGTGCGCCCAGAATTACCTGGAACTCTCTGTCAGGTACGGCAGTTGTCTTAGTACGCTGGTACGGAGAGATGTGATCGCCCAAGACGGGCAACGGCAGGCTGCTGCTGACCGTTTCCCGCGTCACTCAGGGCTGAAAGGTTGCCGATGGAACCGCACCGACGCACCAGGATGGATGATGACATAGTTCCCGGCGGGAAAGGATTCGCCGAAAGGGCTGCGCACGGCGGAAACCAGTTCAACGGCCACAAGCCCGGCGCCCTCGGTCCCCAGGCGTTCCGCGCCGCAAGTGAACGCATCCTGACCGCCATCAACACGGTTATCGATGGCAAGGCTGAAGCCGCCAAGCTTGCCCTGACGGTGCTGCTGGCGCAGGGCCACCTGCTGCTGGAGGACGTGCCCGGGGTGGGTAAGACCCTCCTTGCGAAGACACTGGCGCGCACCATTGACTGTTCCGTCAGCCGGATCCAGTTCACTCCCGACCTTCTCCCCTCCGATGTGACCGGCGTTTCCATCTACAACCAGTCGTCGCGCCAGTTTGAGTTCCGTCCCGGTGCCGTCTTCGCCAACATCGTCATCGGCGACGAAATCAACCGCGCCTCGGCCAAGACCCAGTCCGCCCTGCTCGAATGCATGGAGGAGCACCAGGTGACGGTGGACGGCCACTCCTACAAACTGGCCGAACCGTTCATGGTGGTGGCCACCCAGAACCCCATCGAGATGGAAGGAACCTACCCCCTCCCGGAAGCCCAACGGGACCGGTTCATGGCACGGATCTCCATGGGTTATCCGGACCAGGACTCCGAGATCGAAATGCTGGAAACCCACCAGGCCACTTCTCCGCTGGCGCGGGTGACCTCCGTGGTGACATCCGCGGACGTCGCGGCGATGATTGCCACAGTCCAGCAGGTCTACGTGTCCCAGTCCGTGAAGGAGTACACCGTTGCCGTGGGTCGCGCCACGAGAGACAGCGCCATGCTGCGCCTCGGTGCCAGCCCGCGTTCGATGCTCCAGCTGCTTCGCGCGGCAAAGGCCACGGCGGCACTGGACGGCAGGGACTTCGTGCTTCCAGACGACGTCGTGGCCGTTGCCGAGTCGGTGCTGGCGCACCGCATTATCCTGGACCGCAAGGCCGTCAGCACCGGAGAGACGCCGCAGAGCGTGATCCGCGGTGTACTCGCCAAGCTTCCGGTCAGCCAGGAGATGACCGAGTCCGCCCACGCCTCCCGGCAGGCCAGGGCTGCCGAACTGCGACCCAGCCGCTAGCCACGATTCGCCATGGCACTGCTGGACCGTCTCCCCCGTCACCTGTTCACCTCCCGCGGATGGGGACTTCTGGGCGCAGGCATCATTTCCCTGCTCTGCGCCCAGGTCATGGGCCGCCGGGACCTGCTCGGCCTGGGTGTCCTCCTGGTGGTCCTGCCTCTTGTCTCGCTGGCCGGCATCAGGCTGGTCAAGCCCCGCTTCCGCGTGTACCGGGAGTTCAGCCCGGCCACGGTGGAGACCGCCTCCGCCACCACAGTGCGGCTGGCCGTTGCACGGACGGGGCCGGAGACCGGAAGGATCATCATGGAGGAACGGATCCCGTCAAGGTTCGGCGAGTCGCCAGCGTTCCGCTTTCCCTCCAGAACCGCCAGCGGCGGTACCAGCCGCTACGAGTACCGCCTGCGCTCAGGGAGGCGGGGCCAGTTCACGATCGGCCCTGTCACGGCCGAGTTCACGGATCCTTTCGGGCTTTCGCTGCACAGGCACACAATTGACGACGGCGACACGCTCACCGTGACGCCGGCCGCCGTCGAGCTGCCCGCCACGGGACTGGCCGGCGCCAGGGGCAACGACGGAATCACAGCCACGCGGATCCGGGCCAACCCCAGCGACGATGACGTCATGACGAGGGAGTACCGGCACGGCGATCCGATGCGGAGGGTCCACTGGCCTGCGACTGCCCGCCACGGCGCCCTGATGGTGCGGCAGGAGGAATCGGTGACCACACCGGAGGCGACGATCATTCTCGATCAGCGGTACGGTGCCCACTCCGCCGGTTTCGGCGCGGTCTTCAGCGGCCAAGGCGAGGACGGCAGCGACCTCGTCACGAGCGACACCTTCGAATGGGCCGTCACGGCCGCCATGTCAGTAAGTGCGCACCTCTCCGAACGGAATTACTCCCTCCGGTTCCTGGACGCCGCCGGCGATCCAGCCTTCCACCGCTCCCCCTCCGCGCCGGAGCCTGACTGCGAGGAATACAGCGGCGCGGCAGGACTCCAGTCCATCGCCGAGAGCCTGGCGGCCATCCAGCTTTCCGGTCCGCACCACATCCGCCGGGAGCACGAGACGTCGCTCCGTGAGCATTCCGGAGGCGGCGACTCAGGTCAGTCGGTGTTCGATGACCGGCTCATCGACAAACTTGCAGCCCACCGGATGCGAGGCCCTGTACTGGCCGTCCTCGGAAGAATCTCGCTGGCCGAGGCACGGGCGTTGGCGCCTGCGGCCGGCTACGCGGCAAACGCCTTTGCCATCGTGATCAGCGACAGGCCCGCGGAATCCTCCGAGGTACTCGAGGCCTTGCGCCTTGGCGGCTGGCGTGCCGTGGCCGTGGATGCGGCCACGTCTCTGCCGGCCGCATGGACGTACTTCGATGAAGGCGACGCCACGCTGGCAGCTGCGGCTGCCGACGTTCGGCGTGGTGCGGGGGTGGCCCGGTGACTATCGCTCCCCAGCGCCAGACCGGCGCCGCCGCGCCGCAGCCATCGGCGGCCCCCTTGGAACGCCGCCGTCGTCCGGGTGCCGGTGCTTATCCCTGGGCGATGTCGGCGGCGGTGGCGGTCGCCGTGGCCGGGGCTTCCGTCTCCCTCAATGGCGTGCTGCGTGGATGGGCCTGGTTCCTCCCCGTGCTCACCACGATCATCGTGGTGTCGCTGACCATGGCGGGACTCCGCGCCCTGAGGGCGCAGCCGCTGCTGGTCACCGTGGGCGGCTTCGTGTCCCTGCTGTTCATCCTGATATTCACGTTCTTGCGCCGGGAGAGCTTCGCCGGCTTCTTCCCCACAGAGGCCACCATGGCGGCGCTGGGCAGGCACCTCCGCCGGGCCAGCGAAACCGTGCTGTCGGAAAGCTCTCCTGTGGCGCCCAATGCAGGCATCGTCCTGGTGACGTGCGCCGCCCTGGGTCTGGTTGTCATTCTCGTGGACGCGCTTGCCCTCCCCCTGGGCATGCCTGCCACGAGCGGTCTGGGCCTGCTGGCCGTGCTCGTGGTGCCGGCCATGATCAAGCCACAAAGCGTCGGGCTCGTGGGGTTCCTTGGGACGGCAACAGGCTTCCTGCTCATCCTTGCGTGCAGCCAGTGGTTCGCCCCGGACGCCCGGGTCCAGGCCGACACCGCGCGGAATCCCGGGCAGATCAAGCGTGCTGCCATGACCGGCGGCGTGGCGCTGGTGGTCACGCTTGTGCTGCAGCTCATCATTCCCGGCTTCGACCAGGGCACGTTCCCGCAAGGTTCCCGGCTCAACCCGTGGGCCTCCTCCAGCGGCCTGAACCCCATGATCAGCCTCGGCAACAGCCTCCGCCGCCCATCCGGCGACGGGCGGATCACCTATGCCACCAATGCCACCACTCCCCTCTATCTGCGCTCCGTGACAGTGGACCGCTTTGACGGAGAGGCGTGGTCCCCCGACGACCGCAACGCGTCCCGCCGGACCGGACCAGGACGCATGGAGGTAGGCCATGAGATGCTGGCCCCGGAGCAGGTCCGCCAGGTCACTGTGGTCAACACCGGGGACTTCACCAGCCCGTACCTGCCCGTCCCCTATGCGCCCGAAGCCGTCAACGGACTGACCGGCCGGTGGAGCTGGGATCCCGCCACGCTAAGCATCAGGGGCACCGACACCAATTCGCGGAACCAGCAGTACCTGGTCCGATCCTCAGCCCCAAAGCTGACACAGGAACTTCTGGACGGATCTTCGGCGCCCGTGAGTGGAATACCCGAGGAGTTCATCAGGCCGCCGGCGAACGTGCCGGAAATCGTCCGGACCACCGCCGACTCGGTGACGTCGGACAGCAGGACTGCCTACGAGAAGGCGATGGCCATTCAGAGGTACCTGCGGGGCGGAGCGTTCACGTACTCCCTCGAATCGCCGGTCCAGGGCGGTTATGACGGCAACGGCCTCTCAGTGCTGGCGGACTTCCTGAATCAGAAAAGCGGCTACTGCATCCACTTTGCATCGGCCATGGCGGTCATGGCCCGCCTTGAGGGAATCCCCAGCCGGATCGCGGTGGGATATGCCCCGGGCCGGCTGACAGGGGCCACGGTGTCGGTCGCCGGTCAGGGCGCGCTTCCCGAATTCGAAGTGGATGCCCGTGACGCCCATGCCTGGCCGGAACTGTACTTCCAGGGGCTCGGCTGGGTCCCCTTCGAGCCCACACCCTCGCGCGGTGTGGTTCCGCCGTACGCCCAGGACTCCTCATCAGGCGGCGCCAGCACGAACGACGGCACCAATGACGGCCTGCTGCCCACCAACGGCGCCACTCCCCCGCCCGCAACCGAGCCCGCGCCGCTCCCGCTCCCCGGCGGCGCAGAGGCCGGGGCAGGGAACCAGATGGTGGCGGCGGTCTATGCGGCGGCAGGAGCGCTCCTGCTGGTCCTTATCGCCGCGGCCCCGCGGATGGTACGGACGCGACTGCGCTCCAGGCGCCTGCGGGGACCGGCAGCCCGGGGCGGGCAGGCAGCTGCGCCGCTCGCATGGGCGGAGCTGCGGGACCTCGCCACGGACTACGGCGTCCGCCCACTTCCCAGCGAGACGCCGCGCGCGTTCTCTGCCCGGCTCAGCGGTTCGCCGGCGCTGCTGGGGCGGGCTCCCGCAACGAACGCCGCTGCGGCAGGGGGCCAGAGGCCAACAGGGAGGCCACCAGGGCACCCCGAGGCGGACACCGCCGTCCATGATCTCACCGCGGCCTTTGAACGCCACCAATACGGCCGGCCCGCCGCAGGGGCGGGGACGACTGCCTCCGCTGACCCGACGGCCACGGACTCATCCACGGCCACTGGCCCATCGTCGCCGGCTGACCCGTCCACAGCCCAGAAGATCGCCGCAGTCCGCACGGCGCTGCGCCGTAATGCGGGACTTATGGGACGCCTGCACGCCGACTGGCTGCCGCCATCGGTGATGTCACGTTGGGGCAGCATCGCCGGTGCACCGTTCCGGGCCGTCGGCAGCACCGCCACGCATGCAGCAAAGGCCGCCGCGGGCTCCTGGACAAGGGCCCGCGACGGCCTGCGGCGGCTCCGTAACGGCTAGCCGGCGTACGGGTCTGCGATGCCGATGTACTGGGTGTAGAGGTATTCCTCGATGCCTTCAAGGCCGCCCTCGCGGCCGAGCCCGGACTGCTTGACGCCGCCGAACGGTGCCGCGGCGTTGGAGACGACGCCGGCGTTCAGGCCGAGCATGCCGGTCTCGAGCCGTTCGCCCATCCGGATGCCGCGGTTCAGGTCCTTCGTGAAGACGTATGCCACGAGCCCGTATTCAGTGTTGTTGGCCAGGCGGATGGCCTCGTCCTCGGTGCCGAACGTGATGATCGGTGCGACAGGTCCGAAGATTTCCTCGGACAGGATCCGTGTTCCCTCGGTGACGCCCTTGAGGATGGTGGGCTGGTAGAAGTAGCCCGCACCGTCCACCGGCGCGCCGCCGACGACAGCCTTGGCACCGGAGGCCAGGGCATCAGTGACGAGTTCGTGGACCTTGTCCCGGCTCTTGGCATCGATCAGCGGCCCGACCTTGGAGTCGGGTTCGGTGCCCCTGGCCGTGGTCATCTCCGCCATCTTCGCGGCAAACTTCTCCGCGAACTCGTCGGCAACGGATTCGTGCACGATGAACCGGTTAGCGGCAGTGCAGGCCTCACCCATGTTCCGCAGCTTCGCCAGCATGGCGCCGGCGACGGCGGCGTCGACGTCGGCGTCCTCGAACACCACGAAGGGGGCGTTACCGCCGAGTTCCATGGACGTCCGCAGGACAGTTCCGGAGGCGTCAGAGAGCAGGCGGCGGCCCACCTCGGTGGAGCCGGTGAAGGACAGCTTGCGCAGCCGGGCATCCTTGATCAGCGGGCCGGTGGTGGCCCCGGCCGTGGACGTGGGGATGACGTTCAGGACGCCGGCGGGCAGACCCGCCTCCTGCATCACGGCGGCGAACAGCTGTGACGTCAGCGGAGTCAGGTTCGCGGACTTGAGCACCATGGTGCAGCCGGCGGCAACGCCGGGGGCGACCTTGCGCGTGGCCATCGCCAGCGGGAAGTTCCACGGGGTGATCAGCAGGCACGGGCCCACGGGCTTCTTCGTGACCAGCAGCCGCGACTTGCCGTCCGGGGAGACCGAGTAGCGGCCGAACGCTCGGACTGCCTCTTCGGAGAACCAGCGCAGGAACTCCGCGCCGTAGGTGACCTCCCCGCGGGCCTCGGCCAGGGGCTTTCCCATTTCCAGGGTCATCAGCAGTGCGAAATCCTCGGCCCGCTCGGTCACGAGCTCAAAGGCCCGGCGCAGGATCTCGCCCCGCTCCCGCGGCGGGACCTTCGCCCAGGACTCCTGGGCGGCGGCAGCCGCGTCGAGGGCCGCCATGCCGTCCTCGGCTCCGGCGTCGGCAATGCTCAGCAGAACCTTGCCGGTGGAGGGGTCTTCGACGTCGAAGGTCTTGCCTGATGCCGCGGGGCGCCACTCGCCGTTGATCAGCAGGCCGGTGGGAACAGAAGCGAGCAGTTCGCTTTCGCGCTCTGCGGTTACGGCGGACTGTGTAGTAACAGACACGGTGACTCCCTCGTCAGCAATCGGATTGCGGGTTGGTGCAGCCGCCTGCAGTGGGTCGCCAGGGGCTGCTGTTTCTTGGCTGGTCTAATTGTTTCTTGGCTGGTTTAATGCCACGCTACTGCCCGCCTCTCTCCAGTGTCTACGCATCCGCGCACTACGCACAGCCCATATTGCTGTGCAAATGCACAGCCCTGGACCCCGGGGATCAGCGGGCCGCGAGCACCGCGGCATACAGCTCGCGTTTGCTGACCCGGACCTCTTCCGCTACCGCCGCCACTGCGTCTTTGAGCCGCAGTCCCTGGGAAACAAGCTCGTTGACGGCCTCCACGTTATCCTCCGGCGTTCCGGGCGCCTTCTCCGGGGCGCCGCCCACCACCACAGCGATCTCCCCACGGACTTCGTTGGTCTCGGCCCACTTCAACAGTTCCCGCAGGGTGCCGCGGAGAACTTCCTCATACGTCTTTGTCAGTTCGCGGCACACGGCCGCCTTGCGGTCCGGTCCGAACCGTTCGTGCAACGCCCGCAGCATGGCCTCAAGACGGTGCGGCGCCTCGAAGAACACTATGGTGCGGCGCTCGGCGTCCAAATCGGCCAGCCGCGATGCGCGTTCACCGGCCTTGCGCGGAAGGAATCCCTCAAAGCAGAAGCGGTCGGTGGGTAGCCCGGACAGCGCCAGGGCGGTCAGGACAGCGGACGGGCCGGGAACGGCCGTCACCGTGAGCCCCTCCGCGACGGCGCCCTCGACCAGCCTGAACCCGGGATCGGAGACCGCCGGCATGCCGGCGTCCGTGACCATAACGATGGTCTTGCCCGCTCGTACCTGGTCCAGCAGCTCGGCTGTCTTGGTGGCCTCATTGTGCTCGTGGTAGCTGATGATCCGGCCGCCCACAGTAACCTCCAGGCTTTGCACGAGCCGATGCAGCCGCCGCGTGTCCTCGGCGGCCACGATGTCGGCCGTGGCCAGCAGCTCGATCAGCCGTGCAGAGGCGTCGCCCACGTTGCCGATGGGCGTGGCCGCCAGCACGATCCTCCCGGGCCGGTTTCCGGGAACGTCCGATCCCGCCGCCTGTTCGGAAGGGCCGGTCTGCGTGCTGTTCGGTTCATGGTCCACGCATCCAGCCTACTGCCGCCGGCAGTCACCGGGGCACTCGTCCGCAGCGGGACGCCGGGAGGGGAACGGCGGAGGAACCCTGCAGGGGACACCCCACGGCGAAAGGTAGCATGGGCAGGTGACGCAGACCTCCGTTCGGCCTGACGCGGCCGGTTCCGCCAGTACACCGGATTCCCCCGCCGAACCCGGGGGCCACGGCCTCGAAGGGCACGGCTGGATCCGCCGCCCATCGGAAGCCTTCACTGCCGGGGAACTGACGCGGCGCCTGATCGGGGGCATCCGTAGCTGGCGCAACTACCCGCCGTCGCTCAGGCTTTGGTTCTGGCTGGTGCCGGCGCTGACCGCTTTGGTGGGCGGGATCCTGCGGTTTGCCCGCCTGGAGGTGCCGGGGAGCCTGGTCTTCGACGAAACGTACTACGTCAAGGACGCCTACTCGTACCTTATCAGCGGCTACGAGCGGAGCTGGCCGGAGAAAGCGAACGACTCCTTCAACGCGGGAAATCCCGGGGTGCTGCTGGCGTCGCCCGAATATGTGGTCCACCCGCCCGTGGGCAAGTGGATGATTGCCGGCGGCATGTGGCTCTTCGGTCCGGACAATCCTCTGGGCTGGAGGTTTTCGGCGGCACTGGCAGGCACCATATCCATTGCCCTCGTTGCCCTGATCGCCCAAAAGCTGTTTGGTTCCTTGATCCTGGGTGCCGCAGCAGGTCTCCTGCTCGCCGTCGACGGCCATCACCTCGTCATGTCCCGGACATCGCTGCTCGACATCTTCCTCATGTTCTGGATCCTGGCCGCGTTCGGTGCGCTGCTGATGGACCGCGATGATGGCCGCCGGCGCCTGGCCGTTCGGCTGGCACGGCTCGCGGCCGATTCCCCAACAGGCCAGCCGTCCCACCTTCAGCTGCTGTCCGGGCCCTGGCTGGGGGTCCGCTGGTGGCGCATCCTCGCAGGCGTCTGCCTGGGCCTTGCCGTGGGCACCAAGTGGTCGGCGCTCTTCTTCGTCGCCGGTTTCGGCCTTCTGACAGTGTTTTGGGATCTAAGCGCCCGCCGTACCGCAGGCATCCGGGGCTGGATCAGCGCCGGCATCCTGAAGGACGGCATCGTGGCGTTTCTCAGCATCGTCCCCGTGGCGGCCCTGACGTACGTCGCCACCTGGGCAGGATGGTTCAGGTCAACGGATGCCTATTACCGGCAATGGGCCACGACGAATCCGAGTGTGGACTGGGGCTGGCTGCCGGACACCGTGCGCTCATTGGCGCACTACCACCTCGAGGCGTATAAGTTCCATCAGGGGCTGAGTTCTGAGCACCCGTACGAGGCCAGCGCGTGGAGCTGGCTGGTCATGGGCAGGCCAACATCCTTCTACTACGAATCCCCCAAGCAGGGCACAGCCGGCTGCGACGTCAGCAGCTGCACCTCTGCGATCCTGTCCGTGGGGAACCCGCTGATCTGGTGGGGAGCCACGATCTCCCTGGTGGTGCTGCTGTTCTGGTGGGCGGGGCGCAGGGACTGGCGTGCAGGCGCCGTGCTCGCTGCGGTGGGTTCCGGCTACCTCCCATGGTTCCTGTACCCGGAACGCACGATGTTCTTCTTCTACGCGGTGTCCTTCGAACCGTTCCTCATCCTGGCCCTCGTGTATGGCCTGGGCCTGGTCCTGGGGCGCAGGACAGACCCGCTGTGGCGCCGGCGGTCAGGCCTGTACGGGATAGTCCTCTTTCTTGTGGGAGCTGTGCTGCTCTCCGCCTTCTTCTATCCGGTGTGGACCGCCGAGGTCATCCCCTACCAGGACTGGCGTGTCAGGATGTGGATGCCTTCCTGGATCTGAGGCCCGGCAGCAGCCGTGTTCCACAGCGAGCCTGGTTCCACACGTCAGGAGCGAGCCTGATTCCACACGGTCAGGGGCGCGGAAGCCTCAAAGCCGGACGGACCGGTCCTCGCCGACTTCGGCGCCAGACTCCGCTTGGGCGCCGGACTCCGCTTCCGCGCCGCCGCCCGTGCGGGACTTCTTGGCCCGCTTCGGCAGGCCGCGGCGGCGCCGGGTGGGCCACGTCAGAATCAGGGTGACCAGCGCAGTCAGCAGGACGAGCCCCGCGATGGCAATGCCCGCGTCGATCCAGAACTGCCCCGGGAACAACCGGATGAGCGTATCTTCCAGGGCAAAGGTCCATGTACCGCTGGCGAAGAAGATCCGGTGGAACTCGGTAAAGAACTGTTCCCAGCCGAGCAGCGCCAGCCCGGCAAGTGCGGAGATGAGCGTGAGTGTCACGATGGAGCCGGCGAACAAGCCTCGCCTGACACCGCCGGAGCTGCGGCGGCGCAGGTAGATAATGACGGCGATGCTCAGCAGGACCAGGAGTGCGCCTGCGCCGAAGGCGGACAGAATCACAACCTTGACATCGGCCATGTGGCTGACTTCGCCGTCCTGGAAGAGTTTCTCCCCGTTGCGGTTGACGAGCTCGCCCAGGTACCGAGGTCCTGACCAGTTGCTGAGGTAGTCCACGGCGTAGGATCCGTAGGTCATGCGGTCGTCGGAGTTGAAGCCGTAGCCGTCACCGGGGAAGCCCGGCCGGTGGTACTCGACCCAGAGGAAGAGCGGGCTGGTGACGGCGCGCACTGCCAGGACCAGGAGGATGACGGGGTAGAAAACGGCGAGTACAACCTGCATGAAGCGCGGCAAGACAGGCTTTGCATTCGCCGCCTGCTCGCGCTCCGCGTTCCGGCGTTCCACGTCCTCGCGCGGCGGGCGGATCTGAAGGGCCGACGTCGGGAGCTGCTCACTGTAGTGGGCCCCCGGGGCAGCACCGGATGGCGGCGCGCCGGCGTCCGGCGGCAGGTCGGATGGACCGTTAGCGGCGGCGGCCTCCGCGGCCTTGCGGTCGGCCCTGCTTCCGGCCTGGACCCGGCCGGCAGGTTCGCCGTCGGCCGGCTCCCCGATGCCCGGGCTCCGGTGTGCTGCGCCGTCATCCGCCGCTGAACGGTTGGCTGCGGCACCGTGGGAAGGGGCGTCCTCCGTGAAGCTGGTCGCGGGGGAAGCCGTCATCCACTCGAACGCAGGCTCATTGGAGTCGTGGGCAGGATCAAGCACCGGTTCGTCGGCTTCCCGCTGCGGATCGAGCCGTCTGGACGGGATCGAAGTATTGTCGTTCACTGCAGCTTCACTTCCGTAGGCGTCCGCGCTCCAGGCCGGTGCCAGGCAGCGCTGTATATCTCCTGAAGAGCCTACCGTCCGCTCCTCTGGCACGGCGAGATGAAACCCGCGCCGCCGGAATCATGCGGCTATTTCGTTATAACCCTTGCGGGGTTCCAGAGCATTGACGCTGTGGTGTGCGGCCATTGATCTGCGACAAATGGCGCGCGGCTGCTACCGCTTGGCGTACTGCGCCCAGGGGATATTCCAGTCGCCGTAGCCCTCCAGCGGTTCGACCGGCGGCGCACCGGTGTTCAGTGTCTGCACAACATCCCCGCTCTTCATGTTGTTGAAGAACCAGGCGGCATCGGCGGGCAGCAGGCCAACACAGCCGTGGGAGACGTTGTACTTGCCCACGGCACCCCAGGCGGACTGCAGGGCCTGGTGAACGTAGACGCCGGAGGACGTCAGCCTGTTGGCATACTCAACCGTGAGGGGCGGGTAGTATCCCTTGTCCCCCGGTTTGAGGCCGATGCTTCCGGCGTTGAACTTGGAGCGGCGTTCCTGCTCCATGATCACCGCGTAGCCGGTGGGTGAGAGCCATTCGGCATCACCCAGTGTGACGGGGGCGGTCTTGACGAGCTTGCCGTCGAAATAGACCTTCATGGTCTTCGTCGTGTCATCCACCACGGCCAGACGCTGGGGTCCTACCTTGAACTGCACCTTGGCGTTGAAATTGCCGATCATGCTGTTGCCGAAATCGACGCCAAACAGCTTCATGTCCACAGTGACCTGGCTGTTGGAGGCCCAGAACTTCTCGGGACGGATGCGCACACGCTGGTCTGTGTACCAGTGCCACGCCACAGGCTGTTTCGAGGAGACTGAGATCTTTACGGCTTTCTCCACCGCCGCCTTGTTCGCCACGGGTTCGCTGAAGACGATCTCGATGGGCTGCCCGGAGCCGACCGTGGAGCCGTTCTCAGGGTAGACGGCAGCGTCGGCCTCGTTGGCGCTTTCGACAGTGGTGAACGTCTGCGCCTTCTTGGTCTCCCGGCCGGCTTCGTCAACGATCGTATAGCTGTAGTTGTAGACCGAGTTGAACAGGAGCGGATCCAGCGCGGTCCAGGTGCTGCCGTCGGCGCTCATGCTGCCCTTGACCGGCGCGCCGCCCGCCGCCGGTGCCAGGACGACGTCCTTGAGCTTGCCGTTGACCGCCTTGACGGACGGTGCCACTGCGGGATTGACGCCTTTTGCGCCGTCGGTGGGGGTCACGCCCAGCTCCACGGCCTTCACCACCGGGGCTGCGAGGCCGGGCTCGTTGCGGACCGGCGTAGCGGCCTCGGATTCCGGAGCGGGGTTGGCCCATCCCGGCGCGGTGGCAACACCGAATCCGCCGGCGGCAACCGCCGTGCAAACTGCCGCGACCGCAAGGATCTTGCCGATCTTGCGGCTGCTCTTTTCCGTCATGACTGGTTCTCCATGTTCCCCGCCGGGCCGCCAACAGGCGTCCGTCCGTGTGCCCAGCAGAAACGCTGACCAGTCAATTTTATCGCACGCCTCGGCGCCCCCGGTCCGAGCGGCCCGGGGCGGGGGCCGCCGGGAGCCCATTTTCCGGTCTCCCGGCGTGCGTTCGAGCCTGGTACAGCGTCCAGCCTAGTACCGCGTTCGGGCCTAGTACCGGTAATGCTCCGGCTTGTACGGCCCTGCCACATCCATGTCGAGGTAGTCAGCCTGGTCCTTGGACAGTTCGGTCAGTTCCACACCGAGGGCATCCAGGTGCAGGCGTGCCACTTTCTCGTCCAGGATCTTCGGCAGGACGTAAACCTGGTTGTCGTACTCCCGCTCACCCTCGGGCTGGTCCTTCTTGGTGAACAGCTCGATCTGGGCAATTGTCTGGTTGGCGAAGGAGTTGCTCATGACGAAGGACGGGTGGCCCGTGGCGTTGCCAAGGTTCAGCAGCCGGCCCTCGGAGAGCACGATGATGGACCGCGGTCCGGAGCCGTCGGCGGAGTCGTCCGCGAAGACCCATTCGTGGACCTGCGGCTTGATCTCGACCTTGCGGATGCCGGGAACGCGGGCAAGGCCGGCCATGTCGATCTCGTTGTCGAAGTGGCCGATGTTGCCCACGATGGCCTTGTTCTTCATGCCGACCATGTGCTCGGCCATGATGACGTCCTTATTGCCCGTGGTGGTGATGAAGATATCGCCCTGGGCGAGCACGGACTCAAGTTTCGCCACCTGGTAGCCATCCATGGCCGCCTGCAGCGCACAGATGGGGTCGATTTCGGTCACGATCACGCGGGCGCCCTGGCCGCGGAGCGCTTCGGCTGCACCCTTCCCGACGTCTCCATAGCCGCAGACCACGGCCACTTTTCCTCCGATGAGGACGTCAGTGGCCCGGTTGAGGCCGTCCGGCAGGGAGTGGCGGATCCCGTACTTGTTGTCGAACTTGCTCTTGGTCACGGAGTCGTTGACGTTGATGGCCGGGAAGAGGAGCTTGCCCTGTTCCGCCAGCTGGTAGAGGCGGTGCACGCCAGTTGTGGTCTCTTCGCTGACGCCGTGGATACCGGCGGCGAGGCGTGTCCACTTCTTCGGGTCCTCGGCCAGCGTCCGGCGCAGCAGGTCCAGCACGATGACGTGCTCCTCGGGGTCATTCTCCGCTGCAGCCGGAACGGCGCCGGCTGCCTCAAATTCGACGCCGCGGTGCACCAGCAGCGTGGCGTCGCCGCCGTCGTCGAGAATCATGTTGGGGCCAAGCTCCGGATTGGTGTCCGCGCCCGGCCATGTAAGGATCTGCTCGGCCGTCCACCAGTATTCTTCGAGGGTTTCGCCCTTCCAGGCAAAGACGGGAACACCCTGGGGATCGTCGACCGTTCCGGCACCCACCACCACGGCGGCCGCGGCTTCATCCTGCGTGGAGAAGATGTTGCAGGATGCCCAGCGGACCTCAGCGCCGAGGGCTGTGAGGGTTTCGATGAGCACGGCAGTCTGCACCGTCATGTGCAGACTGCCGGCGATGCGTGCGCCCTTCAGCGGCTGGCTGGGGCCGAATTCCTTGCGGAGCGACATGAGGCCCGGCATCTCGTGCTCGGCGAGGCGGATCTGGTGGCGCCCGGCCTCCGCGAGGGAGATGTCGGCAACCTTGTAATCGAGGGTCATAGGAGTCCTTTGCTGTATCCGGCGTCTTGCCTTCTGCGGTGCGGGCTGGGGTCTAGGCTGTTGAGGCGTCCGGAGCTGCCGGGCTGGAAGATTCGGTGCTGATCGTTTCCGTGCCGGACGTTTCCCGGCTGGACGTTCCCCGGCTGCCCAGACCGGCATCGTGCTGGTCTGACCGGGCGGCGTTCGCGGCTGCCAGCAGTTCAGGGGGAAGGAGCAGCGGAATTCCGTCCTCGATCGCATAGCGCAGCTTCTCGCCGCCGGCCCCCGCGGCGGTGGACACCAGTTCTTCGCCCTCCTGGATCAGGGCCGAGCCGGTGACGGGGCACCTCAGGACGGACAGCAGTTCAGGACTGATCTTTGGCATGATGGATGCTCCCTGGGTGGGCGAACGCGCGCCATGGCGGACAGATTTGCAGCTTCCAGCCTACCGCCAGTTGGCCTCAGGACGGCTCGCGCAGGACTCGGAGGTGCCCGCGGCGTGTGCCTTCAGTTCCGGCCGGCGCCTCCAGCGCGGCGTGGGAGCCGCGCTGCCCCTGCTGCGTTGCTGATGCTGCGGGCCGGGCGGCCGCCTCGCGGACTGCGTCGGCGAGGGCGAGAAGATCGTCGGGTCCAGGCTGCTGAGGCTGGGACGGCATAGCAAGGCGCAGGACTTCCCAGCCCCGCGGAACGGTGAGCGAGTCGGCATGCTGCTCGCAAAGGTCGTAGCAGTGCGGCTCGGCATACGTGGCCAGCGGTCCCAGCACGGCCGTTGAATCGGCGTAGACGTACGTCAAAGTGGCCACCGCTGACTGGCGGCAGGCTGACCTGGAACATTGACGGATAGCACCCACGACATCACAGACTACTCCGGATGGCGCAGGATTTCCGACAATGACGGCACCCACGGATCCGTCAGTGCGGCCCGGCGGGGCTTATCTCGCGCAAATGATCCGGCGGGTCTAGAGTCTGTATATGCAGTCATCGCACCAAGATTCGGGTTTTACGGTCCGGTTGGCTGACCCCGAGGCTCCCCAGGATGCCGCCGGCTCGGCCGCCAGGCGGAGCTTTGCACAACGACGCCGCAACCGCCACGGACGCGGTCTTCGCGGGGAACTCATGTTGCCAACGCTTCCGGCGTACCGGACACGCTCGGACCGGTTCGACGAGCTCGTCATGGACTCCGCGCAGCGGCTCCACGATATCTGGGGCAAGCCTCTCGACGGCGTGCGTTTTGCCGTGGATGAAATCCCGCCAAACCTGGAGCAGCTGGTAGCAGACGGCTCGCCTCCGCCGATGGGCTGCTACACGCCCGCCACGGAGGATGAGGGACCGATGATCACGCTGTACCGCCGCGTTGTCGAGCAGGGGTGCCCGGTCAAGGAGGAACTTCAGGACCTGGTGCATGACGTGGTGGTCGAACACACCGCGGAAATGCTCGGCGTAGCTCCGGAGACCCTGGACCCCGTCTACCGCCGGCGCTACTGACCGCAGCCGGGCAGCAGGCCTAGTACCCCAGTGTTACCGGGACTTTTTGCTGCCCCTCTGCGCCCGGCGTGATCGCGACGGTTGAGACGTCGTTCCTCCCGTCCCGTTCAAGGAGCACCGTGCCGTAGGCGGCGCCGCCGGCCGCCGAAACCAGGTATCCGACCACGGACGACTTTTCGATCTGGTCCGGCACTTTCAGTGAAGTGGTGGTTCCGCCGGCGATGTCCGCGGTGGCCGCCGGCCGGACCTGGCCGTCGGCCGTGATGGGTGTGTACGAGATGATGGCACGGTCTGCAAGCGCTCCAAACACCAGGAACCGTTCACCCTCGGCGGGGACCGGAACCACGTGCTGGCTGCCGAGCCTGCCGGTTGACGGCGCCCAGGAGAAGTCCGTACTTTCGGCGGCCTTCAGTCCGCGGGTGACGCGGGCGGCGGCAACGATTGTCACATCCGCGCTTGCGGAGACCGTGTACTGCCCGGCAGGGACTCCGGTTAGCGGAACCTCCGTCACGGCGCCGGCCTTGGCCGTGACCACACCGCCGCCGGGCAGCGCCTTCTGGCCGCCGCGGCCGAAGAGCCTGACTTCCACCACGGCGTCCACGGGACCGGGGACGGTGATGTGCAGGGAGGGTGCGGCGTCGCCGAAGCCGCGGGTTCCGGTGAGATCCGCCAGGCCGGCAGCGTCCTGAATGTCCACACCGGTCATGACCTGGAGGGCGGAGGGGGCCGTTCCCGGGGCAATGAAGTCAACTCCCCCGGGGGTCAGGCCGCGAAGCGCACTCTGCTGGATGAACGCGCTCACGGGGCCGCCGGTGCTGCGGGCGTGGATACTCAGCCGTTCCTGGCCGGGGGCAAGACCCGCGAGCACGATGGACCGTGTTGTTCCCGGCCCAACCAGGAGCCCGCGGCTGCCGGGTGCCTTGATCTGGCCGTCCTTGCCGAACAGTTCGAGGTTGACCGTGGCGGGAGTGGTCGAAGCGTTGGTCAGATGCAGGACGCTGCTGCGGCCAACTGCCGTGTTTGCGCCTGTCAGCCAAAGGTCATTGAGCGGTGCCTGGCACGCTGCAGCGGCCGAGCCCTGCAGGTCGCCGTCGGTTGCGGAGTAGGTCATTACTCCGGCCGCAGCTGCCTGCCGGTTTCCGAGGGCGTCGGCGCTCAGGACGCTGACGTCCTTAACCGGATGTTGCGCGACGACGCCTGCCAGCTGGGCTGAGGCGCCGGGCGGGGCCGATGCGGTGCCCGGATCCTTGGCAATACTGACGAGTTCGGAACCGTCCAGCGCTGAGAGCCTGCTGCCCGGAAGGAGTGCCCCCGCCGCGCCGACTACAGCTGCGGAGACCGCGCTCCTGGCCGTGGCGGACTCGGGGCTGAACTGCGGGTCCGTTCCCACGGGTGTCCCTTCGAGCAGCTTCGCCGGGCCGGGGCACACATCTTGGCTCATGCCTGCCGGGACGGACGCCAGGGGAACCTCGAGTTCCCGGCCGCCGGACGGCTGCGGGGCGAACGATGCCGCCGCTACCAGCCCGCCCCCGGCGACAACGATCGCTGCCGCCGACAGCAGACCAGTCAAAGTTCCGCGGCGGCGTGCATCCCCGCCGCCCCTCTTCATTACTGTGGACTTGTTTACCGGGGTGGACCCGGCCTTTTTTGCGGGTTTCGGCGGTGCGCCCCTGCGGGCAGCAGATGCCGGGCGGAACGCGGGTGCGGACGCCGGCGCCGCCGGGGTGCCGCCGTCGTTCTCTTCCTTATGCATTCTGGTATTCCTTACGCAGCGAGCCTTCATCCCTGGACAGCCCGGTGTTGGGGCGCCGCGCGGGCATGGGAAGCGCCAGCAGGGCGGTCAGGCCGATCACAGTTGCCTGGCCGATGCCGGTCCAGAGGGCCCACGGGTTGTCGTAGCGGACCGTGACGTGGCCGGCCTGCGGAGGCAGCGTAAAGGCCTGTGACCAGCCGGAGGCGGTGGACGTCAGCTTTCGCCCGTCCAGCCAGGCCGTCCATCCCGGATCCGCGCGTTCCGCGAGGACCAGCAGCCTTCCCTCGGGCCCCTTCGGCACGGCGGTATCCACGCCCGTCAGCCCGGAGGGAAGCAGGTTGGTGGTCTGGCCCTTGGCATCGACGATGCGGGCGCGGTGTGCGACGTCGGCGGGCTGGAGGACCTGGTCGTTCAACGGACTGACACGCCAGAGCCAGCCAGAGTCCGTCGGGCCAACGGCCACGAGGCCCGGAACGGCGTCCATCCGGCTTGCGGTCAGCTGGGCCGCGGTGTCCGTGGACCGGAGGACCACGAATCCCACGCCCAGCCGCTCCAGCTCCGGCCGCGGGTCGACGCCATGGGCGGCGACCACCGTTGCGACAGTGGTGCGAAGGGCGGCCGTCACCTGATCATCCTCGCGCACGGACTCTTCACCCGGGAGGCCCCGGATATCGCGTGCCGAGGCGATGGCGGAGAGCGCATCAAGCGTTGTCCCCCCGCCCCTCATCAGCGAGGCAGAGTAGGTCTCGTTCGCGCCGATGCTGATCAGCAGGGTGCGCGTCTGCTCCGGCCCCTCGCCCCGGTCGATCGCTGTGGCCGGCAAGGTACGCGGATCAGTGGCAGCCACCATTCGGGAGGTACCGAGACCCTGCGATTCCTGCGGGTTCTGTGAGGTCTGCGGATCCTGCGGGGCCTGCGCTTCGGGCTGGACAACGTTCTGGGCAGTCCAGGCGGCGAGCCCGGCCAGAGGCCCTGCCAGCAGGAGAGCTGTGGCAAGCGCGGCCGTGACACGGGCAAGGGCACGCGCCCTGTTCCGCGATGACGCCCCAGCGCTTGGAGCAGCAGCCCCGGCGAGGTCCAGCAGGCGTTCGCCGCCGATCAGTGCAGCGCCGAGCAGCGCGAAGATCGCGGCGGATACAGCGGCGCCAGGGAATGGCGCGACCAGCTCCTCGGTGCTGGCGCCGGTGGCCACGTGCCCGGCGAGCCAGCCGCCGGCGAGCGCGATGAGGGCGGCCACCCACAGGGCGCGGGCAACGAGGGTACGCCGGGAGGGAAGAAACAGCGCGGCCACGGCCAGCCCCAGCACCGGGGCCCCGATCAGAAGGGCGAGCAGCAGTGCCCACGGCACAGGGCCACCGGCGAAGGGTGCCAGCCCGGACAGCCCGCCGGTAACGTCAAAGCTGAGCGGCTGGCCAAGCACCTGCTGCCACAGCGGCGCGGCGTGGAAGCCCAAGGGCAGCCCCGGATCCGCCAACAGGGCGCGCGGGCGTTCCAGCGTCGACACGGCGACGGGGATGAAAAGCGCGGCACTCGGCAGGAGGGCCCACCACAGGGTGCGCCCCCTCCGCCTGAGCGCGAAGCCGGCAAGGATAATGACGACGGCGGCCGGCACCAGCAGCGCAGGTGCCGCAGCGGTGACCACGGCGAGCGCCAGCCCGGCGGCGGCTGCCGCCGTCCATGAGGGGGTCCCGTTGACGCCCGGCTTCACCGGAGGCTTCTCCGCGAAACGCCCTTCGGACAGTGCGGGCAGGGCAAAACGTCCGCGTCCGATGGCCGTCCCCGTGGCACGCAGCAGCGCCAGGACGAGGAGGGGCATCATGAGGTGGGCAAGGAGTGCTCCGATGCGTCCTTGGTTCAGCGCCACTTGGAGGGCGGGCGCTCCTGCCCATACGAGTGCTGCTGCCAGCCGGAGCCTGCGGCGGGACGTCAGCGCCCCGGCGGCGAACCAGGCGGCGAGGCCGGAGAGCGGCATGGCCAGGAGGAGCAGCCAGACAACAGCACCGTTGGCGTTTCCGCCGCCCAGCAGGCCCAAGACCCAGAGGACATAGCCGAACGGATCGCCATGGCCGGGAAGCCCTGCTCCCAGCCCGATCCACCAGTTGGATGCACGGTGCCAAATATCCTCCAGGCTGGCGGAGACCGGCAGGAGTGCGCCGCCGGCCACGGCGTCGGCGCTGAAGAGCCCTGCCAGACCCGCGAAGGAAGCGGCGCACGCAATCATCACTGCCGCGAGTGCTCCATTGCCCACCCAGCCCCGTTCGTTGGTGGAGAGGGCAGCGAAGTCATCGGTCGAGTCACCGCTGGGCTGTTCCGCCAGGGCGTCGCTGCCGTTTTCCTCCGCCCGGGTGTCGTCCGCACCGAGGGCCTCCATCAGCGAGCGGCGGTGGCTCCAGACTTCACGGCGGTCAGTCTGCAGGGCATTGACCACTGAACGCCGGACCCGGCGCGTTCGTGCTGCACTCCGCCGGCCCCGGTAGATTGCCGCCGGCCGGCCGAGCGCCGCCGCCGTCGCCAGGAGTTGGGAAAACCCATGGCCCGGGTCCTTGACGGCGATGCTGAACACCAGCTTGAAGATACTGCCCAGAATTGCTGCGACTGCATGCACCGGGACCAGCCACAGGGGTGCGTGCTTGAGCCGGAGGTGAACCTGTGCCCGCCGCGCCGCGGCGGCGTTGCCCAGGGCATGGGGCCGATGGGACACGTGGAACATCCTGGCGCTGGGGACCACCACCACCCGGTTACCGGCGAGGCGGTTGCGCCAGCAGAAGTCGACGTCGTCCCCGGTTCCGGGAAGGGCGGGATCGAACCCCTTTAGGAGTTCCCAAACATCGCGCCTCACAAGCATGCCTGCCGAGTTGACGGCGAAGGTGTCAGAGCGTCCGTCGTACTGGCCCTGGTCCAGCTCATCGGCCTCGATCAGGGTAAGGCGTTCTGCCCAGCGGCTCGTCGACAGGCCGACGTCGATGAGCCGGCGTTTCGCATCCCAGTCCAGCTGCTTGCAGCCGGCCACTGTCACGGACGGGGCGCGTTCAACGGCGTGCAGCAGCTCCGCCAGGGCTTCGGGTGCGGGCGCGGCGTCATCGTGCAGCAGCCAGATCCACTCCGAGGCTGCCTCCGGCGATTCCGGATTCCACGGCGCCAAGGCGGCAAGCCCGGCACTGACGGCAAAGCCCATTCCGGCTTTACCGGCTCCGACGCCGGTGACGTTGCCCGGACCGAGCGCACGCTCAAGAAGGGCAGCGGAATTGTCATATGACCCGGTATCAACCCCGATTGCCGCATCCGGCTGCCGGGTCTGGCCCGCCAGCGCCGCCAAGGTCCTGGGGAGATATTCACTGCCGTTGTGGGCGACCACAACCGCAGTGACATGTACTTCCTGAAGAATTAGACCGCTCGCTTCCTCAGCCGACGGCGCTCACGCTCGGAGAGGCCTCCCCAAATACCGAACCGCTCGTCATTCGCCAATGCATATTCAAGGCATTGCGACCGCACGTTGCAGGCTCCGCAAACTTTTTTGGCGTCCCTCGTGGAGCCGCCCTTTTCCGGGAAAAAGGCTTCCGGATCAGTCTGTGCGCACAATGCGTCCGTCTGCCAGCCGAGTTCGCCTTCGTCGTCAAAGTCGTCGGCGCGGGGAAGGCCGATCCAGACCGGCTGCGCCAGGGTCCCCATCCCGGGTGCCCGGAGTTCCATGGGAGGATCATTGGGGTCCTCCTCGTCCTCCGGCCCCGCACCCAGCAGTGCCTCGTGCTCTGCAAGGAAGGCTGTGGCCTGATCCTGCAAGGACGCGGTGGTGTCCAAGTTGTACCGCTCTGCGGCGTCCGGATCCGCCGGATCGACATACCAGTCGCTCGGCACCCCCCGTGACCGATACTTCGCCGTGGCCTGGCCGGCAACAACGGCTTCTTCCTGGATACGCTCAACTTGCCCCATGGCGCCCCTCCTGAATTGGTCAGCCTCTGCCCGGACACTCGAGACACTCGGTTTGCGTGCCGGAGACTTTGCGATGGCTTTCAATACCTAATTACACGTGTGTAACTAGGGCGAGTCAAGCTGCAGACGGGATAATAATCAGTTCCGGACCGAAACAGGCGCCGCGCCACGCCCGGGAATTAAATACGACGACGCGCCCCCGGGGAGCGGGGAATTTGACAGCAAGCTTACGGTCCAGCCGCTGCCTGTGCAATTGCTGGGAAAACGGCAGGCGCGGGCCTGTTAACGCCAGTGACGTTACTAATTCGTGTGGCAGACGTCATATGTCACTGCCCGCGGCAGTGGACACCGTGGGGCGGCTGGACACTGTGGGGCCGCGTGGCAAGATGTAGCCATGAACATCCCGGCCACTGACCTGATGACGGCCCTGCGCTCGGGCCACTCCACTTCCCCGCGGCTGACCTGGTACGGACCGGACGGGGAACGCGTAGAGCTCTCCGGCCGCGTCCTGGACAACTGGGTGGCAAAAACAAGCAACCTGCTGCAGGACGAACTCGACGCGGCTCCCGGCATGCGCCTCCGGCTGGACCTGCCGGCCCACTGGAAATCCATCATCTGGGCGCTTGCCGGCTGGCAGCTGGGCATGGAAGTCGTCCTGGACAGCAACGACGCCGACCTGCTCGCGACCGCCGCGCCAGCGGAAGCGGAAGGCGACTTCGACGCCGTCGTTGCCGTACCGCTTCCGGCCCTTGCGATGAAATGGCCCGGCGACCTGCCGGCCGGCGTGATCGACTATGCGGCGGAAGTCCGGTCGCACGGCGACGTTTTCATGGCCCACAGCGACCCCGATCCGCAGCAACCCGCGCTGCGGAGTTCCAGCGGAGCCGCCGTGAGGCACGCGGACCTGCTGGAAAGCTTCGCGGCCAGCCATGGCACCGGTGCTCGGCTCCTGGTCCGCGCGGATGACGGATTGGAAGCAGCCCTGGCCAACGCTCTGGGTGTGTGGAACAACGACGGGTCGGTCATCCTGGTACATGGAGATGTGGAGCTTACGGACAAGCTGCTCACCGCGGAACGCGTCCACGGGGACTGACTGAAGCGGGCCCCGTTGGGCCCGCTCCCTTGGCAGAGTTCCACCCCCCGGCCGCTTCGCTCCCGGCGGGCAGTAGCGCCCCACGCGGGCAGTGCTGCCTTGCCCGGGCAGTAGGGCTTCACTCCCGGCGGGCAGGAATCTCCGGATCGTGTGCTTCCCTCTCGGGGCGGGATGCGGCCGACTTCGCGGCGCGGCGGTGGCCCTCGATGAGTTCGTGGTCGTGGGAGAACTCCGGCTCCTGGTCCAGTTCCTGGTTGAACACGAGGAACCGGTAGGCGAAGAAGCGGACAACAGTGGCCACCAAAATCCCGAAGACGCCGGCAGCGAAAAGCATGTTCTTGTCCGTGACGCCCAACGAATACTTCGCCAGGGCGGTAAACCCGGTGGAGATGCCGATGCCTATGCCGTTGATGAGCACGAACATCAGGAATTCACGCAGGACGTTGGCCTGGCGCCGGTGCCGGAATGTCCAGAGACGGTTGGCAATCCAGGAAAACACGGTAGCGACCGAAGCGCCCACGAAGCGTGCCTTGGCCTCGCTGTCCGTCATGGGTCCATGCATGAGGTAATACGTCAGCCCGTTGTCAATGACGAACGCCACACCGCCTACGGCACCGAATTTCGCCACCTCGCGCCAAAACAGCGAGGCGAGTCCCCGGATGCGCTCTGCAAGTGTGTTAATCATGACCCTCCGTGGCCGTGTGGATATTGGGGCCGATGGGCCAAGCTCCCATTTTAGCCCGGATTGCCCGTCGCAGCCCCAACGGGCGTGCGCATCGGAGCTGGTCCGCACCCTCCCCTGCCACCGAATTTGCTGACTTTAGCGGGCTTCGTCGCCCCGAAGGCCGGTAACCGCGCTCCTTTTCTGTAGGCTGAGAGATGTGACTTTTCCAGTAATCGGCGTGGTTGGCGGCGGCCAGCTTGCGCGCATGATGGCCCCAGCCGCCACAGCATTAGGCTTCGAACTCCGCGTCCTGGCCGAAGGTGAAGACGTTTCAGCCGTCTCGGCCGTACCCAACGCCCCGGTCGGCGACTACAAGGATCTGGCTGCCCTCCTGGAGTTCTCCGAGGGCCTGGACGTGATGACCTTCGACCACGAGCACGTACCGGCAGACCACCTGCACGCGCTGGTCGCAGCAGGGGTGAACGTCCAGCCCGGCCCCGATGCCCTCATCAACGCCCAGGACAAGCTCGTGATGCGCGCGGCCATCGACCGCCTCGAACTCCCGAACCCCGCATGGGCATCGGTAGACGGCGTCGAGGACCTGGTGGCTTTCGGCGACAGGACCGGATGGCCCGTGGTGCTCAAGACGCCCCGGGGCGGGT
The DNA here is from genome assembly GCF_044754165.1 of Arthrobacter sp. NPDC093139. Lineage (NCBI taxonomy): Bacteria > Bacillati > Actinomycetota > Actinomycetes > Micrococcales > Micrococcaceae > Arthrobacter > Arthrobacter sp. NPDC093139. Next base: position 307,355 of record NZ_JBIVOO010000003.1, read on the forward strand.
ACGACGGCAAGGGCGTCAGGATTGTCGCCTCGCCCGAGGAAGCCGCAGAGACTACCGATTGGTTCGAGGCCATGAGCCCCCTGCTGGCGGAGGCCAAGGTGGAGTTCAGCCGCGAGCTCTCGGCGCTTGTGGCACGCACGCCTGACGGCACGTCGCGGGCATGGCCGGTGGTGCACACCATCCAGGTCGACGGCGTGTGCGATGAAGTCATTGCTCCGGCGCAGGACATTTCGCTGGAGGTCGCCGCGGCTGCCGAAGACGCAGCCCTGCGGATCGCCAACGAGCTGGGCGTCACCGGTGTCATGGCAGTCGAGCTGTTCGAAACACCGGGGTCGGGGGCCGGGTTCCTTATCAACGAACTGGCGATGCGCCCGCACAACACCGGCCACTGGACCCAGGACGGATCGGTGACCAGCCAGTTTGAGCAGCACCTGCGGGCAGTCCTTAACCTGCCGCTGGGTGCCACCGACGTTCTCGGCACGGTGGTGGTGATGAAGAACTTCCTCGGCGGTGAAAACCAGGACTTGTTCTCCGCCTACCCGGCCGCGCTGGCCGCTGAACCCGCCGCAAAGGTCCACTGCTACGGGAAATCCGTCAGGCCGGGCAGGAAAATAGGCCACGTCAACCTGGTGGGGGCCAGCGTCTCGGACGTGGAGTCGCTGCGCGAACGCGCCACCGCAGTCGCCAACATCATCCGCGACGGCAGGATCCCGTCCAAGGCGGCACCAGGAAATACCGAGGAGAATGTATGAACCCCGAATCCGCAATCACTCCGGAGACAGGTGCGACCTCCCCGCTCGTTGGCGTGGTCATGGGATCCGATTCAGACTGGCCGGTCATGGAAGCGGCCGCTGACGCACTTGCAGAGTTCGGCATTCCCTTCGAGGCCGACGTCGTCTCGGCCCACCGGATGCCCACCGAAATGATCCGGTACGGCCAGACCGCCCACGAGCGCGGCCTTCGCGTCATCATCGCGGGAGCCGGCGGCGCGGCCCACCTTCCGGGGATGCTGGCCTCGGTCACGCCGCTTCCCGTGATTGGTGTTCCGGTGCCGCTGAAGACCCTTGACGGCATGGATTCGCTGCTCTCCATCGTTCAGATGCCGGCCGGCGTCCCGGTGGCCACAGTCTCCATCGCCGGTGCCCGGAATGCAGGCCTGCTTGCCGTGCGGATGCTCGCCTCCGGCACCGATGACCTCGCGGTCCGCCTCCGCGCTGACCTCCTGGAGTTCGCACAGGAGCTCAATGACGTTGCCAGCCGGAAGGGCGCCAATCTCCGGCAGAAGGTGAACGAAGTCTTCTCCGACGCAAACGTGGCCCTCCGGAGCGGCCGCTAAGGAACGCCAATGCCCAGCACCGAACTGCCCTCCAACGGACTCCTGACGGACCCCGTCCGGTACCCGGCCAGCGCTCCCGAACCTGTCCGGACCAAGCGCGCTTTCCTGCTGATCCTGCTCACCCTGTTTGTGCCGGGGAGCGCCCAGATCGCCGCCGGTGACCGGAAGCTCGGCCGCATCGCCCTGCGGGTCACACTCAGCGCGTGGCTGCTGTTGGTCCTGGCCTTGGTGTTGCTGCTCACCAATCGGACCCTGCTCATCAACATCATTACCAATCCGGTGGCCTCCCTGCTCATCGTCCTGGTACTCGCCGCACTGTCGGTCGGCTGGGCCGTGCTGTTCATCAACACACTGCGGCTGATTCGCCCTGTGCTGCTGCCCAAGCGCAGCCGGGCCGCCGTTGCCGTGGCACTCGCACTGGCCATGGTGCTCAGCAGCGGTTCGCTCGGCTACGCGGCGTACCTGCTCAACGTCAGCCGCAATGCGATCGGCAGCATTTTTGCTGGCGGCCCCGCCATCGATCCCGTGGACGGCCGCTATAACTTCCTCATGATGGGTGGCGACGCGGGCGCGGACCGCACCGGCCGGCGCCCCGACAGCCTGTCCGTGCTCAGCGTCGATGCCGAGACTGGCAAAACAGCCATCATCTCGATCCCCCGCAACCTCCAGAACGCCCGCTTCAGCGAGGACTCGCCCATGCGGCAGATCTACCCTGACGGCTACAACTGCGGCAACGACTGCCTCATCAACGCGATCAATACCGAGGTCACCAACGAACACAAGGATCTGTACCCGGATGCTGCAGACCCGGGCGCGCAAGCCACCCTGGAGGCTGTCTCGGGGACCCTCGGCATCACCGTCCAGGCCTACGTCCTGGTGGACATGGACGGCTTCGCCAAGCTCATTGATGCGATGGGCGGGATCCGCATCAAGGCCGGCGGCTGGGTGCCCATGAGCGGCAACATGATCGATGAGGCCAACGGCATCCACGGCATGCCGCTGGGATGGATCCCGGCCGGGGAACAAAAGCTGGACGGCTTCCGTGCGCTCTGGTACGGGCGGTCCAGGGAGTTCGTGGATGACTATGCCCGGATCCAGCGGCAACAGTGCGTCCAGCAGGCCATGCTCAAGCAGTTGGATCCGGCGACGCTCCTGGCCAAATTCGAGGACATCGCCAATGCAGGAACCAAGGTAGTGGACTCCAATATCTCCGCGAGCCAACTGGGCAGCTTCGTGGACCTGGCGATGAAGGCCAAGGGCCAAGAAATCAGCCGCCTCACCATTGGACCGCCGGACTTCGACGCGTCCTTCTCAACGGTCCCGGACTTTGACGTCATTCATGACCGGGTCAAGAAACTGCTCGCCACCACCGGATCGGAATCCTCCCCGGCCGCCGCGCCCGGGGACACAGTGCTGCAGCCAAGCTCCGTGCCCGGCAGCTCGCTCTCCGCCGGCGGTCCCCTGGCCGGCCTTCCGGCCACCACACCGTCACCCGCACCGCCGTCGTCGGACTTCACACCGGTGACCACCACGCCCGCCGGGGAGCCCATCACCGAAGAGATGCTGAACCAGCTCAAGCGCGAGGGGAATGAGCAGGCCATCCGCGAACTGGTGGCCACCAACGGCCAGTGCGCTCCCCTGTGACAGACACCCTGCTTCAAGAGAGAAGGACACCCGGCTGTGTACGAAATCGATAACGTCCTCCGGCCGTACGCCTGGGGATCGACGACGGCGATCGCCGGTTTGCTGGACAGGCCGGAGTCGGGTGGCCCGGAGGCGGAGCTGTGGATTGGAGCCCACCCGGACTCCCCTTCCGTTGCCGCCCGCCCTGACGGAACGTCGGTGCCCCTGGATGAGCTGATCGCCGAGGACCCCGGCCATTTCCTGGGGGAAGCCTCGGTGGCCGCATTCGGTCCGCGCCTCCCGTTCCTCACGAAGGTCCTCGCCGCAGCGAAGCCGTTGTCGTTGCAGGTGCACCCCAGCCTTGAGCAGGCCCGGGCCGGTTTCGACCGCGAGAACGTCCAGGGCGTTCCCGCGGACGCCCCGCACCGCAGCTACCGCGACGACAACCACAAGCCGGAAATGATCTTCGCGCTGACTCCGTTTGACGCGCTGTGCGGTTTCCGCGAACCCGCGAAGTCCCGGGACGTTTTCCTCCACCTGGCCGGCTGCCTGGAGCTCTCGGGGTCCGGCGTCCCTTCCGTCCTGACCGCAGTGATCGATGACCTGTCCCAGGCGCCAGAGAGCAGCGCCCTGCGGTCGGCGTTCGAACGGCTGATCGCCGGCGGCGACGGTGTCGCCGAGGCAACAGCGAGCGTGGTGGAGGCGCTGGCCTCCGGCGCGCCCATGGCCCCGTACCAGCAGGAGCTCGCCACGGTTCTGAGCCTTAACAGCGAGTATCCCGGTGACCCTGGCGTGCTCATTTCCCTGTTGCTGAACCGACTCTCCCTGGAACCGGGCGAAGCCGTGTACCTCCCCGCCGGCAACGTGCACGCCTACCTTCACGGCATGGGTGTGGAAGTTATGGCCTCCTCGGACAACGTGTTGCGCGGCGGCCTGACACCGAAGTTCGTAGACGTGCCGGAGTTGCTGAAGACCATCGTCTTCGAGTCCGTGGGCGTGCCCAGACTCCGCGCCGACGTTTCCGAACTCGGCCAGGAACTGTACCGGCCGCCTTTCCGGGAGTTCCAGCTGCAGCGGATCGAGCTGCTTCCCGACGGCGGCCCCGTGCCGCTGGCACAGTCGGGGGCAGCCGTGGTCATCGTGACTGCCGGCTCGGTCTACCTCGATTCACCCAAGGGTGACCTGCGGCTGGGCCGTGGGGGCAGCGCCTTCCTCCCGGCAGCCGATGCCCCCGTCAACGTCCACCCGGTGGCAGGTTCCGCGGATACTGCCGTGGCCTTCGCCGTCACCACCGCACTGAAAGCCTGAGCGCCGTGGAGTACTTCCTGCAGACCCCGGCGTGGGCCGATTTCCAGAAGACCCTTGGCCGCCGGGTCCATACGCGGTCCGGCCAGGGGTGGAGCTTCCTGGCCATCGAAGAAAAGAACCCGGCGGGCAAAGTCCTGTACGCGCCCTACGGTCCCGTCGCCGACTCGCTTGCCGCGTTTGACGCCGCGCTGGCCGCCCTCGTGCACATAGCGAAGTCCTGCGGCGCCGTATTCGTCCGGATCGAACCGGTGACGGCAGGTCTCGATCCCGAGACGGCGGCCGCCGTGCTGAAAGGCCGGGGAATGCAGCCCGCACCGGTCAACCAGCAGCCGGAGCTGAGCTGGATCGTGGACCTGGACCGCGACTTCAAGGACGTGCTGGCCGACATGAAGCCGGTCAACCGGAACCTGTACCGGAACATCCACAAGAAGGGCGTGACGTTCCGGTCCACCCAGGATCCGGAAGACATCCGCATCCTCCTGAACTTCCTGCACATGACGGCACGGCGCAACGGCTTCAAACCGCAAAGCGACGAATACCTGACCCAAGTGGCCTCCTCCCTGATGCCCGCCGGTGCCGCCACGCTGTTCGTCGCCGAACTCCACGGCGGCCCCATCGCCGCCGCGCTGGCCTACGATTCCGCTGACACGCGGACCTACGCCCACGCCGCCATGGACGATACCCACAGGAAGCTCAGCGCGGGGATTCCGCTGCTGGTCAATCTGATCGCCGACGCCAAGGAGAAGGGTCTCAAGCACGTCGATCTCTGGGGGGTGGCCCCTGCCGACGAGCCCGACCACAAGTGGGCCGGTTTCAGTGCCTTCAAGAGATCCTTCGGCGGCCGGGAGATCGCCTACCCGGGAACGTGGGACCTGCCGGTCAACAAACCCCGCTACGCGGCCTATCAGGCTGCGCGCCGGCTCCGCGACGCACTGCGCTCAGCCCTGAAGCGCGTCAAGCGCTCCACCCCCGAGCGCTCGGCCGCCTGAGCCCCCTCTGAGCGCGAACTGGCAGCTAATGACGTCAAATCCGCGGTTTGAGGTCATTAGCTGCCAGTTCGCTCCCAGGAAATCGATGCGGAGGAGCCGTCGAGAACAGCCCTGACCTTTTCGACGACGAACGGGCGCGCCCCTTCCAGGTCCCCCTGTTGGACGCGGACTTCCCGCCAGCCCAGACCTTCGGTTAGAGCCTGCCGTTTGATGTCGCGGCGGTACTGGTCAGAGTCACCGTGGTGTGCACCGTCATACTGAAGGGCGATCCGATGATCGGGATAGGCCGCATCAGGCCAGACCACCGGGTGGCCGAGCCCATTTCTCAGCACGACATTCAGTACAGGTTCGGGAAGTCCCGCCCGCACGAGCGCCAGCCGCATCATCGTTTCCGGCGGTGAATCCGCACCCACTCGGATCAGGTCCAGGGCGAGCCTCGCCTTCCTCACCCCGCGCATGCCAGGGTGCTGGCTCACGATCCTCCGCAGGTCGGAAACGGTTGCCAGCGGCCGTCGCGGTGCCGGGAAGTCCTCGCCATGTTCGACGACGACCGAGTCACCCGCCGCGACGAGTTCATCCACGCTCAAGAGCGAGGCAAGGTCCAGCCAAGTGCGCGCAGGGGAGGTGAGGCGCACGCCGTCGAACACCACGACTCCGCCGTCCTTAAACGACAACTGATGCCCCACCACATTCCGGCGCCGGGGCTTACAACCGTCTGCGGCCCTGGCAATGTGGATGCGCCAGTCCTGGTCCAGCCAGGCCGGCAGGCAAATGCAGCAGATTCTGGCGCTGGTTGAGTGGGTCAGCACGCAAACGGGATCAAGCCGAGAGTAAGCGCGGACGTTGTCGGCCACGCTTCCTGTGCTGTGCAGCGGAAGCCTTATGCCGCGCGACGGTGTGAAAATGCCGTCCCGGCTGAGCTGTTTAGGGCTCAGGCCCAGGAGGTCTGCATCGGAGACAAGAAATAATCCGTGCGGGATCTGGGGAGGCATTGGCGTCCGGGACATGGTTCATTGTGGTCCCTGTCCAGGGGAGCGGAGGCGTTATCCACAGGCTGGCCCCGCCGCTTAAGCGCGAACTGGCAGCTAATGCCCGCAAATCATGGATTTGGGGTCATTTGCTGCCAGTTCGGGCTGTGGTTACCGCGGTGGGCTAGCTCCTGCGGGCGTAGCCTTCCCACTTGCTGGCCTGGTGCTCGCCGTCCACGAAGCGGATGGTGCCGGACTTGGAGCGCATGACGATCGACTGCGTCAGCACCTTGTCCTTGTCGTAGCGCACACCCTTGAGGAGGTCGCCGTCGGTGATGCCGGTGGCGGCGAAGTAGCAGTTGTCGCTCTTGACGAGGTCGTTCGTGGAGAGAACCCGCTCAAGGTCGTGGCCGGCGTCGATGGCCTTCTGCTTCTCATCGTCGCTCGTGGGCCACAGCCGGCCCTGGATCACGCCGCCGAGCGACTTGATGGCGCAAGCCGCAACGATGCCTTCCGGCGTTCCGCCGATGCCCATGAGTGCGTCCACGCCGGTGCCGGTGCGTGCTGCGGCGATGGCGCCAGCGACGTCGCCGTCCATGATGAACTTGGTGCGGGCGCCGGCTTCGCGGATTTCCTCCACCAGCGGGCGGTGGCGGTCGCGGTCAAGGATCATGACGTTCAGCTGGTTGACCTTGACGCCCTTGGCCTTGGCGATCAGGTGCAGGTTCTGCTTGACCGGCAGGCGCAGGTCCACCATGTCGGCGGCCTCGGGGCCCGTGACGAGCTTCTCCATGTAGAACACCGCGGACGGGTCGAACATGGAACCACGTTCGGCCACGGCCAGGACTGCCAGGGCGTTGTTGATGCCGAGTGCCGTCAGGCGGGTTCCGTCGATGGGGTCAACGGCGACGTCGCACTCAGCGCCGGTGCCGTCGCCCACCTGTTCGCCGTTGAACAGCATGGGGGCTTCGTCTTTTTCGCCTTCACCGATGACCACGACGCCGTTGAAGTGAACGGTCTGCAGGAAGGAGCGCATGGCGTCGACGGCTGCGCCGTCGGCCTTGTTCTTGTCGCCGAAGCCCACCCAGTGGCCGCCGGCAATCGCCGCGGCTTCGGTGACGCGGACAAGTTCAAGGGCGAGGTTGCGGTCCGGCTCGTCGAGCCCGACGGCGAGCGACGGGGAAAGCGTTGAATACTTCTGGGTCATGGACGCTGGTGACACGTGAACCTCTTCTTCGAGTGGCGATCATTGGACCCGCAAATGCCAGGTGGGGCAGGCGCGGTGATTCCTCTGCTACTGATCATAGTCGTGGCGGAGCGCCGGGGTCATAGGATGACCAACGTTTGGACCAAATCCAAACCTCACCGCCGGAGCAGGCGGAATGTGAGATCAGACCACCCATGGGCGACTATAGAAGGGTGAGTGAAACGCAGGACAAGTCCGCCCCCGACACCCCGGCAGCCGGCCACGGCTCCTCCCCTGACCCGGCCGCACAGCCGATCAAGCCGGTAATTCCCGCCGCTGCCGCCAAGCGGGCCAACGCGTCGGTCATTGGAATGATCATCGCCCTGGTGGTCAGCATTGCTGCCTTCCTGCCGATCGTTCTGATGAATCCCGCGCCGAAGTCCGACGGTTTCCGGCCTGACATCAACGTCAGTGCTGTCGCGGGCAACGCTGCAGATGTGGCGGGATTCACACCGGTTACGCCTCAGGTGGGCGACACATTCAGGCCGAATTACGCCCGATGGGTGGCCGGCACCGGGACCGGGGTCCCCACCTGGGAAGTCGGCTACCTCACTCCCAAGGAGGCCTTCATCGGCCTGGTCCAGACGCGCAAGGCGAACCCGACCTGGCTACTGCAGCAGACCAAGAATGCCCCGGTCACCGGCACCCGCAACGCCGGCGGCAAGGAATGGGAACTCCGGGACACCGGCAAGGGCGAGAGGAGCATGGTGCTGGCCTATCGCGGAACCACCGTTGTCCTGAGTGGTGAGGCCCAACTGGACGAGTTCGCGGGCCTGGCGGACGCCGTCGTGAAATCCCTTGAAAGTAACCCTGTCGTCACCGTTTCCCCCTCGGCCACCCCCACACCGTAAGGTGGGGGCCGTGACAACGTACCTGACTCCTGCCCTGGCCTGGCGCCGACTGCGCGAAGGCAACGACCGCTTCGTCAATGGCGAATCCTCACACCCGAACCAGGATTCCTCACGGCGCTCCTCGCTCGTGGAGAACCAGCATCCCTTCGCGGTGATCTTTGGCTGTTCCGACTCACGACTTGCTGCCGAGATAATTTTCGACGTCGGCCTCGGCGACGTGTTCGTGGTACGGACCGCGGGCCAGGTTATCGACGACGCCGTCCTCGGTTCTCTGGAATACAGCATTGGCGTTCTCGGCGTGCCGCTGATCGTGGTGCTCGGCCACGACAGCTGCGGCGCGGTCAGCGCCACCAAGGCCGCAGTGGAAACCGGCCAAATGCCAGTGGGCTTCATCCGGGACCTCGTCGAACGCATCACGCCGTCGGTTCTGACGTCCCTCCGCAACGAGCAAACGGAGGTCAATGACATGGTGGTTGAGCACGTCAAGCAGACCTCGCAGCGCCTGGTCGACAGCTCGCGTGTGATTTCCGACGCAATTGGCACCGGCCGGGCCGCGGTCGTTGGCCTCTCCTACAGCCTGGCCGAGGGCCACACGGAGCTTGTTTCCGGAATCGGCGAGTTCTAAGGCTGCCGACGGCGGTCCCTTTTGGGACCGCCGTCGCAAGCAGTTCACGGTTTTCGATGCGGCCGCAGATCGCCCTAAGCTAGCCCCATGACTTCCACTGAAGAGTTCCGCATTGAACATGACACGATGGGCGAAGTCCGCGTCCCCGTGAACGCCCTGTACCGCGCGCAGACCCAACGTGCAGTCGAGAACTTCCCGATCTCCGGAAAAACCCTTGAACGAGCCCACATCGAGGCGTTGGCGCGGGTAAAGAAGGCCGCTGCCCAGGCCAACGCAGAGCTGGGCGTGCTCGACGGCGAGCTGGCCAAGGCGATCGCGGAGGCTGCCGACGAGGTGGCCACGGGCAAGTACGACGGCGACTTCCCCATCGACGTTTTCCAGACCGGCTCCGGCACGTCCTCGAACATGAACACGAACGAGGTCCTCGCCGAGCTGGCTACCCGCGCCCTGAAGGCCGCCGGCAGCGACAAGGTGGTGCACCCCAACGACCACGTCAACGCCTCGCAGTCCTCCAACGACGTGTTCCCCACCTCCGTCCACGTCGCTGCCACCTCGGCCCTGCTCAACGACCTCATCCCTGCGCTCGGCTACCTTGCCGAGTCCCTGGAGCGGAAGGCCGTTGAGTTCAAGGACGTCGTGAAGTCCGGCCGCACGCACCTCATGGACGCCACGCCGGTGACGCTGGGCCAGGAGTTCGGCGGTTATGCCGCACAGGTCCGCTACGGCATTGAACGCATCAACGCCTCCCTCCCCCGGGTTGCTGAGGTCCCGCTCGGCGGCACCGCCGTGGGCACCGGCATCAACACGCCGGCGGGCTTCCCGGAGCGCGTCATCGAGCTGCTCGCCACCGACACCGGCCTGCCGCTGACCGAGGCCCGCGACCACTTCGAGGCCCAGGCCAACCGTGACGGCCTGATCGAGGCGTCCAGCCAGCTGCGCAACATTGCGATCTCCTTCATGAAGATCAACAACGACCTCCGCTGGATGGGCTCCGGCCCCAACACCGGCCTCGGCGAAATCGCCATCCCGGACCTGCAGCCGGGCTCCTCGATCATGCCGGGCAAGGTCAACCCCGTCATCTGCGAGGCGTCCATCATGGTCTGCGCCCAGGTCATCGGCAATGACACCGCCATCGCCTGGTCCGGAACCAACGGCGCCTTCGAACTGAACGTCGGCATCCCTGTCATGGCAGCCAACCTGCTCGAGTCCGTGCGCCTGCTGGCCAACACCAGCCGCGTCATGGCCGACAAGATGATCGACGGCATCACCGCCAACGTAGACCGTGCACGCTTCCTCGCCGAAGCCTCGCCGTCCATCGTGACGCCGCTGAACAAGTTCATCGGCTACGAGAACGCCGCCAAGATCGCCAAGAAGGCCGTGGCCGAAGGCCTTACCATCCGTGAGACCGTCGTTGCCATGGGCTTCCTGGAGCGCGGCGAGCTGACGGAAGAGCAGCTGGACACAGCCCTGGACGTCATGTCCATGACGCGCCCTCCGCACAAGGCGTAGATCCCAAAGAAGTACGACGGCGGCCGGTGCCTTCCAGTGGAAGGTGCCGGCCGGCGTCGTTCCCGGCTACCGGTCCTTCCTCGGCTCACCGGCGGCCCTGCGCTCTTCGGGCGTGTAGGCCGCCAGGGCTGAGGCCTGTTCCATGGTGGCGCCCGACATCCTGGCCTCACGCAGCCTGCGCGTCTTGGCGGACTGCACGTTGAAGGCCCCGTCCACGTTGCCGGCGGCATAGGTCAGGGCGTCCTCAGCTTTGATCCCCAGTCCGTGGGCTGTCAGGACGGCATCCTGGTTCGCGCCGAGATAGGTGAACTGCCAGCCCCACTGTGCCTGCTGGCGTTCCACAATGGCCTTAACCATGGCCCCGTTAGCTTCCCGGGAGGCGTTCTCATGCCCGTCCGTCAGCACAGCCACGAGCACCGTTCCCGGCCGCTCGTGATCCGGGAGCGCCGCCAACTCTGCCCCAGCTTCGCCAATCATACGAACCATGGCATCATGCAGGGCAGTGGAGCCCCTTGGCTGAAGCACGAGAGGCGGCACGTCCTGGATATCGCGGGCCTCGTAGACGCGCTCGTAGCTGTCGTCGAACTGGGCGAGGGACAGCCGGCACCGGCCTGCCACCGACCGCTGCTCCTTGATGAACGCCGCGAATCCGCCCACAGTGTCATCCGCGATGGCGCTCATGGACCCTGAACGGTCCAGAAGCACGTAAATATGTGTAAGCCCTGCATCTGTCATGCTTCCCCGTTTCCGGCTCCGGCTACACCAGCGCCATCTGGTGCCAGCGGATGTGCTGGACAGGAACAGGGTAAGGACGGTCACTGACAAAAAAGGGAACGTCGCTCCTCGGGGGCTTAAGTGTCCGTTCGCGCTCAGGCGGGGAGCACTGCCATCGCGGCGGCCGCACCGGCGAGCATGAAGGGCCCGAAGGGAATGGCTGACTTGAGCGTTCCCCTCCGCGACAGGAGCAGGGCGATACTCCACAGACCGCCGAGCAGGAACGCCGCGAAGGTGCCGGCGAAAACGTGCGCCCAGCCGAGGTACCCCAAATACATGCCAAGCACCCCGGCCAGCTTCACGTCGCCGAACCCCATCCCGGGCGGGTACACGAGCCGCAGGACAAAGTAGAACAGCCACAGCACCGCTCCACCCGCCACGATCCGCAGTGCGGGCACCCCGAACAGCTGCGCCGCGGCATCCTGCGGCCCCCCGACGCCGGGCACACCCACGCTGCCAGGCACCGACAGGAGCAGGCTGATGACCGCCCCGAGCAGCAGCGCCCCCGCTACCGCGTAGGACGGGAAGACGATCCGGTTCGGCAGCAGGTGGTGGCGGACGTCGATCACCGTCAGCCGCACGGCCATCACCGCAAAATAGGCGCACGCTGCCAGCACCAGCCAAAAGGCGGGTGGCGCCGCGTCCCAGAGTTCACCAAGTCGTTGGATCACTCTCGGATGCTACTGGATATGCCCGGTCTCCCGCTGGACCCGCGCGTAAACTGTGGATATGGGGACCTGGGACGCCAAGCACCGGCAGGAACACGGCGGGGCCTCGGCGCCCTCCGATTCCGCTGCGTCCTTCCGGAACCTCTGCCGCTCCTCCCCCTGGAAGTGGCAGTCCCTCCGGTTCGAATACCGTGAGACTCCCGAGGGCAGGACCGTCCCCGTGCGCGCCTGGCTGCGCCGCCCTGGTGCCCTTCGGCTCGAGACCACGGACGGGACCCTCATCCAGAGCACCACCGGCATCAACGATTCGCGCGACAGCCTCTACATCAGTGCCAGCCGGAAGTCGTGGCTGCTGCCGGCGCACCTGGTCACCCCGGTTTACGACGACGGCGGGCTGGTCAGGCGCCGCCCGGAGGCTGCGTACGGCGAACCGTCGTTCGGGAACAGCCGCTTTGGCGCCGCCCTTGACCCGGTGGAGCTCGCGGGCAATGCGCCTGTTCCGCTGGAGTTCCCGCGGGCGAACGCCGTGGAACTGCTTGAGCCGGTGCGCGACGTGGACCACGAGGGACGTCCGGCGCGGGAAACGGTGGTGTCGCCGAACCCCGGCTACCGCCCGCTGGACCCGGAGAACCCCCTGTGCGGACCCGGCAGGACCCGGATCCGGATCGACGTGGGAACGGGGATCTGTGTGGCTGCTGAACCGCTCGACGACGGAACGGGCGGAAGCGACGGACCGGGCGGAAGCGGCGGAACGGAATTGCCCGGCCACTGGATCCGCATCCTGGGCGTCGACGAATACATGCTCGATGACCTCTTCGTGGCTGAGCCGGTGAACCTGACGGACGTCCGGGACCACATCCAGTGGCCACTGCGTCCCAACCCGGCCTGAGCGGGCGACAACGTCCCTCGGAATTACAGCTAGGCTTCCCTCATGACCCAGCTGACGTCTGTTTTTCCACCGTTCGCCCTGAGGCTGGCCACTCCCCGGCTCGTGTTGCGCCCGCTCCTGGACGAGGACATTCCCGCCGCGGTTGAGGCGGCGGCCAGCGGCATTCACGAACGCGGCCGGAACCCCTTCAGCACACCCTGGGCCGAATCACCGCCCGACCAGCTGGGAGCAGGCATGGCCCGCTGGTACTGGCAGTGCCGGGCCAACAGCACGCCCGAGTCCTGGTCCCTGATCCTTGGCATCTGGCACGGCGAAACTTTCCTTGGCTGCCAGGACGTTGGGGCCAAGGATTTTGCCGTCCTCAGGACAGTGACTACCGGTTCCTGGCTGAGGAGGGACGCGCATGGACGCGGCTTCGGCAAGGAGATGCGGGCCGCCGTCGCGCTTTATGCCTTCGACTGGCTCAAGGCCGACGTCGCGGAGTCCGAAGCGGCGGAGTGGAACGCGGCCTCCCTCGGAGTTTCGCGGTCCCTCGGATACGAACTTAACGGTGTCACCCGCATGTCTTGGGGCGGCAAGGTGGAAACCGTCCAGCGGGTGCGCCTCATCCCGGGAGCCTTCAAGCGTCCCGACTGGCAACTGAAGGTAGAGGGCCACCAGCCGACCGCAGAGTTCCTGGGGCTCTAGCAACGTCCGCAGCAGCCCTCGGTTCAACAGGCTCTACCAGCGGCTGCGCCCGCAGCCATGGGAAGGCCGTGGCCCGGCGAACAGGGCCACGGCCTTCCGTGTCTGGGTTTCAGGCCCCTTCCAGCAGCTCCGTGACGAGTGCCGCGATGGGCGAGCGCTCGGAGCGGGTGAGGGTGATGTGGCCGAAGAGCGGGTGGCCCTTCAGGGTCTCGACGACGGCGGCGACGCCGTCGTGACGGCCGACCCGCAGGTTGTCCCGCTGTGCGACGTCGTGGGTGAGGACAATCTTGGAGTTCTGCCCGATGCGGCTCATGACGGTGAGCAGCACGTTCTTCTCCAGGGACTGCGCCTCGTCCACGATGACGAACGCGTCGTGCAGGGAACGGCCGCGGATGTGGGTCAGCGGCATGACCTCCAGCATGCCGCGGTCCATGACTTCCTCCACGACTTCCTGGCTGACGAGGGCACCAAGCGTGTCGAAGACCGCCTGCGCCCACGGGTTCATCTTCTCGGATTCCGAGCCCGGCAGGTATCCCAGCTCCTGGCCGCCCACGGCGTAGAGCGGGCGGAAGACGATCACCTTGCGGTGCTCACGCCGCTCCAGCACCGCTTCCAGTCCAGCGCAGAGCGCCAAGGCTGACTTACCCGTGCCCGCGCGGCCACCAATCGAGACGATGCCCACGGCAGGATCCATCAGCAGGTCGATGGCAAGCCGCTGTTCCGCGGACCGCCCGTGGAGCCCGAAGACATCCCGGTCCCCCTTTACAAGGCGGACCTGCTTGTCTGCGCCTACCCGTCCCAGCGCCGAACCCCTGTTGGACAGGAGCACGAGTCCGGTGTTGACGGGCATCTCGGCCGCGGCAGGGATGAACACCGGCTCATGACCGTAGAGTGTGGAAATCTCTTCCTCGTTGGCGTCGACTTCCGCAACCCCCGTCCAGCCTGAGTCCTTGACCAGCTCGTTGCGGTACTCATCGGCGAGCAGCCCCATGGCAGAGGCCTTGACCCGCATGGGCAGGTCCTTGGACACCACCGTGACGTTGCGGCCCTCGTTGGCCAGGTTCATGGCGACGGCGAGGATGCGGCTGTCGTTGTCGGCGCCCCGGAATCCGGCCGGCAGGACTTCAGACGAAATGTGGTTCAGCTCCACCATGAGCGTGCCACCGGCGTCGCCCAGCGGAATGGGCTTGTTCAGTCCGCCGTGCTGGATCCTGAGGTCGTCAAGGAGCCGCAGCGCACTCCGTGCAAAGTAGCCCAGTTCGGGGTCGTGCCGCTTCCCCTCAAGCTCGGTGATCACGACGATGGGCACAATCACCTCATGCTCAGCGAAGCGCAGCAGGGCGCGGGGATCGGACAGCAACACCGAGGTATCAATGACAAACGTCGAGACGGCTGGCTGGGATTCTGACGTCAGGCCGGAAACAGCAAGACCGGCTGCGGCGTATTTCGTTGCCGCACCGGTCTTTGGAATGGCTCGCTTGGCGCGAGTGGTAGCCTTCTCGCCCTCGTCCGTGATGACTTCGGGCAGTTGTTCAGAAATAGCCACATCGACTCCAGCCCCGGGGCGCATGCCCGGAATCGTTATTGGTGAGGCGGCTCGGCCAAGAGGCCGGGCTCGGCCTCCCATACAACCGGTGCGAAAGTTCGCTCCATGTACTGGCCTCCCCGATCAGCCGGCGGTTTTGCCTGCTGATGCTCTTAACGTAAATCTCCCCCGACTAATTTCCAACGGCCTGCAGCGGCGATTCCTGTTGCCGGCTTGTGAATTCGAGGTGAACGCGAGGACGGACAGCGCCAGGCTAAGCGCCGAAGCGGCGCTGCCGCCCGGCGTAGTCACGGAGGGCCCGGAGAAAATCAACCTTCCGGAATGCAGGCCACAGCGCTTCACAGAAGTAGAACTCGCTGTAGGCGCTTTGCCACATCAGGAACCCTGACAGCCGCTGCTCCCCGGAGGTCCTGATGACCAGGTCCGGATCAGGCTGGCCCCGGGTATAGAGAAAACGGGAGATGTCGTCCACGGACAGGGTGTCGGCCAGCTCGCTGATGTCGGCCTTGCGTGCCACGGCGTCGTGCAGCAGTTCACGGACGGCGTCCACGATCTCCCGGCGGCCGCCATAGCCCACGGCCACGTTGACGTGGAGCTTTTCACGCACCGGAGTCCGGGCGGTGAGCGTGGTCAGCCGTTCCGCCAGATAGTCCGGCAGGAGCTCGGGCGCGCCCATGGCATGCACGGAAATGTCAGCGTTCTCGTCGAGACGGTCCAGAGTGTTCGCAATGATGCCCATGAGCAGGTCCAGTTCCTCACCGGAGCGGTTCATGTTGTCCGTGGAGAGCATGTAGAGCGTGACCACCCTGACCCCGAGCTCCTGGCACCAGCCCAGGAATTCGTGGATCTTGTCCGCGCCGGCCTGGTGCCCTTGGCTCGTGGGGGCATTGAACTGCCGCGCCCAGCGGCGGTTGCCGTCAACCATCACACCGATGTGCCGGGGAATCCGGTCCGGGCCAAGAGAGCGGAGCAGTTTGCGCTCGTAGAAGCCATAGAGGAACCCGGGCAATTCCATCCGGAGATTCACCTGACTTCCTGGCTGTCTGACTGCTGTGCAAATCCTAGGCTACCGTCCGCGGGGCGGAGGCGCGTGCACACGTCCTGCCGTAGACCTCCCTGGCGGGCGGGTCAGTCCGCCAAGATCCTATTACCCGCAAGTAACTTACTGACTCGTAGGTTATTCTGGGGTGATGACGAGCAACACCTCCCCGGGCGGCCCGGGCACCCCGGAGCACCGGCCAAACCCGGTGGATGACGCCGCCGTCCGCATCGCCGAACTGCTGATGATCAAGCCCAAATGGCGCGGGTGGATCCACACGGTCACCGCTCCCCTGGCCCTGGCCGCCGGCGTGGTGCTCGTGCTGCTGGCACCCACCCTGGACCGCAAGGTCACCTCGGCCATCTACGCCCTGACCGGCATTTTGCTGTTCGGCGTCAGCGCGGTTTACCACCGCGGCAACTGGTCTCCGGGCGTGAAAATGGTTCTGAAGCGGCTCGACCACACCAACATCATGCTGGTCATCGCCGGCAGTTATACACCGCTGGCCTGGAGCCTGCTGGAGCGACCTACCGCGGTGCTGCTGCTCTGGCTGATCTGGTCCGGCGCCATCCTGGGTGTGCTGTTCCGGCTCCTGTGGACGAACGCCCCGCGCTGGCTGTACGTGCCGATCTACATTGCCTTGGGGTGCGGCTCGCTGTTCTACCTGCCTGACTTCTTCGCTGCCAGCGTGCCCGCAGCCCTCCTCATCTGCCTCGGGGGCGTCCTGTACATTGCCGGCGCCGTCTTTTACGCGCTCAAAAAGCCGAACATCAGCTACGAGCACTTCGGCTTCCACGAACTGTTCCATGCGCTCACCGTGTTCGCCTTCGCCGCCCACTTCGCGGCGATTCTCATCGCCGTCCTGAGCTAGTCCTGAGGCTAGTCCTGAGCTAAATCCCCATCCGGCTGAGACGCTGCCTGACCTCGGGCACGGAGGCCACCGGCCGCTCGCAAATCATGTCGCGGCACAGATACACGAGCGGAGCACCGTCCGCCCCGGCTGTGCGGCCACGCAGCAACGGCACGGTCCCGGCCGGCACCGCTGCTTCCCCCTGCCCATCTCCCGCTGGGCCATCACTCGCTGGACCATGACCCGCCGCGCCATCGCCAACGGCGATAACCAGCCCCGGGCTGGGCGACCGCAGCAGCGCCCCGTGCAGGGCGTCCCTTGCTGGGCCCGGGCGTCCGACGACGGCGGCCTCCACCGGGCCCTCGGCCGCTGCCTGCGCCGTGGCCAGCAGCCAGCCTGCCACTCGCGGAGCCCGCTCAGCCAGCGGCGGCAGCAGCGAAAGGATGTTGCCTGCCATGGCCCGGTGCTCCGACGAGCCGGACAGGGCTGCGTAGCTCAGCAGGACCCCGGCGAATGCCGCCGCACCGCTGGGTGTGGCGCCGTCGAACGGGTCGAGGCCCGGTTGGCGGCCCTGGGCATTGAACACCTGGGCTGACTCGCCGGCGGTATCCGCCAGGCTGCCGTCCACGATGAACCGCCGACATGCCGCCAAAATGACTGACTCCGCCAGCCCATACCAGTGGGGATCCCCGGTGACCGCGAACAGCGTGAGAAACCCTTCGCCGCAGAAGGCGTAGTCCTCCAGGAGCCCGCCGATTCCACGTGCGGCGCCGGCGTGTGAAACGCGGACCAGTTCCCCCTCGGCAGCCCTCCAGTGAACCGTCTCCAGGTAGCCCGCAATCCGCACCGCCGCGTCCACCAGCCCGGGACGGTCCAGCACAGCACCGGCCTCAGCCAGGGCCGCCACCGCCATCCCGTTCCAGCCCGCCACCACCTTGTCGTCGCGTGCGGGCTGCGGCCGGGCGGCGCGGGCAGCAAGAAGCCGCGGCCGAACGGCGGCCCAGTGCGCGGCCTCCTCTGGGCTGAGAGCCCTGGCCGGGTGCAGCGGCGACCCGAGCTCCGAGACGGTTCCCTGTTCACCCACGTTCATGGTCCGGGCGACGGCGGCCCCGTCGTCACTGCCCAACAGGTTTTCCAGATCGCCCGCCGTCCAGAGGTAGGTGGCACCCTCGTGGTGCTCACCGTTGACCACCGAGTCGGCATCGAGCGAGGACGCCAGGGCCACCGCTGCGCCGTGCCCGCCGCCTGCCGGGAGCCCGAGGGATGCCAGCATCCATTCGGCCGTGCGAACGGCGACCTCGGCCGCTTCCGCCTCGGGAAAGCCGGGTGTTCCGCCCAGCCGGACCCAATGGACGTAGGCCCTCAGCAGTTGGGCATTGTCGTAGAGCATCTTTTCGAAATGTGGCACGGACCAGTCCCTGGTCACTGAATACCGCGCGAATCCGCCGTCGAGCTGGTCGAACAAGGCCGACCGTGCCATGGCGGCCAACGTCCGTCCGGCCATGCCGCGGGCCTCATCTGCCGTGTCCGAGGCCACGGCCGCATGCCTCATCAGGAACTCAAGCACCGCCGACGGCGGGAACTTGGGGGCGGCGCCGAAGCCGCCGTCGTCGGGGTCCTCCGAGCGGCGCAGTGAGCGCACTGCTGCCGGAAGAAGCTCCGGATCGAGCAGTCCGGGCGGCGCACTGAGGTTCACTGCGGCAGAGAGCTGGGCGCGGCCCATGTTCTCGGCGAGGGAACGGGCATTCTCCTCCACCGCGTCCCGGCGCTCCTCCCATGCGTCGTGTACCGCCTCCAGCACCTGCAGGAACGACGGCCGGCCGGGCATCGGCCGGGGAGGAAAGTAGGTGCCGGCGTGGAACGCGAGTCCGTCCGGTGTCAGGAAAACGGACATGGGCCAGCCGCCTTCCCCGCTGACCGCCTGCGTGGCGGCCATGTAGACGGAGTCGACGTCCGGCCGCTCTTCCCGGTCCACCTTGATGGCGACGAAGTGCGCGTTCAGGTAGTCGGCGGTGGCCTGGTCTTCGAAGGATTCATGGGCCATGACGTGGCACCAGTGGCAGGCGGCGTAGCCGATGGACAGGAACACCGGAACGTTCCGGGCGGCGGCGCGGGCGAAGGCCTGGTCCCCGAAGGGCTGCCAGTGCACCGGGTTGCCGGCGTGCTGCCGAAGGTACGCCGAGGGCTCTTCACCCAGGGCGTTGCGGTCGGCGGGTTCAGGCGTCTGTTCTGCCCGCATTGTCTGATTTGCCTGCATTGTCTGTTTTGCCTGCAACATCCGCATTGTCTGCGTCATCCGCATTGGCTGCGATATCGGCGTTGTCGTCGTGGGCGACGTCGGCAGCTTCTGCCGCAGCCATCCGCTCCTCTTCCACCTGTGCACGGTAGCGCACGCGCCGGATGCGGCGCACCATGTCCACAATCAGCAGCGCCGTGAGCACCACGATGAACGCCGTCAGCAGGAAGCCGAGCAGGCCGGGGGTCACCTGGTCCTCGGAGAGGCCCGGGCGCAGGGAAGGCGAGGGGGCCGGGGAGGATGCCAGGGCGATGAGCATGTGGTGCACAGTGGGAACTTTCTTGGTGGGCCGTGGCGCAGGTCGTCTGGCCGTCGCTCTAAGCCGCTATCTTCTACGGCGCTATCTTCTACATGGGATAGAAACTGTCTGTTGTTTCTATCTTAGCCCTGCAAACAGGTCCTTTTCCGGGAGGTCGGCGGGCACCCGCGAATGGATCAGCGTGTAGTCCTCCCAAGGCCATGCCCGGCGCTGCATGTCGGGTGAAACGGCGAAAAAGAACCCCAGCGGGTCCACCTGCGTACGGTGCGCGCGGAGGGCATTATCCCGGGTTTCGAAGTAATCCCCGCAGTCCACCTGGGTGGTGGTCTGGTGCGCGGGCGGCGGCGCCGTGTGCCCCTCCGCGTCGGCCTCAAGCCAGGCCGCGAGGCGCTCAGCGTACGGCGATTGGAGCCCTGCCTCTTCGAGGGCGAAATGCAGGGCACGGAAGCGTTCGGGGCTGAAGGCGCGGTCGTAGTAAAGCTTGCTCGGCGTCCAGGGCTCGCCGATACCGGGGTACTTTTCGGGGTCCCCTGCAGCTTCGAACGCCTCCACCGCCACCCGGTGCGCCATGATGTGGTCCGGGTGCGGGTAGCCGCCCTTTTCGTCATAGCTGACCATGACGTGCGGCTTGAACTCCCTGACGAGGCGCACCAGCGGTGCCGCGGCACGATGGAGCGGTTGCAGGGCGAACGACCCAGGCGGCAGCGGCGGGAGCGGATCCCCCTCAGGCAGCCCGGAGTCAACAAAGCCCAGCCAGCGCTGCTTCACTCCCAGGATGCGGGCGGCCTCGTTCATCTCCAGCCTGCGGGCCCCTGCCATGTCCCTCTTGGAGTGCGGCTCGCCTTCCATGGCAGGATTCTGGATGTCGCCGCGCGATCCGTCGGTGCAGGTCGCCACCATGACGTCTACCCCGGCCGCGGCATACATGGCCATCGTCGCGGCGCCCTTGCTGGATTCGTCATCCGGGTGGGCGTGCACGGCCAAGAGGCGGAGTGTAGGTGACGGACTCGTGGACGCTGTCATCTGGGACTGCTCCTCTTTCTACTGTTGCCGGGTGCAGTGCCCGGCACCGGATTTTTCCCCGGCGGATCGCCACTAAACTGGAATGGTGACTACCGAGGACAAGTCGGGCACTCCCCTGCCTGCAGACATTAGCCTAGCCAATCGCTATGGCGGTCCAAAGCGCAGGCTGTCCCGCAATGCCAAACGGGGTGCAGGGATTGCGGCTCTGGCGGCCGGTATCGGCTTCCTGGCCTGGGTGTCGACGTCCTCGGCCATGTCCTCGGTCACTTTCAAGGACATTGGCTACCGGACAGTCGACGCCACGCAGACCGAGGTGGACTTCCAGGTCTCCCGGGATCCCGGGACCGCCGTGAAGTGCGCGGTCAAGGCCCTCGACTCGAAGTTCGCCATCGTGGGCTGGAAAGTCGTGGACGTCCCGGCGGAGTCGGGACAGGGCGCTGCGACCGACGGCGGCCGCACCGTTGCCCTGCGCGAAGTTCTGCGGACTGAATCCCAGTCCGTCTCGGCCGTAGTGGACAGCTGCTGGGTCCCCGGCGCCGACCGGTAAAAATGTGACCCACGCCGCTCGCCCTTTGGGTTTAATCCACAGGATTGACTACAATGGACCAATACCTTTACCCCGCTGAGTTGGTTACTGAGTTCCACAAGTGGCCACCGTGGCGGGGTCTTTGCTTGTATGACCTGCTTGCTAACCACTAGAGGAGATGTCCGTGTCTACCACCAACAGCGCGCCTGCAGCTTGGCTTACCCAGGAAGCTTTTGACCGCCTGAAGGCAGAGCTGGACCACCTTTCCAGCGCCGGCCGGGCGGAAATCGTCCAGAAGATCGAAGCTGCGCGCCAAGAGGGGGACCTCAAGGAAAACGGCGGCTACCACGCCGCCAAGGAGGAGCAGGGCAAGATTGAGGCCCGCATCCGCCAGCTCACCCAACTGCTCCGCGACGCCCATGTGGGCGAGGCTCCCGCAGATGACGGAATTGTTGAGCCCGGCATGATCGTTGTTGCCCGGATCGCTGGGGACGACGAGACGTTCCTGCTGGGTTCCCGTGAGATCGCCGGAGATTCCGACATTGATGTCTTCAGCGAGAAGTCCCCGCTCGGCGCGGCCATCATGGGCCACAAGGAAGGCGACACCCTGAGCTACACGGCCCCGAACGGCAAGGACATCACCGTCGAGATCCTGTCCGCCAAGCCGTACGTGGGCTAGGCGAAAATTTACCTTTCGCGGATCCTGCCGCAACGCACGACGCCGGCCCTCCCCGATTGCGGGAGGACCGGCGTCGCGCTTTAACGCGTCAGCCCCGGCGGGCTGAGTTGCGGGCGCGCAGCACCACCGCCGCCACAACACCGCCGACGGCACCGCCAAGGTGCGCCTGCCAGGAGACAAAGCCCGCCACGCTGGGAATCAGGCCGAACAGGATGCTGCCGTAGGCCATAAAGAGCACGACCGACAGCAGGATCTGCCACCAGCTGCGGTTGAAGAAGCCGCGCACCAGAAGGAACGCAAACAGCCCAAAGACCAGGCCGGACGCCCCCACCGTGATCCCGCGGTTGCCAATCAGCCAGACGGCCACGCCCGATCCCAGCCAGCTGCAGGCCATCGCGGTGAGGAAGACCCGCAGCCCCGACATGAAGACCAGGAACCCGAAAATAATCAGGGGCAGCGCGTTTGAAAGGACGTGGTTCAGGTTGGCGTGCAGCAACGGAAACGTGAAGATGTCAAAGATGCCGTCCGCACTGCGGGGCCTGAGGCCGAACACCCGGTTCAGGCCATGCAGCAGCGCGGTATTGACCAGCTCGAGCGCGAAGAGCAGCACCACGAACGAGCCCACCACCAGGAGCCCGCCCTTGGCCCGCGACGCCGGGGTGTCCCGCGTTGCCGGAGGTTCCCCTGGTGTTTCCAGCATCTTTAGCTCCTAGTGCACAACGATCGGCTGGAAGCCCTCGGCGCGCAGCGCGGCCAGGACCTGTTCTCCGTGCTCGTGGCCCTTGGTCTCGAGGTTCACGGTGATGGAGACGTCTCCCATGCTGATGGAACCTCCCACCCGGGTGTGGTCAAGGCCCGTCACGTTGGCATCGTTCTCGGCGATGATCCGGGCAATGGTGGCGAGAGAACCCGGCCGGTCATCGAGCATCATCCGCACGGTCATGTACCTGCCTGCCGCTGAGAGGCCCCGCTGGATCACCTTGAGCATCAGCATGGGGTCGATGTTGCCGCCGGAGAGCACCACGGCGGTGGTACCCGGATTCTCGATCTTGCCGTCCATGAGAGCAGCCACACCCACGGCGCCGGCAGGCTCCACCACCATCTTGGCACGTTCCAGCAGGAAGATCAGGGCACGTGCCAGGGAGTCCTCACTGACCGTGACCACATCATCCACCAGTTCCCGGATGATGCTGAACGGAAGCTGGCCGGGCCGGCCCACGGCAATGCCGTCAGCCATGGTGGAAACCCTCTTCAGCGGCACCAGGGCGTCCGCCGCCAGCGACGGCGGGTAGGCGGCGGCGTTCTCGGCCTGCACGCCGATGATGCGGATCTCCCGGCCGAGCTCCTTGGCCCGTGCCTTGACTGCCACGGCCACGCCCGCCAGCAGGCCGCCGCCGCCGACCCCCATGAGGATGGTGTCGACGTCGGGCACCTGTTCGAGGATTTCCAGCCCGAGGGTTCCCTGGCCGGCCACGACGTCCACGTTGTCGAAGGGGTGGACGAAGACCGCGCCGGTGTCGTCAGAGTAGCGCTGCGCCTCGGCGAGCGCCTCGTCCACGTTGTGCCCGTGCAGGATCACCTCGGCTCCATGGCTGCGGGTGGCGGCGAGCTTCGGAAGCGCGACACCGAGCGGCATGTAAATCCGCGCCTTGATGCCCAGGCTCTTCGCGGCGACCGCCACGCCCTGCGCGTGGTTGCCCGCGGACGCTGCCACCACACCGCGTTTCTTGTCCGCCTCGGAAAGACGTGCCATCCGGACGTAGGCGCCGCGGACCTTGAAGGAGCCGGCGCGCTGGAGGTTCTCGCACTTGAAGAAGACCTGGCCACCCACCATCCCGCCCAACGCCCGGGAGGATTCGACGGGCGTCCGGGTAATGATCCCGTCAAGCAGCTTCTGCGCCTCAAGGACATCGTCCAGCGTGACGGGAAGGCTTTCAGGGGTATTCACGAACTATTCTCCTTTGGGAAATTCAGCTTCGGAGCCCGGCGCAGACTGTCTGGCCGGAGCACCTGTTCCACGATCGGCGTCTTTGCCGTGGCCGGGACGCGTACCCGGCAACCGGACTTCCTTGATGGTATTGTCCTGGTCTGCACTGGCCGGACCTGCGACGACGACACCGCCGCGCGCGCCAGCCAGCACTTGATCATGTTCCCACGTTCTGCCTGCAATATACCGAATCGCCGAGTTTGCTACGGCGAGGATGGGCACCGAGAAGAGCGCTCCGGGGATCCCCGCGAGGTAGGAGCCGGCCGCGACGGCGAGGATAACGGCCACGGGGTGCAGTGCCACGGCCTTGCCCATGACGAGCGGCTGCAGGATGTGGCTTTCCAGTTGCTGGACCAGGAGCACGATGCCCAGCATCACCAGGGCGTTGACGGGTCCGTTGGCAACAAGCGCCAGCAGCACGGCGATGGCGCCGGTTACCAGGGCGCCAACCACCGGAATGAAGGAGCCGATGAACACCAGCACAGCAAGGGGCAGCGCCAGCGGGACACCGATAATGGCCGCGCCCGCTCCGATGCCCACCGCATCAACGAAGGCCACAAACATCTGGATCCGCGCATAGCTGACCATCGAGGCCCAGCCACGCCGGCCGGCACCGTCGGCGGGAATACGGGCACGCCGGGGCAGAAGCCGGACCAGGAAGGCCCATATCCGGTCACCCTCGAGCAGGAAGAAGATCAGGATGAACAGGGCAAGGATCATCCCCGCGGCGAAGTGCCCAGCCGTGCTGCCGAAGGAAAGAGCCCCGCTGAGGATGCTGCTGCTGTTGTTCTGCAGCGCCGCCGTTCCCTCGCGGATGTACTGGTCAATCTGTGCCGCCGACAGGTGGAGGGGCCCCTCAGCCAGCCAGGTCTGCACCTGCTGTACGCCGGCCAGGGCCTCGCTCCACAATGCCTGGAAGCCCAGGGCCAGCTGCCGTCCCACCAGCGCCAACGATCCCGCGATCACCCCGATAAAGGCAAGGATCGTAATGGCGACAGCTGCTCCGTTGGGAACCCGCTGCGAGCGCAGCCACTGCACCACGGGGCTGAGCAGGCCTGCGAGCAGGGCCGCCACCATGACCGGAATGATCAGGAAGCTGATCTTGCCGAGCAGCCATACCAGGGCGCCCACTATCAGGAGGATCAGCCCCAGCCGCCAGGACCACGCCGCCGCGATGCGGATACCGTAGGGAATGTCCTGCTCGAGTTCGCGTTCGGTCCGGGCCCGCGGGGGCGGAAGGATGGTTGTCCTGACCGGTTCTTCTGGTGTGGCGTCCTTGGCTGGCGTCATAGCCCCATAATTCCCTAGCTGCGCGGCTATGGGAAACGCAGCGTCGCAGCACGCGCTGACGGCGCCCGCAGATCAGGAAGCGCTGTCCATCGACGCGCTGATCCCCCAGGACATCGTGAATGACTCATTTGGCGCAAGCCAGCGGAGTCCGTGGCCGGAGTTGAACGCGTTGGCCGGGCCGGTCATTGGCTCAAGGGCCACCGCCTTGGGCCTGCCCGGATACTTGTTGGACACGAAAACGTGGACGAAGGCGCAGCCCGCGTCCTGCCACAGGCTGACGCTGCGGCCGTCGACCGCGGTCAGCGTGTGGCGGGCAATGCCGCCGTCGAAGTCCAGGTCCGTCAGGGACACATCGATGTCGAGCTCGCCCACCTTCCTGCCCTGCCGCAAGTCAGTGTCGCCGCTGACAGGCTCCGAGCTCCGCGGAATGAGCCTGTCGTCCGCTACGAGCCGCGTCCCGGCGTGAACGGTCAAGGTCAGCTCCTCGCTGGGAATCCCGCCCAGGCGAAGATAAGGGTGGGCTCCCAATACGAAGGGTGCGTCCGCACTCGAGTCATTGACCAGCGTCTGTCGCACCACCAGGCCCAGATCCTCGGCCAGGGAATACTCCACCTGGTGCCTTACGAGGAACGGGTAGCCGTGCTGGGGGAAGACCGGGGCCTCCAGGGTCACCGAAAACTCAGACTCGGACACCAGGGCGTACCCGGCGTTGCGCAGCAGCCCGTGGCTCGCGTTGTTCTTTGGAACCTCAGTGATGTCCAGTTGCTGCTTCGAGCCGTTGAGGTGCCAGACGCCGTCTTCCACCCGGTTTGCCCAGGGCGCCAGCGTAATGCCGTTACCGCCTGGCGGGATATCGGCGTCTCCGTAGGATTCCGTCAGCTGGACACCGCCGCGGCTGTACCAGCGCAGGCCCGCGGCCAGCTCCGTCACGACCGCGAGGGCGTCCCCCCGCCTCAGTTCGTACTGCCGCCCGGTGGCGAACCGCCTCCGTTCGGGCTGGTCAACGCTGGATTCAGAAAAGGCGCCGGAAGTCATGGACATACCGTACAGCGTGCGGGCGCTCCTGCACCTCCCCCATTGTTCTCTTTTGTTAGAAACTATTTGTTTTTGATCGTTTTATGCCACAATGGTGTTGTAGCCCATGCCGGACCGTGGGCGTCCGAGACAGGTCAGAAGGAGGAGGGCAATGCTCGCAGCGCAGCGGCAGCACCTGATCCTCCAGGAACTCGAAGCGCAGGGCACAGTCCGTGTTGCCGCCCTGTCCGCTTTCCTTGGCGTCTCGGAAATGACGGTGCGGCGCGATATTGACGGCCTGCACGCCGACGGCCTGTTGCTCCGGGTTCACGGCGGTGCCACACGCACGGGCACCTTCGGTGCCGTAGAACCCGCGTTCCTCAGCAAGGCTTCCCAGGAAACAGAAGCCAAGCGTGCCATCGCCGCCGAAGCGCTGAAGCTGGTGCGGCCGGACATGACCCTGCTCATCTCGGGCGGCACCACAACCTACGAGTTCGCCCGTCTCCTCCCCCGCAACCTCGGCCTGACGGTGGCCACGAATTCCATCATGGTGGCCAACGCGCTGCCGGGCCCAGTGCCTTCGGGAACCGCCTGGCCGGCCACGGAGGACGGCGGAATCCGGACCCTGGTGCTCGGAGGCCAGCGGACGCCCTCTGAAGCCCTGGTTGGCCCGGTCACGATGCATGCCATGGAACACCTGCACGCGGACCTCTGTTTCATGGGCGTCCACGGCATTGATCCGCAGGCAGGCATCACCTCGCCCAACCTCCTCGAAGCCGAGGTCAATGCAGCCATGATCGCGGCCTCGGGAACGCTGGTGGTACTGGCCGATGCCACCAAATACGGGCTGGTCGGACTGGCCGGAATCGCGCCTCTTTCGGCTGTTCACACGCTGGTCACCGACGCCCGCATCCGTACCGGGCGGGAGGGCCCCGCGGCAGCACGGCTGCTCCGGGAAACCATTCGCGACGTCCGCATCGTGCCGCTCTCCTCCTCCGCTGGACATCCCCCGCGGGGAGCGCCCCCCGAGCCTGCAGCAGGCTTCCCCGCCCATCCCCCGGCTGACCGGAGCCTTCCGGTTACAGCGACCAAAGGACATGACGCATGACCCACATCACCAGCACCCATCTAGCCGACGGCCGGGAACTGCTCTATTTCGACGACGCCGCATCCGCCCGGCCGCGGTCAGTGGAGACGACGCCCGACCGTCGTGACCTCCCGGCCCGCGGTGAACCCGGCGAGGTCCGGTTCGACGCACTCACGGGAGAATGGGTGGCGGTGGCCGCCCACCGCCAGACCCGCACGCACCTCCCCCCGGCCGACCAGTGCCCAATCTGCCCCACCACTGCTGCCAACCCCTCGGAAATTCCGGCGCCGGACTACGACGTCGTGGTGTTCGAGAACCGCTTTCCCTCCCTCGGCCCGGCCGTGGGCCCGGTCCCGGACCGCCCGGGCTGGGGCACCACGGGTTCCGCCTTCGGCAGGTGCGAGGTGGTCACCTTCACACCGCAGCACACCGGATCATTCAGCGGCCTCACCGAAACCCGCGCCCGGACCGTGGTGGAGGCCTGGGCGCACCGCACGGCAGCGCTCAGCGCACTGCCCGGCATCAAGCAGGTTTTCCCGTTCGAGAACCGGGGAGCGGACATCGGTGTCACCTTGCACCACCCGCACGGCCAGATCTACGCCTACCCGTACGTCACACCGCGCGCCGCCGTCATGGGGGCAGCCGCCCGCAAGTTCTATGACGCCGCCGACGGCACCCAGACGCTGACCGGTTCCCTCCTCAAGGCAGAGCGGGAGGACGGCAGCCGGATGGTCATGGAAAGCGACAGCTTCAGCGCGTACGTCCCCTTCGCCGCCCGCTGGCCCCTTGAAATCCATCTCGTGCCGCACCGCCAGGTCCCGGACCTGGCTGCCCTCAGCGGCGAGGAAAAGGACGAGCTGGCACACGTTTACCTCGACCTGCTCAAGCGCCTCGACGCCCTGTACCCGACGCCGACCCCCTACATCTCTGCGTGGCACCAGGCGCCGGTCGATGACGTGCTCCGCCCGGCCAGCTACCTGCATCTGCAGCTAACCTCACCCCGCCGTGCGGCCGACAAGCTAAAGTTCCTCGCAGGGTCCGAGGCGGCCATGGGGGCCTTCATCAACGACACCACTCCGGAGCTCGTGGCGGAACGGCTCCGCGCCGTCACCGTCCCTGCCTCACCGGCCGACGAACTCGCCCCGTCCGCCCCGGCACTGATTGAAGGAGCCCACGCATGACCGCCGCCAGTACAGCCCATCTGGCAGAACAGTTCAGCAGCGCCTTCGGCCGGGAACCCGACGGCGTCTGGCAGGCCCCCGGCCGGGTCAACCTGATCGGCGAGCACACCGACTACAACGAGGGCTTTGTGCTGCCGTTCGCGATCGATAAGACAGCGCGCATCGCCGTCGGAGTCCGCACTGACTCAACGGTCCGCCTCCTGTCCACCTACGGCGACCAGGGCATGACAACGGCAGATACGGGGCAGCTGGAGGCACAGTCCGCCAAGGGCTGGACCAAATACCCCCTCGGAGTCATGTGGTCGCTGCAGCAGCGCGGCATCGACGTGCCGGGGCTGGACTTGCTCCTGCATTCGAGCGTGCCCCTGGGCGCCGGACTCTCCTCGTCCCATGCCATCGAGTGCGCTGTGATCTCGGCACTGAACGACATCACCGGTGCGGGCCTCAGCCCCGAGGACATGGTCCTGGCCACACAGCGCGCCGAGAACGACTTCGTCGGTGCGCCCACGGGCATCATGGACCAGTCCGCCTCGCTGCGCGGCTCGGCAGGCCACGCCGTGTTCCTGGACTGCCGCGACCAGAGCGTCGAGCTGGTGCCGTTTGAGGCCGAAGCCGCGGGCCTGGTCATGCTGGTGATCGACACCAAGGTTTCCCATTCCCACGCCGACGGCGGGTACGCCTCACGCCGCGCCTCCTGCGAACTGGCCGCTGAGGTGCTTGGCGTCAAGGCGCTGCGCGACGTCGCCCCGGGTGATCTTGAGGAAGCCAGCGGGCTCCTGGACGAGGTCACGTTCCGCAGGGTGCGCCACATAGTCACCGAGAACGACCGGGTGCTGCAGACTGTGGAGCTGCTGCGCCGGCAGGGGCCATCCTCGATCGGGCCGCTCCTGGATGCCAGCCATGTTTCCATGCGGGATGATTTCGAGATTTCCTGCGCCGAGCTGGACCTGGCAGTCGAAACATCCCGGGCCAACGGCGCCATCGGCGCGCGGATGACGGGCGGGGGGTTCGGTGGGGCTGCCATCGCCCTGACGCCGGTGGCAGCGGAGCGGCGGGTGCGGACCGCCGTCGAACGGGCCTTCGTCCGGGCGGGATTTACCACACCCGACATCTTCACCGTCACCCCGGCGGCAGGGGCGATGCGGCTGGCGTAGCTCGGGCGTAGGCTGGGCCCATGCCGGAAGCAGTCATTGTTTCAACCGCCAGAAGCCCGATCGGCCGCGCCTTCAAAGGCTCCCTGAAGGACGAGCGCCCGGATGACATGGCAGCCGCCATGGTGGGCGCAGCGCTGGCCAAGCTGCCGTCCTTCGACCCGACCGGAAACAGCGGCCCCGGCCTGGATGACCTCTATCTGGGCTGCGCCGAGCCCAGCGGCGAGGCCGGTTCGAACATGGCGCGGGTGGTCACCATCCTCGCCGGCCTGGACACGGTCCCCGCCTCCACCGTCAACCGGTTCTGCGCCTCCAGCCTGCAGACCGTCCGCATGGCCTTCCACGCCATCAAGGCGGGCGAGGGCCATGCTTTCGTGAGTGGCGGCGTCGAGGCCGTCTCCCGGTACCAGAACTGGGCAGGCGCCGGCGAAACAGACGCTGGCAACCACAACCCGCTGTTCGCACCAGCGCGCCAGCGGACAGCGGCACGGGCCGAGTCCAACACGCCGTGGACGGACCCGCGACTGGGCGGGCGAATGCCGGACATCTACATCGCCATGGGGCAGACGGCCGAGAACGTGGCCACGTCCTACGGCATCGGCCGTGAAGAGCAGGACTCCTGGGCAGTGTTGAGCCAGAACCGGGCAGAGGCAGCCATCGCCTCCGGATTCTATGCCAGGGAAATCACGCCTTATGAGCGGCGCGACGGCACCGTCGTGGACCGGGACGATTCGCCCCGGCCCGGAGTCACCCTAGACGCCGTCAGTGCCCTGCAGCCCGTATTCCGCCGGGAGGGAACCGTCACGGCCGGCAACGCCTGCCCCCTCAACGACGGCGCGGCCGCCATGGTCATCATGAGCGACTCCCGGGCACGGGAGCTGGGACTGCTGCCGCTGGCCCGCATCGTCTCGACAGGCGTCAGCGCCCTCTCCCCCGAACTGATGGGCATGGGCCCGGTGGAATCCACGCGGCGTGCCCTGGCGGCCGCCGGACTGCAGATCGGCGACATCGACCTCGTGGAGCTTAACGAGGCCTTCGCCGTGCAGGTGGTTGCCAGCGCCCGTGAGCTGGGGATCGACTCCGCGAAGCTCAACATCCACGGCGGCGCCATTGCCCTGGGCCACCCCTTCGGCATGACCGGAGCCCGCATCACCACCACGCTGCTCAACGGCCTCCGCGAAACGGACGGAACCCTGGGCCTGGCGACGCTTTGCGTGGGCGGCGGACAGGGCATGGCCCTGGTGCTGGAACGGCTCAGCTGACTACTGCCGGCGGTCCCGGCAGGGACATCGCAGGACATCCGGAGGGATGAAAGAGGGCCCCGCGTGAAGCGGGACCCTCTGTGTCAGTCGGATTCAGTTGGAGCACGACGGCGTCGGCCGTCGTTTCGTTCTATTCTTCGCCGCGGAGGATGGACAGCAGGCGGATGATTTCCACGTACAGCCAGACCAGCGTGACGGTCAGGCCGAAGGCCGCCGTCCAGGAGAAGCGCTCGGGGGCGCCCGCCCGGACACCTGCTTCGATGCTCGTGAAGTCCATGATCAGCGAGAACGCGGCCAGGCCGATGGCGAGGATGCCGATGAACACACCGAGCGGAATTCCGAGGATTTGAATGCTCGTGCTGAGGCCGAACGGGGACTGTACCGCGCCGGTCCAGACCATCACCATGTTGACCAGGGCAAACACGGCGTAGCCGATCATGGCGATCATGAAGAAGCGCATCGCCTTGGGAGTGGCACGCACCTTGCCGCTCCTAAAGAGCACGAGGGTAACGGCGAATACGGAGAGCGTGCCGATAACGGCCTGCAGTCCGACACCCGGGAACATGCCGTCCAGGATGCGGGTCAGTCCGCCAAGGAACAGCCCTTCAAGGCCGGCATACGCCAAGATGAGTGCAGGCGAGGGCTGCTTCTTGAACGTGTTGACGAGGGCAAGCACGAAGCCGCCCAGCGCGCCCACGATCATCAGCATGCTGGCAAGGGGCAGGCTCACGAACAGCGTGACGGCGGCACCGACCATCACGGCGCCGAGGCAGGCTGCTGTCTTTATGATGACGTCGTCATACGTCATCCGCCCGGTTTCGGCCGGCCCGGCGGCGGGCCGGTTGTACATCTGCTGGAGCTGGTCCTGCGTCATGTTCTGCTGGGCAGCCCAGCCTGGTGCGTCCATAACGGGGGCCTGGCCGTAGCCGCCCTGGCCGTACGGATTCTGGCCATACTGGTTCTGCCCGTACGCCTGCGGGACAGGCGGTGCCTGGGTGGCTCCACGGAAGTTCTTTCCGTTGAAGATCGGGTTTCCGCCAAGTGCCATTGCGGGTGTCCTCCATATAAGGGGTTGTGGGGATCTTTCCTTAGTTCAAACTATCAATTTCCACGCGCCAGCGGCAGGTAAAGTTCCGTCGGCGCCGGCGCCGACACGGAATCGTGATCAACTCCGGCCCGAAGCCGGCCAAAACGCCACCACGGGACTGTTTAGGAATACTGGCACACAACAAAAGTTTTCGTTAGCTTAACTGAAATACAGGCCTAGACCGGCTTCACAGTTGTTATGTGATCGCTATACAGGGACCACCTTTGACGGCAGGGTTTGTACTGCCCGCGCTGTAACATGAGCGAAGTAGGGTGACACATATCACAACGAGTCAACAGCATTACGGGAACCACGAGCATCGCATCGCACCACCAGCTGTCATCTTCTCCGTTCACAGTGGCTGCAGGGAAAGCAACCACGACCACCCCCATGTGGAGGTTTTCAATTTGAGACGCACACCGAGAGGCCTGCCGCGCAGACGTCCGGCCGGACTGCTGAGGTTTATGGGGGCTATCGCCGCCAGTATCCTCGCTCTCCTGCTTGTCGCTGCACCAGCATCGCAGGCCGCCACCCCCTCTCCGACACCACCCACGTCGAACCAGCAGTTCCAGAACAGCATCAGCGGCTTCCTGCGTGACGATGCGCGCGCCCCAATCGAAGGCGTGAAGATCACAGCCAAGAGCGGTGACTTCACCGGAACAGCAACCTCGGGTGCCAACGGGTCCTGGCGAATAGCGGTGCCAACCCAGGGAACCTACGAAATCGAACTCGATGAGTCCACCCTGCCGGAAGGCATCAAGCTCGCCGAGGGCCAGGCCAACCCGCGCAACGTAACCTTCAGCCAGACATCGAACCTTTCGGTGATTTTCGCGTTCGGCAAGGGCATCGTGGTCCAGCAGCAGGACTTCGGACAGAACCTGCTTAACCGTCTGGTGGCTGGCCTGAGCTTCGGCCTCCTGCTCGCCCTCGCTTCCGTGGGACTGTCCCTGATCTTCGGCACTACGGGTCTCACCAACTTCGCGCACGGCGAGATGGTCACCCTTGGCGCTGTCCTGGTCTTTGCCTTTAGCGCCATGAACCTGCCGTTCTGGCTGGCCATCATCCTTTCCCTGTTGTGCGGCGGCCTGTGGGGGTATGCCCAGGACCGCGGCCTCTGGAAACCGCTGCGGCAGCGGGGCACCGGCCTCGTCCCGATGATGATCGTCAGCATCGGCCTCGCCCTGGCCGTCCGGTACATCATCCAGTTCTACTTCGGAGGCGCCACCCAGCAGCTCCCGTTCGCGCAGAGCGCGGAGATACAGATCGGCCCGGTTTCGATCTCCCCCAACAATCTGTGGTCCCTGGTGATCAGCGCCATCGTCATCGCGCTGATCGGCATCGTGCTCCTCAAGACCCGGCTCGGCAAGGCCACCCGCGCGGTGGCGGACAACCCGGCGCTGGCAGCTGCTTCCGGAATCGATGTTGACGGCGTCATCCGGCTTGTCTGGATCGTGGGCGGCGTGCTTGCCTCCCTCGGCGGCATCCTGTGGGCCTATTACCGCCCCGGCGTCACCTTCGACATGGGCTCGCAGATCCTGCTGCTCATCTTTGCGGGCGTTACGCTCGGCGGCCTCGGCACCGTCTTCGGTGCCCTGATCGGATCCGTCATCGTCGGAATTTTCGTCGAACTGACCACCGTGTTCGGCCTTGCAGCCGACCTCAAGTACGTGGGAGCACTGTTCATCATGATTGTTGTCCTCTTGTTCCGGCCCCAGGGCATTTTGGGCCGTCGCGAGCGCGTGGGTTAGGAGACAGCCATGGACTTCGGATTCATACTTTCCAGCGCCGCGAGCGAGATCTTCAGCCCGACGACGGCGGCATACGCGCTAGCCTCGCTCGGCCTTGCGGTTCACTTCGGCTACTCGGGCCTGCTGAACTTCGGCCAGGCCGGCTTCATGGCAGTCGGTGCCTACGGCTTCGCCATCTCCACGCTGACGTTTGGTGTTCCCTTCTTTGTGGGCCTGCTGATCGCCGTCATCTGCTCCGTCCTGTTCGCGTTGGTGTTGGGTATCCCCACCCTCCGGCTGCGAGCCGACTACCTCGCCATTGTCACCATCGCTGCGGCGGAAATCGTCCGCTACGTGGTCACCACCAACCAGCTCACCGCTGTGACTGGATCAGCAAACGGACTGGCCGCCTTCGAAGGTGGGTTCTATGCCATGAACCCATTCCCCGAAGGCTCCTACGTCGGGATGAACAACCGTGACTTCTTCATTCGGGTCGTCGGTTGGGGACTCGCCGTCATCTGCTGTCTTATCGTCTGGCTCCTCATGCGCAGCCCTTGGGGACGCGTTCTCAAGGGCATCCGCGAGGACGAGAACGCGGTGCGCTCACTGGGCAAGAACGTCTATGCCTACAAGATGCAGGCCCTCGTCATCGGCGGCATCCTGGGCGCCTTGGCGGGGATGGTTTTCACGCTCCCCCGCGGCGCCGTCCAACCTGCCAACTATGGCACGGAGCTGACGTTCTTCCTGTGGACCTGCCTGCTGCTGGGCGGCATGGCCACAGTCCTGGGCCCGGTCATCGGCGCCATGATCTTCTGGGTGGTCCTGTCCCTGACACAGGGCATTCTCTACGGCCTGATCGAATCAGGCGCAGTGACCTGGCTTACCACCGTCCAGGCCGGGCAGTTGCGCTACATCCTGGTGGGCATCGCCCTGATGCTGCTAATGATCTTCAGGCCGCAGGGTGTCTTTGGTAACAAGAAGGAGCTGGCGTTCGCATGAGCCACGGCGCACATTCAATGAACAACCCGGACCGCAACACCGCAAGTACTGTAAAAACCGCAAACACCAACGGCAACCACAGCGACGCCGGCACCAACTACATGACGGACAGCAACCCGATCGCCGTCGGAGAGAACACCCCCGGCTGCAAGAAGCGGGACCCGATCGTCGTCGCCGAAAACGTGACACGCAGCTTCGGCGGCATTAACGCCGTCGACGTCGACTATCTTGAGATCCCGCGTCATAAGATCACCGCCCTGATCGGCCCCAACGGGGCAGGCAAAACCACCCTCTTCAACCTGCTCACCGGCTTCGACACCCCGAATTCCGGCAAGTGGCAGTTCGAAGGGCAAAGCATAGCCGGCGTGTCCCCCTACAAGGTTGCACGCATGGGCATGGTCCGCACCTTCCAGCTCACCAAGATTATGGGCAAGCTGACGGTGATGGAGAACATGCGCCTGGGCGGCTCCGACCAGCCAGGCGAACGGCTGTCCAAGGCGCTGTTCAAAGGGATTTGGGGCGGCAGGGAAAAGGAAATCACCGCCCAGGCCAACGTTCTGCTTGAGAAGTTCAAGCTGGATACAAAGAAGGACGACTATGCGGCATCGCTGTCCGGCGGCCAGCGCAAGCTGCTCGAGATGGCGCGTGCCCTCATGGTCCGGCCCAAACTGGTGATGCTCGATGAGCCGATGGCAGGTGTCAACCCTGCACTGACCCAATCCCTGCTGGACCACATCAAGAACCTGAAGGCTGAGGGCATGACCGTCCTCTTCGTAGAGCACGACATGAACATGGTCCGCCACATCGCTGACTGGGTCGTTGTCATGGCCGAGGGAAAGATCGTGGCTGAGGGACCTCCCGGAGAAGTCATGAAGAACCCCGCCGTGATTGACGCCTACCTGGGTGCCCACCACGACGTCGACCTTGGTGACACCGAGGGGATCAAGGAACTGGAAGCAGTGCTTGAAGCCGACGAGGAATCCATTGTGGGAACCGAGAACGCAGGCATTATCGCGGTTGAATCAGTGGTCCCGGACGTCCAGAAGGCCGACCTTAAGCAACCAGACCTTAGCCCGGAAGCCCTCCAGAGGCCGGGTGACGATGAGCCCAACTCTCCCCAGTCCGGATTGGCAGAACCTAGCCGCACAGACAAGGATAAAGAATGAGTGCCACGAGCGCAGCCCCATCGGCCCAGGAGGCATCGGCGGATGGCGCCGTCGTTAAGGTCACCAATCTGGTGGCGGGCTACCTCCCCGGCGTGAACATCCTCAATGGCTGCAGCATCGAGGCGCGCAAGGGTGAGCTGATCGGCATCATCGGACCCAACGGTGCCGGCAAGTCCACGCTACTGAAGGCCATGTTCGGCCTGGTTAAAGTCCATTCAGGATCCGTGATTGTGCGCGGGAAGGACATTACAGGGCTTAAGGCGAACAAACTCGTCACCCAGGGCGTGGGCTTCGTGCCGCAGAACAACAACGTGTTCGCCACCCTCACCATCGAAGAGAACATGCAGATGGGCATGTTCCAGCGGCCCAAGGACTTCGCCAAGCGCTTCGACTTTGTCACCAGCCTGTTCCCTGAGCTCGGCAAACGCCGTGCCCAGCGTGCCGGCTCCCTGTCCGGCGGCGAACGCCAGATGGTGGCGATGGGGCGTGCGCTGATGATGGAACCAGCCGTACTGCTGCTGGACGAACCGTCGGCAGGCCTCTCCCCCGTCAAGCAGGATGAAACCTTCCTGCGCGTCCACGAGATCAACCGGGCAGGCGTGTCCGTGATCATGGTGGAACAGAACGCCCGCCGCTGCCTGCAGATCTGTGACCGCGGCTACGTCCTGGACCAGGGCAAGGACGCGTACACGGGAACCGGCCGGGAACTCATGAAGGACCCGAAGGTCATCCAGCTGTACCTGGGAACGCTGGCCGACGAAGTCTAGGCCACACACGCTAGACAAGCAGAAGGGCCGTCACCGATCCGGTGGCGGCCCTTCTGCCTGCCGTTCTGAGTGCGCTGAGTGCGCTGCCGCGCGCTGCCGCGCGCTCTGCTGCGTGCTCTGCGAATCCAGGCTGCGCCCCGATGTGCCGCGGACGCCCGGGGCACTTCCGTGGGCAGCAGAAGGGCCCCCGTCCTGCAGGACGGGGACCCTATCTTTTCCAGCTGGAGAAAGCGGCTTTACAGCTTGCCGAATTCTTCCTTGGACGGCGCATACTTGTTGTCGTCCTGGTACTCGTAGATTCCGATGAAGGCCTCGGTGGGGTCACCCTTGTCCGAGAAGGTCACCGGGCCGGACTGGCCGTCGTAGTCGATGTCCTGGCCGTTGCGGAGAAGCGTGACGCAGGATGCGAAGTTGTTGCACTTCTCGCCGGTTTCCGACACCGCCTTTAGCTGCTTGGCAATCTCCGTGCCCTTGGTGCTCTTGGCAGCCTCTGAAGCCAGCGCGATCAGGTTGACTGCGTCGTAGGACTCACCGGCGTAGCTGTAGTCCTTCAGGGCCGGATCGATGGCGAGGAGCTTCTTCTTGAAGTCTTCCTTCGCGAACGTGCCCGGGATGGTTCCCTGGGCGCCCTTCAGCGTTCCGGGCTTGAAGTCCTTGCTGTAGTCGGACGTGTTGCCGTCCACCATGAACAGCTGCGTGGGCTTGATGCCCTTGCCGGTCAGCAGCGGCACAATGCTCTTGGCCTGGTCAAAGGTAATGAGGGCAATGGCATCCGGCTTGGCGGCAATGACCTTGTCCACCTGGCTGCTGAACTGCGAGTCGCCCTCGTTGAAGAGTTCCTCGGCCACAACCTGGCCACCCGCCGCTTCAAAGGCTTCCTTGACGTTCTTCTGCAGGCCGGTGCCGTACGCATCGTTCAGGACGATCATGCCGACGGTCTGTGCGCCACACGTTGCCATGTAGTTGCCCAGAACCTTGCCCTGCAGCACGTCGGACGGAGCCGTGCGCCAGTAGAGGTTCTTGTCCTCCCATGTGGTGAAGTCCGGCGAGGTGTTGGCGGGCGAGAACTGCACCACGCCGGCACCGGTGATCTGGTTGATCACCGTCTTGGACACACCTGAGGATGCCGCGCCGATAATGGCGCTGACGCCCTGGCCCAGCAGAGCCGTGGTGGA
Source organism: Arthrobacter sp. NPDC093139 (assembly GCF_044754165.1). NCBI lineage: Bacteria > Bacillati > Actinomycetota > Actinomycetes > Micrococcales > Micrococcaceae > Arthrobacter > Arthrobacter sp. NPDC093139. The sequence continues at coordinate 344,939 of NZ_JBIVOO010000003.1, forward strand.
CTGCGTTGCAATATCGGTCTTCGTGTCGCCGGAGTCGCGGTGGATCACTTGGACCGGCTTGCCCAGGACGCCGCCGGCGGCGTTGACTTCCTTGATGCCGAGATTCACACCGGCGATCTCGGGCGGGCCCAGGAACGCCAGCGACCCCGTTGTCGGCAGGAGCGATCCAATCTTCAGCGGCGTCGGGGTGGTGGTTGTGGACGGCGGCACGGAACCAATCTCTGTTGCGGTGCTCGTGGCTCCGGCAGTGGCACTCGGTGCGGGGCAGGCGATGCCGCCTGCACCGGCTGTGGTTTCCGTCGAGCCCGGGGTGGGGCTGCCGCCACAGGCCGTAGCCAGAAGGGCGACGCCGATGCTAAGCGCGGTTAGCTTAGCGACTCGGGGCGCCGCCTGGGGGAGTGAAATCATTTGAGAGTCTCCTCGATCGAAAGGTGCGAACGGCCTTTGATGCGATTGGTCAGGTATTCCTGAGTTAGTTTTCAAGCTAGTGCAATTTGAGCGTGAACATAAGTGAGTAAGGTCACATCCTTATAACACTCGTTGCATATGGGACACCCGCGCCAAAACGAGGAGAGGAAAGGGAAAAACAGACAATTCCTGCCAGTCGGCTCGCGGCCGGCTGGTCCGGCCAGTCAACTGTGTACCCCAGGTGGGACTCGAACCCACAACACGCGGATTTTAAGTCCGCTGCCTCTGCCAATTGGGCTACTGGGGCGCCCGGTCAATGCTATCGCTTTCCGCTATCGCTTCCCGCCTTCGGCGTTACTTTCAATTGCGGAGAAGGGCTTGGCGTACCGGAAAGTCCCATGAACGCCGCCCGGCCACAGCGCGAGCGGCAGGAACTGGAAGGCGTCGCCCCAGAGCTTGTCGGGCGCCTCGATGCCCATCGAAGACGCCGGAACAAAGCCGAAGCGGGAATAGTATTCCGTGCTGCCCAGCAGCGCGATGCCCCTCTCCCCCGCCGCGTTGGCCCGGATCACCGTTTCCCGTACCAGTGCCGAGCCAATGCCGTGGCGCTGCAGCCTGGGAGTGACTCCTATGGGGCCAAGGCCGAGCAGCTCAAGTCCGTCCGCCCAAGCGCGTGTGCTGATCGCGTGGCCTACGATTTCACCGTCGATTTCGGCGACGACACTTAGTTCCGGCAGGTATTCGTCGGAGTCAAAGAGGCGGCGCAGGAGGTCCACCTCCACGGGTTCACCCTCCACGGGCAACCCAGTAACCGGTGACACGGAAAACGCCTCCGCCGTCAATCCGAGGATCGCCTCCCGGTCCTCCGCCTTCTCGCTCCGCAGCTTCACCTCACGCGCTGGTTCCTCACCGGCTGTGTGCGCAGCAGAGAGCTCGGTCAACACCTCAAGGGCACGGGCGGAATCACCCACCGGCACCAGCAGGTGGTCATGGTGGAAGCCCGCCAGCACATTGCAGCTGATCCTGGCGTCCGTGAGTGCCCTGCTCACGGCTGCCGTCAGGCCCACGGCCTCCAGCTCCGAGTGAACCTCAAGCGTGATCCAGGAGGCCACAAAGTCGTACTTCAGCCCCAGCGCATCCGCCTCGGCCCTGGGCAGCACGGCCGTCAGCCCTTCGGCCTCGCGCACTGCGGCCTCAATTCCCGGGGCAAGGGGCTTTCCATGCGGCCAGAGCACGTACACATACTCGCCGCTGCGAAGCACCGGGTGCATGGTGGCCAGGAGCGTCTGGAGATTCGTTTCACCGGTCATGCAGCCAGTCTAGACATCCCGGCAGCAGGCAGCCGGGACACCCGGGGCGCAACCGGCGCGGACCAGGGCGGACAGCAGCAGCCCAAACAACGAAGCGGCCGTTCCCGGAAGGGAACGGCCGCCGTCGTCAGTACTGGCTCTTACTTGGCTTTCGCCGCAACAGGATCTTTGGAACTCTTTTCGGCGTCAGCGGGCTTCGCTTCCGCGTCGGCGGGCTTCGCTTCCGGCGGTGCAACCGGAGCGGCAGCCGGCTTGGGCGCCGGGGTGGCAGCCGCAATGAAGGCTCCACGGGGGTTGTCGAGATCTTCCAGCTGCGTGGTGTCGCGGCCCATGAAGAAGCTCAGGATCCAGCCGAAGATCACGCGGATCTTGCGCTCAACGGTAGGGATGGCCATGCCGTGGTAGCCACGGTGTGCCAGCCACGCGAGGCCGCCCTTGAGTCCGATGCGGCCCAGGAGGTTGATGTTGGCAACACCCTTCCACTCGCCGAAGCCAGCCACTGCACCAAGGTTCTTGTGCTTGTAGTCGGTCAGCGGCTTTTCCCACCGGGAAGCCCACAGGTTCTTGGCAAGGCGCTTGGCCTGGCGCAGCGCGTGCTGGGCGTTGGGGACGCAGGTGCCGTCCGGAAGGCCGCCACCGGTGAGGTCGGGAACGGCGGCGATGTCGCCGGCTGCCCAGGCGTTCTCGATGATGCCTTCGTCGCCGGCGATGCGCAGGTCGGGAAGGACGCGGACACGACCGCGCGGCTCGAGCGGGAAGTCGGTGGAGCGGATCATCGGGTTTGCCTGCACGCCGGCAGTCCACACCAGCGTGTCCGACTCGAATTCCTGGGCCAGGGACTTGTCCGGCAGATTGATGAGCTTGAGCGAGCCCTCGGCGCTTTCAAGGGAGGTGTTCAGCAGCACCTCAATGCCGCGGCTGCGGAGGTGCTCCACAACCCAGACCGCCTGCTTCTCGGTGACCTCGGGCATGATGCGGCCCATGGCCTCGACGAGGACGAAGCGGACTTCCTCCTGCTTGACGCGCGGGTTGTTCTTGACGGCGGCGCGGGCGAGGTCTTCCATTTCAGTTATGCACTCGATGCCGGCGAAGCCGCCGCCGACAACCACGAAGGTCAGGGCGCGGGCGCGGGCAACGGGGTCCGTCATGGTGGAGCCGACCTCGATGCGCTCGAGGACCTTGTTGCGCAGCGCAACGGCCTCCTCGATGGTCTTCAGGCCGATGCCCTTGTCCGCCAGGCCCTTGATGGGGAATGTGCGGGTGATGGCACCTGCGGCCACCACGACGTCGAAGTAGGGCACCTCGAAGTTTTCGCCGCCGTCGGCCGGGGCAACCACGGCCGTGCGGTTGGCGTGGTCGATCGACGTGACGCGGCCCTGGATGAGTTCGGTCTGCTTGAGGTGCTGGCGGTGGGAGACCACGGCGTGGCGCGCCTCGATGTTGCCGCCGGCAACTTCGGGCAGGAAGGGCTGGTAGGTCATGTAAGGCAGCGGATCGACGACGGTGACGATGCCACCGGCGTTCGCGATCTTCTTCTGCAGTTTGAGTGCTACGTACAGGCCGACGTACCCGCCGCCGACGACGAGTACCCGGGGACGGTCCTGGAGCTGAGGGGTGGTTGCCATGCATCCAGAATACAGTAGTTTGTGAAAATCTTCACTAACTACCGGGACCCCCGGAATCCACCTTGTTGAGCACCCCGGTTTCGGGGTCCTCGGCGCTGTCGCCGGAGGCCCGGTACGCGCGGCCCAGCTGTACGGCGCCGGCCGCGATGATGGCAATGAAGAGGGCGCCAAAACCAATGACGACGGCGGCAGGAAGCGCGCTGTCCAGCCGCGACGGCGGCTCCGCAACCGGTACCGTGGCCCGGGGCAGGGTGGGCTGCGCCGCCGCGGACTCGGCAGGCGCAGCTGGCGGGGGCGTGGGGGTGGCGAAGTTGCCGCGGCGGTGGACACGGATCCAGTCCGAGATCGACCCGAGCGGGTTGATCTTGGTCTCCGCGACATCGTCCTTCAGCGCGGCCTCGGCGTCCAGCACGCCAAAACCGTACAGCGGATCCTTACCGGGTGCCCCGGCGTCCTTGGCCGTGGAAACGATCCTGTTGATGACCTGCTCTGCGCTCATCTCCGGCCATCTGGACCGAATGAGGGCTGCCACGCCGGAGACGATCGGTGTGGCTCCCGACGTGCCGGCCCATTCCGCGTAGCTTCCGCCGGGTAGCCCGCCAGCGAGCTTTTCAGCCGGTGCTGCCACGCCGATGCTGATGCCCTGCGATGAGGAGTCAACGCTGGCCTGCCCTTTGAGGTCCAGTCCGGCAACGGTGAGCACACCGGGGATGGTGGCGGGTGCGCCCACCTGGACGTTGCCGCCGAGCCGGTTGCCGGCCGCGGCCACGATCACCACGTCTTTTTGCTCTGCGTACAGGAATGCCGCGTCCCAGGTCTGCGGCCACTCCGGGGACGTGCTGCCCAACGAAATGTTGATCACTTTGGCCCCGTTGTCCACCGCCCAGCGGACAGCCTCGGGAATCTGGTCCTGGTCGGTCTTGCCGCCGGGGTTCTCGGAGCCGAGCCAGGTGGAGACCGCGAGGATCTGGGCTTCGGGGGCAACGCCGATGATGCCGTCGGACCGGGTCTTCGAAGCTGACGGTATCGGCGACGGCTTGGCGCTGGCCGTGGACTTCTTGGGCGGCGCATCGTGGCCCCGTCCCGCCAGCATTGTGGCCACCAGCGTTCCGTGCTCCGGCTTGGCGCCGATGCTTTTCTGCCCGTCCGGTGTTCCCGCCCCCGAGACGTCATGGCCGCCGGCAATGGCGCCCTTGAGGTCCGGGTGGTTGCCGTCCACGCCGCTGTCGATGACAGCAACCTTCACGTCGGCGCCCTTTGAGATCTCCCAGGCTTTGGTGATGCCGGCTTCCTTGAGCCAGTATTCCTTGTCTCGCCAGGTGTCGGCCTGCGCTGCGGGGGCTGTAGCGATTGCTGCTGCAGCGACGCCGCCGGCCAGCACCGCCGACAGCAGAGCCGAGACCGTCCGGCGGAACCGGGCTGTTGCTCTGGTCATTCACGATCCAATACTCGGTGGGCTGGTGCCTCGTTAGCTGACACTCAGGGCAATTCCGTCAAGAATATCGTGTTCGCTGGCGGTGGCCGTAATGACCTCTCCTGCTGTAAGCTCGCGCATCCTGGTGAGGATGCGCCGCCAGACCAGGGCCCCGGCGCCGATTACATCGACGCGGCCGGGGTGCATGTAGGGCAGCGCTGTCCGCTGGGCCCGGGTCATGGCGAGCAGGCTGCTGGCTGCCTCCTCGATGGCTCCAATGGACAGCTCGGCCCCGTGGATGGCGGCCGGCAGGTACTCCGGCAGCTTCAGCGCATGCGCCGTAATGGTGGTAACAGAGCCGGCAACGCCGACGACGGCGGTGCTGCGTTCCAAGGGAACGTCCAGTCCCGCTTCGGCGATCGCCGCGTCGACGTCGGCCTCCGCGGCGGCAATCTGCTCAGCGGTGGGGGGATCGCTTGTGAGGTGGCGTTCGGTCAGCCTGACGCAGCCGATGTCCACTGACTTCGCGGCGATCACGCCGTTCTGGTCTCCCAGGACGAATTCCGTGCTCCCGCCGCCCAGGTCCACCACGAGTACGCGGTCAGCACCGGACATCGGCAGCACGCTGCTGGCCCCGGCGAATGAGAGTGCCGCTTCCTCGTCGCCTGAAATCACTTCCGGCTCCACGCCGAGGAGGCCGCGGATGCCGTCCACGAAGACCTGGCGGTTGCGGGCATCACGGGTGGCGGACGTTGCCACGAAGCGGACTTTCTCAGCCCGGTACTCGCGGATCGTCTCGGCGTAGTCGGCGGCGGCCGCAAAGGTACGCTCCAGGGCTTCGGGGGCCAGCTCGCCCGTGGCGTCCACACCTTGGCCCAGCCGCACCACGCGCATTTCCCGCACGATGTCGGTGAGTTTTGTCGGGCCGTTGCCGCGGTCGATGTCGGCAATCAGCAGGCGGATGGAATTGGTCCCGCAGTCAATGGCTGCAACCCTGGTCATTCGCTGGTCTCCTTCCTGGACTTCCGGACCGGAGCCGGCCGGCCCACGATGGCCGGCAGGCCTTGGGGCCCGTGCCGGCTAAGATCCCTGGACGGGGGTTCGCCCTCGGTGTCCCATGCGCCGTCGCAGTAGCAGCGGTCGTCGGTCCACCACTCGCCGATGGCCGCGATGGCTTCGTCGCCGAGAGGATTCACTCCGTGGCCGGCAGCGAGCGAGTGCCCCACGAGCACATGAAGGCACTTGACCCGGGTGGGCATCCCACCGGCTGAGACGCCGTCGATTTCGGGGACTTCGCCGATGCCGGACCGGCTCCCTATCTCGGCGCGGGCCAGCAGGTATGCCTCATGGGCGGAACGGTACGCCGCAGCCAGCGATTCGTCCGCGGCGAGGCGGTCGTTCATCTCATTCATGAGACCGGCTGCCTCAAGCCGCGACACGGCGGAGGTGATTACCGGATGCGTCAGGTAGAACGTGGTGGGGAACGGCGTCCCGTTGCTCAGCCGCGGAGCTGTGGCCGCCACGAGGGGGTTGCCGCACACGCAGCGCGCCGGGATCTCCACGACGTCACGGACCGGCCTGCCCAGCTGGCGGCTCAGCACCTCCAGGTCGCGTGCCGAGGGTCGTCGGGATTCCTCCGGCGCAGGTGCCGTGTTGTCGTCCACTGGCGCGGCCGTCCTTCCTGCCCGGATGTGGCTGTTCCAAAGATGTCTGGGACAGTCCTGCGGCGGGCGCCGCTTAGTCTGTTGCCGAACGCCGGATGGACTCCCACAGGGAATCCACCCACGGCAGGTTGGTGGGGTCTTGTGCTGCTGCACCGGGCGGGCCGGCTGACGCGCCGGCCGGCAGGTCACTGCCGAACACCCAGTAGCCGGTCTCACCCGGCATAACCATGTTAATGCGGTCGCGGGCCTGCTGCTTGACGTAGTTCGGATCCTGCCAGCGTGAGACCTGCCTCTTGAGGTCGTCCTGGTCTGCCTTGCTGGCGGCGATGTCTGCTTCGAGGGCAGCGATTTCGGCGCGCTTGTCAATGAAGATCTTCACGGTGGGAGCCAGCATGATGGTGATGGCAATCATGACGACGGCCAGCGCCAGCATGCGTCCCGAAAATGCTTTGGCGGGGATGGGGTCGAGGTTTTCATCGGCTCCCGCATCAGCCGACGCCGCGGATTTGCTGCCGTTCTTCCCTGTTTCCTTCGGGGAGCCGCTGCCGGGCGCCGCTGCCTTCCCCACGGTAGCTGCGCTGGCCGCCGTTGCTGCTTTACCCGCTGTTGCCGTGCTGGCCGCACCCTTTTCCCCGGCCGCGGTGTTCCTGGTGCCCGCATCCCTGAGCGCCCCGGCCGGCCGGTGGCCGCCGAAGTCCGCCTGGATGACATCTCCCCCGGCGGCATCTGTCTCGGGCTGCCGGGTCGCTGGGGTCACCCGGGGAACTTTGGGACGGCGGGTAGCCATGGCACTCCTGGATTTTGGGCTGTGCCACCGTGCGGCCTTAAACAAAACCGGTGGCTACGGTCTTTCCACCATAGCCACCGGTCAGTTGTTATTCCGGCTATTAGGCCTTGAAACGCGGGAAGGCGCTGCGGCCGGCGTAGCGTGCGGCGTCGTCGAGTTCCTCTTCGATGCGCAGCAGCTGGTTGTACTTGGCAACGCGCTCAGACCGGGCCGGGGCACCGGTCTTGATCTGGCCGGCGTTGGTGGCGACGGAAATGTCGGCGATGGTGGTGTCCTCGGTCTCGCCGGAGCGGTGCGAGGTGATGGTGGTGTAGCCGGAGCGCTGTGCCAAGGACACGGCGTCCAGGGTTTCGGTCAGCGAGCCGATCTGGTTGACCTTGACCAGCAGGGAGTTGGCCGTGGCGGCGTCGATGCCCTGCTGCAGGCGCTCGGGGTTGGTGACGAACAGGTCGTCGCCCACGAGCTGGACCTTGTCACCGATGGTGTCGGTGAGGATCTTCCAGCCCTCCCAGTCGTTCTCGTCCAGCGGGTCCTCGATGGACACCAGCGGGTAGTCGGCAACAAGCTCGGCGTAGTAAGCGCTCATCTCGGCGGAGCTAAGGGCCTTGCCTTCGAACTGGTAGGCGCCTTCCTTGTAGAACTCGGAGGAGGCGACGTCCAGGGCCAGGGCGATGTCCTTGCCCGGGGTGTAGCCGGCGTTGGTGATGGCTTCCTGGATGAGGTCCAGCGCAGCGCGGTTGGACGGCAGGTTAGGAGCGAAGCCACCCTCATCGCCAAGACCCGTGGAGAGGCCCTTGGCCTGCAGTACGGACTTGAGGTTGTGGTAGACCTCAACGCCCCAGCGCAGGCCTTCGGAGAAGGTCTCGGCGCCGATCGGGGCGATCATGAATTCCTGGATATCGACGTCGGAGTCGGCGTGCGAGCCGCCGTTGAGGATGTTCATGAGCGGTACCGGCAGGACGTGGGCGTTCGGGCCGCCCAGGTACTTGTACAGCGGCAGGTCAGCGGAGGCCGCGGCTGCGTTGGCGACGGCCAGGGAAACACCCAGGATGGCGTTCGCGCCGAGCTTGCCCTTGTTGGGGGTGCCGTCCAGGTCGATCATGGCCTGGTCGATGCTGCGCTGGTCAGTGGCGTCGAAGCCGGTCAGGGCCGGAGCGATCTGGTCGATGACGGCGTCAACGGCCTTCTGGACACCCTTGCCGAGGTAGCGTCCCTTGTCTCCGTCGCGGAGTTCGACGGCTTCGTGTTCGCCGGTGGAAGCACCGGAGGGAACTGCCGCGCGGCCGATCTGGCCGTCGGACAGCAGAACTTCAACTTCTACGGTCGGGTTGCCACGGGAATCGAGGATCTCGCGGGCGTGGATGGCATCGATAAGCGCCATGAATATGCTCCTTATGGTGAAGCGATTTACTGGGAAACTAGCGGAAAGACTCGACGTCCTCGTCAGGGACTAGCGTAGTCGAGAGTGGTGAACGTTACGGAAACCTATCCAGCACACGGACGTCATGATCCCGGCGGAACCTGGTCCTGGTACTGGCGGACGGCACCTCGGAGGGCCCGTTCGGCGTCGAAACCCTTACGGTGCGCAACCCCCGCGAGGGCGAGGAGGAGCTCGCCGAGCTCCGCTTCGGTGGTGAAGGTTCCGGCAAGCTCAACCGGCAGACGGGCCGGCCCAACCGGCGCCTTGCCGTGCGCCGCGTGGGCTAGCCCTGCCCGCTCAGCCCGGTCCAGGGTCTTCTGCGCCCGGGCAAGGGCAGGCAGGGCTTCAGGGATGCCCTCAAAGTGGTTGGCCCGATCGGGTTTTTCGGCCTTCTTGACGGCGTCCCACTTGAGCACAATCTCCTCGACGGTGGCCGGGAACATGTCCTGCAGGGAGCCGTCCGGCCGAAACACGTGCGGATTGCGGCGGATCATCTTGGCGGTGATGCCCCTGACGACGTCTGTGAACGCGAAGGTGCCGCGCTCTTCGGCCAGCCGGGAGTGCAGCACGACCTGGAGCAGCACGTCCCCCAGCTCGCCTTTCAGTTCCGCTTCATCCGCACCCGTCTCGATCGTCTCGGCGACCTCATAGGCCTCCTCGAGGAGGTACTCCACGAGCGAGGCGTGGGTGAGGGCGCCCATCCAGGGACAGTGCTCACGGAGAGCGGCGATCACCCGCAGCAGCTCCCCCACCCCGTCGGGCGTGTCCTTAGCCAAGGTTCGCGTAGGCGTCGTTGATGTACTCCACCAGGGCTTCCCTTTCCTCGAGCGGGAGGAAGGAGGCCTCTGCGGCGTTAAGTGTGAGTTCCAGCAAGTCATCGAGGTCGTAGTCGAACGTCTCCACCAGCAGCTCGAACTCGTCCGTGAGGGTCACTCCGCTCATGAGGCGGTTGTCCGTGTTGATGGTCACGTTGAAGCCCAGCTGGTAGAGCATGTCCAGCGGGTGGCTCTCGATGCCTTCGCCGAACCCGGCCACAGCACCGGTCTGCAGGTTGGAGGAGGGGCAGATTTCGAGCGGGATGCCGCGGTCGCGGACCCAGCTGGAGAGATTGCCGAGGGTCACCAGGCCGATGTTGTCATCGTCTTCACCGGTGTCGTCGCTCTCGTCGAACTCCACCATGATGTCCTCGGCGATGCGGACGCCGTGGCCCAGGCGCAGGGCGCGGCCGTCCACCAGGGCGGACTGGATGCTGTCCAGGCCGGCTGCCTCTCCCGCATGGACGGTGGCGGGGAAGTTGTTTTCAGCCAGGTAGGTGAAGGCGTCGCGGAAGCGCGAGGGCAGGAAGCCATCTTCGGCTCCTGCAATGTCAAAGCCGACGGCGCCCTTGTCGCGGTGGCGGACGGCGAGTTCCGCAATCTCGCGGCCACGGTCGGCGTGCCGCATGGCGGTGATGAGCTGGCCCACCTGAATTTCGCGGCCGCTCTCGGACACTGCGTCCACGCCCGCTTCGAGGCCTTCCTGGACGGCCTCCACCGCTTCATCCAGGGTCAGGCCCTTCTGGAGGTGCTGTTCCGGTGCCCAGCGGACCTCTCCGTAGACCACGCCGTCATCGGCGAGGTCTTCGACGAACTCCTTGGCCACACGGAACAGGCCTTCCTTCGTCTGCATCACAGCGACCGTGTGGTCGAAGGTCTCGAGGTAGCGCACGAGGGAGCCGGAGTTCGCGGACTCCCGGAACCACTCCCCCAGCGCGGCAGGGTCCGTTGAGGGAAGGGTGTGGCCAGCGGCCTCCGCCAATTCAATGATGGTGGCGGGGCGCAGGCCCCCGTCCAGATGGTCGTGAAGGGATACCTTGGGAAGGCTCTTCAGGTCGAAGTCAAGGGCAGGGGCGGCGTCAACGATTGGCTCAGTCACATGCCAACTCTAGGGTTGGAGGGCCTGCAACGCCAACGGCCCGGCCGGGCCCTAAGTGGGGCTGTCTCAGCGGCCCGGTTCCGCATCGGCGGTAAGGGCAACAGGCAGCGCGGCGGTGAGGCGATCGGCGTCGGCAGCTTCGGAGACATTCCGGAGCGCCTCGTCGGCTTCGGCGCCGGCGCCCTGCGGCTCCGGGACAACGTCGTTGCGTCCGAGCCGCTTGTGCCACCAGCGCAGCAGGTGGTCAATGACTATTCCCAGGATGACGGCGAAGACCACGGCGATGCCGGCTCCGAGCAGCGGATTGTGGTGCAGCAGTGGAAATGAGCTGGCCACAATGCCGATGCCGACGGAATATCCCACCCAGGTCACACACGCGAAGGCGTCCAGCAGGAAGAACCGGCGGTGCGGGAAGCCCGTGGTTCCGGCGACGTAATTGACCGCCACGCGACCCCATGGGATGTAGCGTGCCGTGAAAATCAGCACAGCCCCGCGTTTCTCCAGTTCATAGCGGGCCCAGGCAAAGGCCTTCTGGACCTTCGGGCGGCGCATCCATTTCCAGCGGTTCAGGCCGATCTTCCGGCCCAGAAGGTACGCCATATTGTCGCCGGCGATCGCACCCGTAAGTGCAGTCAGCCCCAGGATCCAGAGATTGGGCTCGCCGCTGTGCCGGGAGAAGGCCGCCAAAGCGACGATGAGCGTCTCGCTGGGCACGACCATGGCGAAGCCGTCAACGAAGAAAAACAAAAGCAAAACGGGATAAATCCACCATTGACCCGCTGCATGGAGCACGGCCTCATTTATAAACTCCACGCGGGTGTTGCTCCTCGACAATGACAAGAACTGAGAGTGACGTAAATCGCTCTTCAGTGTCGCATGGCGTGAGCATATCCGCTATGCCCCTTTCAGGAAAATCACTCTTCCGCTAATGGCTCGGGAATTCTTCCGCGCAGCTTGGTGATAACGATGTCCACAATGATGCCGAGCACGATCGCGCAGACAATCGCGATTGCGGCCCCGAGCAGGTGGTTTTCCTCGAACCACTGGCCGAAAAACAACCCAATGGCCACCGAGTAGCTGGCCCACAATGAGGCGGACAGGACCGTCAGTCCGATGAAGCGGGTGCGGGAGTAGTGCGTGGCCCCGGCTGTCAGGTTGACCGCCACGCGGCCGATCGGTACGAACCGCGCCACGAGGATCAGCGATGCAGGGCGCTTCCGGAGTTCGCGCCCGGCCCACCGGAATGCCCGCTGCATGCGCGGTCCCCGCATCCAGTGCCAGCGCTGGATTCCCACGCCCCGGCCGATGAGGTAGGCGGTATTGTCCCCAGTGAAGGCGCCCAGCGCCGCGATCGCCATGAGGAGCCATGGATTGGGGACGTCGGCCGTCGCCGCGACGGCGGCCAGCCCCACCACCACGGATTCGCTCGGGATGGGCGGGAAGAACCCGTCAATGAAACAGCAAGCCAGGACAATGAACAGGACCCAAGGCTGCCCCGCGGCCGCGAGGATGAAGTCGTTGATGGCCTGCACGGCGCTATGCGATGCGGTCGATGATGAGCTGCTGTGCCGGGCGCGACCCCTCCGGAGCAATCGTGAATGCTTCCTCGAGTGATTCTTTGGCGCGGGCAAACTTCTCCGGGGTGTCCGTCAGCAGGGTCACGAGCGGCTCCCCCGCCCGCACAACCGCCCCCGGCTTTGCATGCAGACGGACGCCGGCCCCTGCCTGCACCGTGTCTTCCTTCCGTGCGCGGCCTGCCCCGAGGCGCCAGGCCGCCACGCCCACAGCCAAAGCGTCCAGCTCCACGAGGACACCGTCCGCCGGGGCGTAGATGGTCTCCGACTCCTTCGCCACGGGAAGCTTCGCCCGCGGATCCCCGCCCTGGGCTGCAATCATCCGGTTCCACACGTCCATCGCGCGGCCATCCTTGAGCGCGGCGGCAGGGTCGGCGCCGTTGACCCCGGCACACGCCAGCATCTCCTCCGCAAGCCTGACGGTCAGTTCGACGACGTCTTCCGGCCCGCCGCCGGCCAGCACCTCCACAGACTCCTCCACCTCGATGGCGTTGCCCGCGGTCAGGCCAAGGGGCGTGTTCATGTTGGTCAGGAGGGCAACCGTGTTCACACCCGCGTCCTTGCCCAGGGCCACCATGGTCTCTGCCAGTTCGCGGGCGCGGGCTTCGTCCTTCATGAAGGCACCACTGCCCACTTTGACGTCGAGCACCAGGGAGCCCGTGCCTTCGGCGATCTTCTTGCTCATGATGGACGAAGCGATCAGCGGGATGGCTTCAACGGTTCCGGTGACGTCCCGGAGTGCATACAGCTTCTTGTCGGCGGGGGCCAGGCCCGCTCCGGCGGCGCAAATGACTGCGCCGACGTCCTGGAGCTGGGCCAGCATTTCCTCGTTGCTCAATGCGGCTCGCCAGCCAGGTATCGACTCCAGCTTGTCCAGCGTTCCGCCCGTGTGCCCGAGCCCGCGGCCGGAGAGCTGGGGCACGGCCACTCCGAACACCGCCACAAGGGGCGCCAACGGAAGGGTGATCTTGTCCCCCACACCGCCGGTGGAGTGTTTGTCGCTCGTGGCCTTCACCCCGCCGTCGGGGCGCCGGAGGCTGGAGAAGTCCATCCGCTCACCCGAGGCAATCATGGCGGCGGTCCAGCGGGAAATCTCGGACCGGTCCATGCCGTTGAGCAGGATGGCCATGTTCAGCGCGGCCATCTGCTCGTCCGCGATGACACCCCGTGTGTAGGCGTCGATGGTCCAGTCGATCTGTTCGGGGCTCAGGACACCCTTGTCACGTTTAGTTCGAATGACGTCGACGGCGTCGAACGGCTCGCTCTTCTGGGTCACCGGGTTTCCTCCAGGTGTTGGGGGCCAAATGCGTCAGGCAGCACCTGGTCCATGGTTTTGATTCCGTGCGTGGTCATGAGTTCCATGCCGGGTGCCCGGAATTCGTACAGCAGTTGGCGGCAGCGCCCGCACGGCATGAGTACGTTGCCGCCCCCGTCGACGCAGTAGAACGCCCGCAGGAGTCCGCCGCCTGTCATCCGGAGGTTGCCCACCAGCACGCACTCCGCGCACAGCGTCAGGCCATAGCTGGCGTTCTCCACGTTACAGCCGCTCACGATCCGTCCGTCCGCGGTGAGCGCAGCCGCCCCCACCGGGAACTTCGAGTAGGGGGCGTAGGCGTTCTTCATGGCACTGACGGCAGACGCCTTCAGTGCCGGCCAGTCGACGTCGGACTGGCCGGCCGTCGCTCGCGGGGGCGCAGGAATTTCCTCCATGGCCGTCAGCCCTTGACGTAAGGAATGCCGCTGGCGGCCGGCGGCCGCGACCTGCCCACGAGGCCTGCCACCGCCAGGACCGTCACAAGATACGGCAGCATGGCCATGAACTGGCTGGGCACCGGGGTTCCGATGATGGTCACGATGCTTTGCAGGTTGTCCGCGAAACCGAACAGCAGCGCGGCGAAGAACGCACCGATGGGGTTCCAGCGTCCGAAGATCAGGGCAGCCAGTGCGATGAAGCCGCGCCCGCCGGAGATCTCCTTTGTGAAACTGTCGATCGCCACCAGCGTAAAGAAGGAGCCGCCGATCCCGGCAACGGCGCCGCCAAGCGTGACATTCCAGAAGCGTGTGGCGTTCACCTTGATGCCCATCGTGTCCGCGGCCTGCGGGTGCTCACCGACTGCGCGGACCCGCAGGCCCCATCTGGTCTTGTACAGCCCGATCCACACCACGATCACCGCGATGTACATGAGGTAGCCGACCGCGGACTGTTTGAACAGGATGGGCCCGAGCACCGGGATGCTGGACAGCACGGGGATGTCGATGATGGGCAACCTGCCGGGGGAATTGAACGCTGCCTTGTCGGCCTGCATCACCGTGCTGAACAGGAAGCCCGTCAGGCCCGAGACCAGCACGTTCAGGACCACGCCCACAATGATCTGGTTGACAAGGTATTTGATGCTGAACAGTGCCAGGACCATGGAGACCACGGCGCCCGCCACCGCAGCCGCCAGCAGCCCGACGAAAGGATTCCTGGTCATCGTGGCCACCATGGCCGCCGTAAAGGCGCCTCCCAGCAGCTGGCCCTCAATGGCGATGTTGATAACACCCACCCGTTCGCACAGCACGCCCGAGAGCGAGCCGAACACGAGCGGCACCGCCAGTGTCACCGAACCGGCGATCAGACCGGCCAGGGAGATGCTCGGCGTTCGGGCACCGCCAACCACCCAGATGAGGAAGGCTGCCACGAAGAGCACGATGAACGTGACGGGCAACCAGCGGGGCGCGGCCTGGTCCTTGGTCTTGAGGTAGACGGCGTACGCTGCCAGGCCCAGCATCAGGACCGAGAGGACGATGCCGCCCAGGAACCCCGGGACTTCCAGTGCCGGCAGCTGGAAGAAGTCCCCGCTGGAGGAGAGACCGAAACGCGCGGTCTGGTTGGGCCCCATGATGCCGAAGAAGATCAGGGACAGGACTCCGAAAACGGTGAGCAGGACGGGGGTCTTCCAGGTGACCGGCTTGGCCGATCTTGCCGTTTGGCGCCGCCCGTCAGCGGGCTGCGGAGTTCCCGGCTCCCTTTTTCCCGGTCGGGGCGACGTTGCTGTTGTGCTCATGCTGCACCTCCGGTGGTTGCCGCCGCCTTGGACTTCGCTGCGGTTGGCTGCTTCTTGCGCCGCGGGTTCAGCCCGAAGACCGCCCGCACCAGCGGCGGAGCCGCTATGAACAGCACAATCAGCGACTGGACCACAAGCACGATGTCGATCGGGGTTCCGGTCTGGATCTGCATCTGCACGGCTCCGGCGCGGAAGGCGCCGAACAGCAGGCCGGCGGCAAAGGTTCCCCACGGCGTCGAACGTCCCAGCAGTGCCACGGTGATGGCGTCAAAACCGTAGGTGGCCGCGACGCCGTCCGTAAGGACCTTCTCCGTACCGGCAACCTGCGCCACGCCGGACAGGCCGGCGAGGCCGCCGGCGATGGCCATGGCCAGGACAGTGGAGCGGGACACGTTGATGCCTGCGGTCTGTGCCGCCTTCGGGTTGGCCCCGACAGCCCGGAACTCAAAGCCCACAGTGGATCGGTTGAGGAGCCACCATACGAAAACCGTGCTGGCGATGGCCAGCAGGAAGCCGAGGTGGAGCCGGTACTGGCTTCCGAGGATCTGCGGGTACACGGCGCTGGGGTCCAGGATCGGGGAAATCGGGTTGGACTCCCCCGGCCGCTGGAACGCCGGCGTGTTGAGCAGATACCTCAGCAGGTACAGGGCGATGTAGTTGAACATGATGGTGAGGATGACCTCGTGGGCTCCCGTCCGGGCCTTAAGGTAACCCGCCAGGCCGCCCCAGAAGGCCCCGCCGATGATTCCGGCCACGAGGACCAGCAGCAGGTGCAGGCCCACGGGGAGGTGCAGGGCGAACCCCGCCCACGCCGCAAGAATGCCGGCCATGATGATCTGGCCCTGTGCACCGATGTTGAACAGTCCGGCCCGGAAGGCCAGGGCAACACCAAGGCCGGCGGTGATCAGCGGCGTTGCGATGGTGAGCGTTTCCAGCAGCGGGGCGAACTGCCCGCCGATTCCCGCACCCCGGGGGTTGAACACCGAACCCTGGAACAGCGCCACGTAGGACCGGGTGGCCGCATTCCAGACCGCGGACAGGAAGTCGGTGGGGCGGGCCAGCAGGTATGTGGCCGTGGTGCCCACCTGCTTGTCCGTGAACGCGATCAATAGTCCGCCGAGAATCAACGCAAGCAACACGGCAAGGACGGACACCATGCCGCTTCCGGTGAAGATCCTGCGCGCCAGGGTCTCCGGGCCGCCCGGGATCTTGCCGCTCTGGGCCGTTGCCGGCACCGCCGAGGGTTCCATGGTTCCGCCGGCCGTGTCCAGCGACACCACTGCTGCGGTTTCCTCGTCAGCGGGTTTCGGCACGTGGTGCTGGTCGGGGTGCTTGCCGTGGTGCTTTCCGCCACCGGGGCCTGCGGGGTTGCTGCCGGGGTCTTGTGGCTGGTTCTGGTCAGTCAAGGTCGCCTCCTTCGGCGTGGGAGGGGGACACCGGTTCCTGCCTGCTGTGCGGTTCCTGCCTGCTCGGCGGGGCGGCGGGGTGATGGGCGGCATCAGCGTGAGCCTCGTCGGGTGAAAGCCCTGCCATCATGAGGCCCAGGACGTCGCGGCCCGTTCCGGCCGGCACGATGCCCACGAGTTTGCCCTTGTAGAGCACGGCGATGCGGTCGGCGAGTTCCATTACTTCGTCCAGTTCCGTGGAGACGATCATCACCGGGGTACCCGCGTCCCGTTCCGCCACGATGCGGCGGTGCAGGAACTCGATGGAGCCGACGTCGACACCGCGGGTGGGCTGCGAGGCAATGAACAGCCGCAGCGGCCGCGAGAGCTCCCGGGCCATCACCACTTTCTGCTGGTTGCCGCCCGAAAGCGTTCCGGCCGCCGCGGCCGCCGAGGGCGCGCGGACGTCGAATTCGCCGATTCTCGAGTTGGCGTTCTCCAGGACCTTGGCCGGGCTCATGCTGATGCCCTTGGCGAACGGAGCCTTGTCGTAGAGGTCGAGCACCAGGTTTTCGGCTACCGAGAAGGTTCCCACCAGGCCGTCTACCTTGCGGTCTTCCGGGACGAAGCCGACGCCGGCGTGCAGCACTTCCTTGACGCTGCGGCCGAGGAGTTCCTTTCCGTCGAGCAGGATGGAGCCATGGACCCGCTCCTGCAGGCCCAGGATCGCCTCCGTGAGTTCGGTCTGGCCGTTGCCCTGGACGCCGGCGACGGCGAGGATCTCGCCCCGGGCGATGCTGAAGCTGATGCCGTCAACAGTGTGGTGGCCGTTCGGCGCGATGACGGTCAGGTCTTTGACCTCGAACGTGGTTTCCTGCGGCTTGGCCGGCGCCTTGTCCAGGGTGAGGCTTACCGCGCGACCCACCATCATCGAAGCCAGCTCCGTGGTGGCGGTGCCGGGCTCGGCGGTGCCCACCACCTTGCCGCGGCGGATCACCGTAATGGTGTCCGAAATGGCTTTGACCTCGCGGAGCTTGTGGGAAATGAAGACGATGGACGTGCCGCTCTCCTTGAGCTGGCGCATGATGTCCAGCAGTTCGTCGGTTTCCTGGGGCGTCAGCACCGCCGTCGGCTCATCCAGGATCAGTACTCTGGCGTCGCGCACGAGCGCCTTGATGATTTCCACGCGCTGCTGGACGCCCACCGGGAGGTCCTCCACGAGGGCGTCGGGGTCGACGTCGAATCCGTAACGGTCCGAGATCTCCCGGATCTTGCGGCGGGTGTCGTCAAGGTTCAGGAGCCCGCCGGCTTTGGTGGACTCGGCGCCGAGCGCTACGTTTTCAGCCACCGTGAACACTGGCACCAGCATGAAATGCTGGTGCACCATGCCGATGCCGGCCGCCATGGCATCTCCGGGGCCGCGGAAGCTCACTGGTTTGTCGTCGATGAGGATTTCACCGTCGCTGGGCTCGTACAGCCCGTACAGGACATTCATCAGGGTGGATTTGCCGGCCCCGTTTTCGCCCAGCAGACTGTGGATCTGTCCGGGTTCAACAACCACGTCTATGTGATCATTGGCGAGCAGGGAGCCGAAACGTTTGGTGATCCCCTTGAGTTCAAGTTTCAAAACTCTGACCAATCTCGTTGCGTCCGGAAGTGCAGGCCGGACGGGATATGTGGCTGCAGGACCAGCCTAGTGCCTGCAGTCATGGGTGGGCCGGACATCGCGCCATCAAAAACGGCCCAACGAAAAGCGCCACCTCCCGTGCAGTCAGTGACCATCCGGGCGGTGGCGCTTAGCGGAGGAAGTTACGCCTTGGGGCTGGCGGCGGACTCAACCTTCAGCTTGCCGTCGACGATGTCCTTTTTGATCTGGTCCAGCTCGGTCTTGATGTCGGCGGGAACAGCCGAATCAAGGTCGTGGAAGGGGGCCAGCTGGACACCCTCATTCGCGAGCGTGCCGACGTAGGGCTCATTGCTGAATTTGCCCTCCTTGTCTTCCTTGACGACAGTCTCCACGGCAGAGCCCATCTGCTTCATGACAGACGTAAGCATGATGTCCTTGTAC
Source organism: Arthrobacter sp. NPDC093139 (assembly GCF_044754165.1). Taxonomy (NCBI): domain Bacteria; kingdom Bacillati; phylum Actinomycetota; class Actinomycetes; order Micrococcales; family Micrococcaceae; genus Arthrobacter; species Arthrobacter sp. NPDC093139. The sequence goes on from NZ_JBIVOO010000003.1 coordinate 363,555, forward strand.
TCCGGGGCGGTAAGGAAGCCGTCCGAGTCGACCCAGATGAGCTTGACGTCCTTGCCTGCGGCCTTGGCTTCCTTCAGCGCCGCACCGGCGCCCTTGCCCACCGGCCCGGCAACGGGCATGACGATGTCCGCCCCCTGGTCCAGGAAGTTCTGGGTGAGCTGCTTACCCTTGTCCTGCTTTTCGAAGTCGCCGGTGAAGCTGCCGTCCTGCTTGGCCTTGTCCCAGCCGAGGAGCTTGACGTCCTTGCCCTTCTTCTCGTTGTAGTACTTCACGCCGTCCGCGTAGCCATCCATGAAGATGGTGACGGTGGGGATCTTGACGCCGCCGAACGTGGCAACAGTTCCGGTTTTCGAGGTGGCCGCGGCCAGGTAGCCGGCCATGAACGCAGCCTGCGCCGTGTCGTAGATGATGGGCTTGACGTTGGCAATCGGCTTTGGGTAGCCGAAGTCGATGATGGCGAAGTGGCTGTCCGGGTTGGCTTCGGCCTGCTTCTTGGTGGCGTCGCCGAGGAGGAAGCCCACAGTCACCGTGAGGTCGCAGCCCGCGGACACCATGGCGCGCAGATTCGGATCGTAGTCGTTGTTGGTCTTGGACTCGACCTGGCGGACCTGGATGCCAAGATCCTTCTCAGCCTTCTTGAGTCCCTCGTAGGACGACTGGTTGAACGACTGGTCGTCGAATCCGCCGGAGTCGGACACGATGCAGCCGCTGTAGTCACTGGCCGTGGCCGTGGGGCTGCCTGCTTCTGGTGCAGGGCCACATCCGGTCAGCAGCAGGGCCGCCGCTCCAACGGATGCGACGCCCGCCACTGAACCGCGCTTAAGTGAACCGCGCTTGATGTTTGCAAGCATTGAGTTCTTCAAATTTCCTCCAGGAAGAAAGAGAGGGGCGCCACGACGGAGAGTCAATGAGTGTCCGTTTCTAATGCTCCACACTGAAATTCTGTTTTCACTGATGGTTTCGCAGCACTGCGCTAAAGCGCCTTATGCAAGCCACTGTAGTGGCCTGCACCACGCCCGGATAACACTTCCATGGCGGAAACTGAAGATTGTTGAGAACTTGTTACCTACGAGTAGGCTAGATGCGGACCAGCATCTTTCCGGTGTTCGCACCGTCCAGCAGATCCATGAAAGCCTGCGGCGCGTTTCCGAGACCGTCCACCACGGTTTCGTCGTAGGAGACGGTGCCGTCGGCCAGCCAGCCGGCCATGAGCTCTGCAAACTCGCCGGCGTACTGCCGGTAGCTGCTGACGAGGAATCCCCTCAGCGTAAGCTGCTTGCCGATCGCCAGGGCAAGGTTCCGCGGAGCGGCCGGCGGCTCCGTCGAATTGTACTGCGCGATGGCGCCGCACATGGCCACGCGCCCGCCGACATTCAGCACGGATAACGCCGCCTCCAGATGCTCCCCGCCCACGTTGTCGAAGTAGACATCGATCCCGCGGTCACCCGCGGCAGCCTTGAGCTGGTCCCGGACAGGAGCGTCGCGGTAGTTGAAGGCAGCGTCAAAGCCGAGCTCCAGGAGGCGTGCCACCTTCTCCGGTGATCCGGCGCTGCCGATCACCCGGGATGCGCCCATGGCCTTGGCGATCTGCCCCACCAGGGACCCGACGGCCCCGGCAGCGCCGGAGACAAACACCGCGTCGCCGCCTTTGAATCCTGCCACCTTCAACAGGCCGGCGTAGGCGGTGAGCCCGGTCATGCCCAGCGCGCCGAGGAAGGCGGACGCAGGTGCAAGGTCAGTTCGCGCGGGGGTGGATGCGCTGGCGTCTACCACCGCATACTCCCGCCAGCCGAGATGATGAACGACGACGTCCCCCACGTTGCGGTCGGCGGCCCGCGACGCGATCACCTCACCCACCGCCCCGCCGTCGAGCGCTTTATCCAGCGCAAACGGCGCTGAATAGGATTTGACGTCGTTCATCCGGCCGCGCATGTACGGATCGACCGAGATGAAGAGGTTTCGGACCAGCACCTGCCCGTCCCGAAGTTCCGGAAGCGGGCTTTCGGCGAGCCGGAAGTTCTCCGGGACCGGGCGGCCCACAGGACGCGATGCCAGCTGGATTTCGCGGGTTGCTGCGGGCAACGCCAGGGACTGGTTGCCGCTCACGCTGCGAACTCCACGAGGGTCAGCGCCACATCCATGTTGCCGCGGGTCACGTTTGAGTAGGGGCAGATCTTGTGCGCCTTGGCCATGAGCGCCTCAGCGTCAGTCCGGTCCAGTGCCGGCAGGGCGATCTCAAGTTCGGCCGCCAGACCGTAGCCTTCACCGCCGTCAAGGGCGCCGAAATGGATCTTCGCCGCCACGGCCGAGTCGGTGAGGTCGGCGCGCTCCTTGCGGCCCACCACGCGGAGGGCGGAATGGAAGCAGGCGGCGTAGCCGGCGGCGAACAGCTGTTCCGGGTTGGTGCCCTGGCCGCTTCCGCCGAATTCCACAGGGCTGGCCAGGGTCACGTCCAGCTTCCCGTCCTTCGTGCGTGCGGAGCCGTCGCGGCCTTCGCCGGAAGCGAGGGCTTCGGCAGTGTAGAGGGTCTTCAAGATTGGTTCCGTTCTGATGGGTTCGGCAGTCCACAGTCTGGTGCGGTGTCGATGTCGATGGGGTCTGGATTAAGGCCCGACTGGGGCGTCAATGCGAATCGTGCAGGGCGGCAGTCAGCTTGCTCAGGGTTTCACGGAGCTGGTCAAGCTCCCGGGGGCTCAGCCCGGCGGCGTCGGCGAGGCGCTGGGGAATGCCGGAAGACTTGCTGCTGAGGGCTTTTCCCTCCGCTGTCAGATGCACGGCAACCCGGCGCTCATCCTCTGCAGAGCGGCGGCGTTCCACCAGGCCCATGGCTTCGAGCCGCTTGAGCAGGGGCGACAGGGTGCCGGAGTCGAGCCCCAGCTCCTCCCCCAGTTCCCGCACGCCGCGCGGTTCGTTTTCCCACAGCACCAGCATCACGAGGTACTGGGGGTAGGTCAGGCCCAGGTCATCCAGCAGCGGCCGATACACGGCGGTTGCCGCCCGGGACGCCGCATAGAGCGCAAAGCACACCTGGCGGTCAAGGCGGGGAGCATCGGTCATGACTGCAACGGTAGCCCACAATTCAATTGTGCACAACTTACCGAAGGCAAAAAATAAGCGCGAACTGGCAGCTGATGCCCTCAAACCGGGGATTTGAGGGCATCAGCTGCCAGTTGGCGCCGGGTGGGCCCGGACCTAGGTGTCCGTTTGCGCGGCCGGGTCGAGGTCGCGGATCGTGCGGAGGGCGGCGGCGGTGAGCACCTGGATGCCGTAGCCGAGGGCGCGTTCGTCGACGATGTAGTCGCCGCGGTGGAGGTCGTACTCTTCTCCGCCCGGTGTCTTCGTGCCCAGGCGCATCATGGCGCCAGGCAGCTCGGCGAGGAACCAGGCGAAGTCCTCTCCGCCCATCGACTGCGGGGTCAGGACCACGGCGCCTTCGCCGATCTCGGCCCGGGCCGCAGCCTCGATGAGGGCAGTCTCGTGCTCCGAGTTCACTACCGGGGGGACGCCGCGGGTGTGTTCCAGGTGCACGTCCACGCCGTAGTGCTCGGCCACCTGATGGACCACTTCGTCCAGGAGTTCGCCGGCACTGTGCCAGGCGTCGCGGTCCAGGCAGCGCATGGTCCCGGACATGTAGCCGGTTCCCGGAATCGCATTGGGCGCCGAACCGGCGTTGATCTGGCCCCAGACAACGGATACGCCGCTGCGGACGTCCACGCGGCGGGAAAGCACTGCGGGCACATTCACCGCGATCTGGGCAAGGGCGAAGACGAGGTCCTCGGTGAGGTGCGGGCGCGAGGTGTGGCCGCCGCGTCCACTGAGTTCGATCTTGATGGTGTCCGAGGCGGACGTGATGGCGCCGATGCGGGTACCGATCTTTCCGACGTTGATCCGCGGGTCGCAGTGCAGCGCCAGGATGCGCGGCACGCCCTCCAGGACGCCCTGCTCGATGCACGAGTGCGCGCCGCCGGGCATCGTCTCCTCAGCGGGCTGGAAGATAATCCGGACCGTGGCACCCAGCGGCGATTCCAGGTGCATGCGGTGCAGCACCAAGGCGATGCCCAGCATGGTGGTGGTGTGGACGTCGTGCCCGCAGGCGTGTGTCACACCGTGGTTCTTTGATGCGAAGGGCAGGCCCGTTTCTTCAATGATCGGCAGGGCGTCGATGTCGCCGCGCAGCGCAGTGGCGATGGGGCCCTCTCCGACGTCCACGGTGAGGCCCGTGCCGTCGAGGCGACGTGGTTCCAGTCCGGCCTCGAGCAGGCGCTCCACGAGTTTGTCCGTGGTCCGGAACTCCTTGAAGGACAGTTCGGGGTGCGCATGCAGGTCCCGGCGGAAATCGATCAGTTCCGGCAGGAGCGGCTCGAGCCACGGCCCCACCAGCGCGGTGGGCTCAGCTTCAGTAGTGTAATTGCGCACAGCACAACTCTAGCGAGGCGCGAAAGAATAACGGCATCGCCTTCGCCGCGTTACGGATTACTAGAGAACGTCGGTGTCGCCTTTTGCCTTGAGGGCGTCCACGGCCTGCTTCACCCGCTGGGAGTGCTGCTTCGTTGTGACTAGCAGCGCGTCCGGGGTGTCCACGATGACCACGTCCTTGATCCCGATCAGCGCGATAACACGCTTGGTGTCAGAAACCACCACGCCGCTGGCGTTCTCGGTAAAGACGCGTGCGCCCTCCCCGAGGACGGTGACCTCGTCCACCTCTTTGGCGCTGTTGAGCCGCCCGACGGAGGCAAAGTCACCGACGTCGTCCCAGCGGAAGGTTCCAGGCACGACGGCGACGTCCCCGGCTGCCGCTGCAGGCTCTGCGACCGCATAGTCGATGGCGATCTTGGGCAGCGTGGGCCAAATCCTGGCCGTGACTTCGTCCCGGTGAGGCGTGTCCCACGCCTCGGCGATTTCCTGCAGGCCGGAGTACAACTCCGGCTGGTTGGCCTCAAGGTGCTTGAGCATGAGGGAAACGGGCGCCACGAACATGCCGGCATTCCAGACATATTCGCCGCTGTCCACGTACTGCTGGGCGACTTCCTCGTCAGGCTTTTCCACGAACTCCACCACAGCCTGAGCGCTGGGCGCGCCGGGGATGTGCAGGGAAGCCCCAGAGCGGATGTAGCCGAACCCCGTGGAGGGGTGCGTGGGCTTGATGCCGATGGTGACGATCTTGCCGGCTGCGGCAGTGTGGATGGCTTCCCGGACCGCCGCCTGGAAGAGATCGTCCGGGCTGATGACGTGGTCGGCTGCGAAGGATCCCATGATGGTGTCCGGATCCCGCTGGTGCAGGATGGCCGCCGCCAGGCCGATGGCGGCGCCGGAATCCTTCGGCTCGCTTTCGAGCACGAGGTCGCCATCCTGCACTTCGGGCAGCTGGCGGCAGACAGCCGCACGGTGCGCATTTCCGGTGACAACGAGGACCCGGTTGCCCGCCAGGGGCTCAAGCCGGTCATAGGTGGCGCGCAGAAGCGTGCTCCCCGAGCCGGTGAGGTCGTGAAGGAATTTGGGAGCTGCTGCACGTGACAGAGGCCAGAGGCGGGTCCCCACCCCGCCGGCAGGAATCACAGCGATAAAACGGCTGAGAGGTGAATCCTGGCGTGTCACTTTGTCTTTACTCATCACGGGCTACTTTAGCTGACGACCCTCAAGGTGCGACCACGAAGGGCCCGCAGGACACAAATACAGGACTCTAAATGTGGCCTTCGTCTCAAAAAAAGGGCTGGAAAGCCTAAATTGAATAAGCTGTGAGCGAAGCCTAGATTTAGGCCTGAGCTACAAGTGCTCTCACAGCAGGCGTTCCCCCCGCATGGATCCCGTGCCAGCGCCGCTGTGTTGCAGGGAGGTTTATTCAGTGCCGACGAAACCAGCTGGCACCTTGTACCGCGGCCGTGAAGGCATGTGGTCCTGGGTAGGACACCGCATCACCGGTGTTGTGATCTTTTTCTTCTTGTTGGTCCACGTGCTGGACACCTCCCTCGTGCGGGTGTCGCCGGAGGCCTACACCGCGGTGATCGGTGCCTACAAGAACCCGCTGATGGCCCTGGGTGAAACGGGCCTTGTCGCAGCGATCGTCTTCCACGCCTTCAACGGCCTGCGGATCATCGCCGTCGATTTCTGGAAGAAGGGTGCCAAGTACCATCGTCAGATGCTCTGGGTTGTGCTCGGCCTCTGGATCGTCACGATGGTGGCCTTCTCCATCCGCCACCTGTCCCTCGCACTCGGAGGTCACTAAGCCATGACTGCAACACAGATTCAGTCCCCGCGCAGCGGCAAGATTTCCCCGCAGTACCGCCGGACCGGCAGTTCCCGTGGCAACTTCGAAATGCTGGCCTGGCTGTTCATGCGCCTCTCCGGCGTGGTGCTGGTTGTCCTGATCTTCGGCCACCTCTTCGTTAACCTCCTCGTGGGCGAAGGCATTCACGCCATCGACTTCGGATTCGTTGCCGGCAAGTGGGCTGACCCGTTCTGGCAGTTCTGGGACCTCGCCATGCTCTGGCTGGCCATGCTGCACGGCACCAACGGCGTCCGCACCATCATCAACGACTACGCCGAGAAGGACTCCACGCGCTTCTGGCTCAAGATGGTCCTCTACGCCGCCACGGCCGTCATCATCATCCTGGGCACCCTGGTGATCTTCACCTTCAACCCGTGCCCGGTCGTCGACGGCGTCCAGCTCCCCGGCGGCTTCTGCCCCGCGTAGCGGACCGCGGCCGCCCGCCCCCAACAGGCGGTCTTCTGTTTGCGGAGCAGGCCACAGCCCGCCCGTTGTTTATTGCGAATTTTGAGAGAAAGAGCGTCTGGTATGCAGGTCCATAAGTACGACGTCGTCATCGTCGGTGCCGGTGGCGCCGGGATGCGCGCCGCGATCGAATCCGGTCAGCGTGCGCGAACAGCAGTACTGACCAAGCTCTACCCCACCCGCTCCCACACGGGTGCGGCCCAGGGCGGGATGTGTGCAGCCCTGGCCAACGTCGAAGAGGACAACTGGGAATGGCACACCTTCGACACCATCAAGGGCGGCGACTACCTGGTTGACCAGGACGCCGCCGAAGTCATGGCCAAAGAAGCCATCGACGCCGTGCTGGACCTCGAGAAGATGGGTCTGCCGTTCAACCGCACGCCCGAGGGCCGGATCGACCAGCGCCGCTTCGGCGGCCACACCCGCGACCACGGTAAGGCTCCGGTCCGCCGGGCCTGCTACGCGGCCGACCGCACGGGCCACATGATCCTGCAGACGCTGTACCAAAACTGCGTCAAACACAATGTCGAGTTCTACAACGAGTACTACGTCCTGGACCTGCTCACCGTCGAAGAGGACGCAGTGCGCGAGGACGGCACGCCGTACAAGCAGAAGCGCGTGGCCGGCGTCGTCTCCTACGACCTCGCCTCCGGCGAGCTGCATGTTTTCCAGGCCAAGTCCGTGGTGTTCGCCTCCGGCGGCGCCGGCAAGGTCTTCAAGACCACGTCCAACGCCCACACCCTCACGGGCGACGGCATGGGTATCGCCTTCCGCCGCGGCATTCCGCTGGAGGACATGGAGTTCTTCCAGTTCCACCCGACCGGCCTTGCCGGGCTGGGCATCCTGCTTTCCGAGGCCGCACGAGGCGAGGGCGCCATCCTGCGAAACTCCGAAGGCGAGCGCTTCATGGAGCGCTATGCCCCGACCATCAAGGACCTTGCCCCCCGCGACATCGTGGCCCGCTCCATGGCCAACGAAGTCCGCGAAGGCCGCGGCTGCGGGCCGAACAAGGACTACGTCCTCCTCGACCTGACGCACCTTGAGCCTGCCCACATCGACGCCAAGCTGCCGGACATCACCGAGTTCGCCCGCACCTACCTCGGCGTGGAGCCCTACACGGAGCCGGTTCCGGTCTTCCCGACAGCCCACTACGCCATGGGCGGCATCCCCACGAACATCAACACCGAGGTGCTCCAGGACAACGACACCGTGGTTCCGGGCCTCTACGCCGCCGGTGAGGTGGCCTGCGTTTCGGTCCACGGCTCCAACCGCCTTGGCACCAACTCGCTGCTGGACATCAACGTCTTCGGCAAGCGTGCCGGCATCGCCGCGGCAGAGTACGCCAAGACGGCCGACTTCGTGGAACTCCCGGAGGATCCGGAGGCCTACACAATTGAGCTCCTCAACATCGCCCGCAACGGCACAGGTGACGAAAAGGTGGCCCAGATCCGCAAGGAACTGCAGGACACCATGGACGCCAACATGCAGGTGTTCCGCACGGCTGACACGCTCAACCAGGTCCTCAAGGACATCGAGTCCTTCGAGGAGCGGTACAAGCGCATCAATGTTCAGGACAAGGGCAAGCGCTTCAACCTTGACCTGCTGGAGGCCGTCGAGCTCGGGTTCCTGCTGGAACTGGCACGGGTCATGACGGTCGCGGCCCTGCACCGCGAGGAATCCCGCGGCGGCCACTTCCGCGAGGACTTCCCGGACCGCGACGACGAAAAATTCATGAAGCATTCCATGGCGTACAAAGAAGACCACGCACCGGCCGACGGTTCCGCGGAGGAGGCAATCGCCGGTGTTCGGCTTGCCACCAAGCCGGTTGTCTTTACGCGCTACGAGCCGATGGTGAGGAAGTACTAAAATGTCCGCTGAACTTGCTGAGCCAGCCTCCAAGATCGAACTGCCCGCGGGCGTCGGCGGCGGCGGGGAAATCCCCACGTTCGACATCACGCTCCGTGTGCGCCGCTACGACCCCGAGGTTTCCGCAGAAGCCCGCTGGGACGACTTCAAGCTGACCATGTACGGCACGGACCGCGTGCTGGATGCCCTGCACAAGATCAAGTGGGAAGTGGACGGCAGCGTCTCCTTCCGCCGGTCCTGCGCGCACGGTGTCTGCGGCTCCGACGCCATGCGCATCAACGGCCGGAACCGCCTTGCCTGCAAGACGCTGCTGAAGGACCTCGACACGTCCAAGCCCATCACTGTTGAACCCATCAAGGGCCTGCCGGTGGAGAAGGACCTGATCGTGGACATGGAGCCGTTCTTCCAGTCCTTCCGCGAAGTCATGCCGTTCCTGATCAACAAGGGCCACGAGCCCACCAAGGAACGTCTGCAGTCCGCGGAAGACCGTGAGCGTTTCGATGACACCACCAAGTGCATCCTGTGCGCTGCGTGCACTTCGTCCTGCCCGGTGTTCTGGACCGACGGCCAGTACTTCGGCCCGGCCGCCATCGTGAATGCCCACCGCTTCATCTTCGACTCCCGTGATGATGCCGGCGACATGCGACTGGAAATCCTGAACGACAAGGAGGGCGTGTGGCGCTGCCGCACCACCTTCAACTGCTCCGAAGCCTGCCCGCGCGGCATCCAGGTCACGCAGGCGATTGCCGAAGTCAAACAGGCAATTCTCTCCCGCAAGATCTAATGCCCGCTTACCAGCGGATGTAACAGGCAACGAATGTAACAGCCGACGGCGTCACTCACCGCGTACGGGAACGTACAGTGAGCGGCGCCGTCGTCGTATTTCCAGCAAGCCACCGGCCCTAACGAAAGGGGACGCCGTGTCCCGCTCCGAAAAAGTCAGTTTCGAAGGTTCCACCGGCGAATTGCTCTCCGGCATCATCGACATGCCGGAAGGCCCGGTGAAGGGCTGGGGTGTGTTCTCGCACGGGTTCACCCTGGGCAAGGACAGCCCGTCCGCGTCCCGGATGTGCAAAGCGCTGGCGGATAACGGCGTGGGCATGCTGCGTTTCGACAACCTGGGGCTCGGCGATTCCGCCGGGTTTTGGTCCGAGGGCTCGTTCAGCCACAAGGTGGCGGACACGGTCAAGGCGGCCGAGTTCATGCGCGCCGAGGGGAAGCCGATTTCCCTGCTGGTGGGGCACTCCTTCGGCGGCGCCGCCGTGCTCGCTGCAGCCTCAGAGATTCCGGAGCTCGACGCCGTTGCCACCGTCGCCGCCCCATTTTCACCCAAGCACGTGGCGCATGTCTTCGACGCCGCCCTGGATAAGATCCTGAGCGAAGGCAGCGCGGAGGTTGACCTCGGCGGCAAGCGCGTGGAGATTCGACGGCACTTCGTCGAAGATCTCGAGAACGCCGACCTCACCGACTGCATCAAGCGGCTGCACAAGCCCCTGATGGTGCTGCACTCCCCCACCGATAACACCGTCGGCATCGAGAATGCCAGCAGCATCTTCCAGACCGCCCGCCACCCGCGGAACTTCGTGTCCCTCGAAGGCAGCGACCACCTGCTGACCGGCAAGGGCCAAGCGGCCAGGGCCGCGAAGATTATCGCGGCGTGGGCCGATCAGTACCTCGACGCCGGGCGATGACCCCAGCCGGGCGGGGACGTTCGACAGTGTGGTGATTCTCGACCGGCGTTTTCCCGGGCTGCACCTGCCGTGGTCCCCAGCCGGTGGTTTTCGCTGCCGGAGCCGCAGTCTTCAGGTCCTCCTCGCGGATGGCAGACCAGGCCGCGGCTACGAGATATACCTGGCTCACCAGGTAAAACCAGATGAGCAGCCCGATGATGATGGCGAACGGGGCCAGGATGGGGTTGCGTCCCGCGCCGGCCAACAGTTCGGTGCTGAACACCTGCAGGACTGTCGTGCCCATGCCAGCCAGGATGGTTCCCTCGAGCAACGCCCGGCGGGACAGTTTCAGTTCCGCTGCCAGGCGGAACATAATCAGCGCTGTGACCCAGTTGAGGAGCAGCGGCACGGCAATCTTGACCACGCCTGCCACGGGACTGGCAACAGCCGGGTCGAGCCTGAGGAGCCCGATGAGCCAATTGGCGGCCGTTCCGAATACAAGGGACGCTCCGGAACTGATCACCAGGGCAACGCCAAGCAGCAGCAAAGTACCGGCGTCGTGCAGTTTCAGAACCACGGGGTTGAGCTGCAGCGGAGCCAGCATCATGACGCCGCGCAGGCCGTCGCGAATACCGTTGATCCAGCGCAATGAGGTGATGACGGTGATGATGGCGGCGATTACCGCCGTCCACCCCAGCCCCTCGGGGTTCAGGAGGTCCCTGGGGTCAACCAGGCCCCGGCCGCCGTTAACCTTGAGCAGACCGGGCGCGCTTTCTGCCACGGTCGCGATGATGCGGTCGAGGAGTGCGGGCTGGCCGCGGAGCACGAGGCCTGCGATGGAGAACCCTGTTGCCAGCAGGCCAGTAATGGAAAAGAACATGTTGAAGCCGATGCCGGCGCTCATCAGCGGGCCGTGTTGGAGGTTGTAGTGCTGCCATGCGCGCATGGGCCGCAAGGCGTTCAGCCGGGCGAGCAACCACTGGAACATGGCCATGAGTTGGGGCACCGGGCCCTTGCCGGATCTGCGGGCCTTGCCCCACTCCACTTTCTTGCGGATGACCTCCAGCTTCAGGCGGGCATGCTCAGTGGGAAGTGGTGGCCCCGCCAGCTTCGGCTGCTCGGAGCTGCTCCCGTTCGTCGTCAGGTTCGGTACCAAAGTCAAGCTCTTCCCGTAGCTGCCAAATGCCGTCAGCATCGTGCTCGTAAAGTCCCATGCTAACCACGGGGAAGGTTGCTCTGTAGTCTTTCAGGACCGTTTCGGCCTCATCCAGGCTTTCCGGGGCAACGTCGTGCGCTACGGTCACGTGGGGGTGGTAGGCGAACGGCAGCTCGCGTTCCAAGGGGCCGGTCTGCAGTTTTTCGTGCAGCTCGACGCACTCCTCGAACCCTTCCTCCACGTTGATGAAGACCACCGGGGAAACCGGCCGGAACGAGCCGGTCCCGGCGATGGTGACCATGAAGGGTGATTGCGTGCGCGCCACTTCACGCACGTGGTTCCGTGCGGCCTCCCAGTCCTGGGTGGGTGTGGTGGTGACGAGGGTAATGTGCGCGGGAATGACCGTGGCCATGGGGTCCCCAAAGGACGCCCTCCACCGCTGCAGTTCCTCTGCGATTCCAGGCGGGAAGCCCAGAATGACCCCAAGGCTCATCCCGTCGCTGGCGTCGCTGTTGGCAGGCTTCGGAACGGGCATCGGCTTAGCGGGCCCCAGCGTATGGAAGGAAGCCGGTCTTGGCGTAGACGTCCTTGAGGGTGGCCGAGGCAATTTCGCGGGCCTTGTCCGCCCCGTGTGCCAGGAGTCGGTCCAGCTCTGCCGGGTCTGCGAGCAGTTCGTTGGCGCGGTTGCGGATAGGCGTCAGGCGCTCTGTCACGACTTCGGCCAAGTCCACTTTAAGGTGGCCGTACATTTTCCCTTCATAGGCCGCCACGAGCTGCTCCACGCTCTGGCCGGTGATGACCGAGTAGATGGTCAGCAGGTTGGAAACGCCCGGCTTGGTTTCGCGGTCGAAACGGATCTCGGTTTCGGCATCGGTCACGGCGGACTTGATCCGCTTCGCCGTGACCTTGGGCTCGTCGAGCAGGTTGATCAGGCCGGCCGGCGATTCAGCGGACTTGGACATCTTGGAGGTGGGCTGCTGTAGATCGTAGATCTTGGCAGACTCCTTCTGGATGAAGGGCTTGGGTACCGTGAAGGTCTGGCCGAAGCGGGTGTTGAAGCGGGTTGCGAGATCGCGGCTGAGTTCCACGTGCTGGCGCTGGTCCTCGCCGACGGGGACACCGTGCGGCTGGTACAGCAGGATGTCCGCGGCCTGCAGGATGGGGTAGGTAAACAGACCGACGCTGGCGTGGTCCGAGCCCTGCCTCAGTGCCTTGTCCTTGAACTGCGTCATGCGGGAGGCCTCGCCGAAGCCCGTGATGCAGTTCAGGATCCATGCCAGCTGCGCGTGCTCGGGCACCTGGGACTGGACGAACAGGGTGCACTTGTCCACGTCCACTCCGCCGGCGATGTACTGGGCGGCCGTGACGCGGGTGCGGTGCGCCAGTTCGGCCGGGTCCTGCGGAACGGTGATGGCGTGCAGATCCGGGATGAAGAAGATGGCGTCGTACTCTTCCTGCATCCTCACCCAGTTGACGAGGGCGCCCAGATAGTTGCCGAGGTGCAGCGAGTCCGCGGAAGGCTGCATCCCCGACAGGATGCGGTGGCGGATTCCGCTGTCCTGCCCGGTCCCGGTCTCCTGTTGGAGACTGGCAGCGGTATCAGGCTCTTCGGAGGCTGCGGAATCGGTCACGATGGGGGTGGAGGTCATTCTGTCGGAGGCCTTAAGACTAGAGCCGGTAGTCCACTACCAGCGGTGCATGGTCAGAGAAACGGGTGTCCCACGAGGGCGCCCGGTCCACGACCGCCGAAACAGCTGCGGCGGCGAGGGCGGGGGTGGCCAGGTGGTAATCGATGCGCCAGCCAGAGTCGTTGTCAAAGGCCTGGCCGCGCTGGGACCACCAGGTGTAGGGGCCGTTGACGTTGCCCGCCAGGCCCCTGTGGACATCCTTCCAGCCGATTTCCTCGCCGAAGAAGCGGTCGAAGTAGGCGCGCTCCTCGGGCAGGAAGCCGGCACGTTTGACGTTGCCCTTCCAGTTCTTGATGTCCAGCTCGGTGTGGCCGACATTCAGGTCACCGGTGACCAGGGCATGGTCACTGTGCTTGGACAGTTCGGGCAGGCGCGTGGTCATGACGTCCAGGAAACGGTACTTGTCCACCTGCTTGGGTGTCCCGACGTCACCGGAGTGCACGTAGGCGCTCACCACGGTGAGCTGTGAGGCATTGCCCGCAGCGTCCCGGAGCCGGAAGTCCGCCTCAACCCAACGGCCCGCGGTGGCGAAGTAGTCGTCACCGATGTGGGCGCGGGTCACGAGGGGCTCCTCGCGGGATGCGATGGCGACGCCGGCGCGGCCCTTGGCCTCCGCCTCGGCGTGCAGGATGTGCCACCCGTCGCCCAGCAGCTTCCGGACAATCGCGTCCGGGGCACGGACTTCCTGCAGGGTGAGGATGTCCACCTCACGGTCCGCCAGCCACTCCGCCATGCCCTTCTTGTAGGCAGCCCGAAGGCCGTTGACGTTGACTGTTGCGATGCGAAGGTGGTCCTTCTTCAATGCCGAGCTCACCCGCTCCACTCTAGTCGATGATGGTTCCGGTCACCGGCTCACCCGAGCCGCCGGAGGACTTGATCATGTCCCTGGCGTTGGTAGCCGTAATTTCGATGGTCTCCAGGGCACGGCGGATCGTGTCCTGGTCCGCGGCGGCACCCTTGGCCCGCTCCTGCTCCACGACCCGGACCTGCACCTGAACGATCTTGAAGGAATGGTCGAGCTTCATGTCGCGGATTTCCTCGGCTTCGCCGCGTTCCCGCACGAGGCGCGTTCCGCCCTGGTCGGCTGAACCGCGGGAAGGCGCACGGCCGGCTGCCGCGTTGAAGGCATTCTGCGCTTCGTTCAGCTTCGCTCCGGCCTTCTTGGCTGCCTTCTGAATGCTGAACACCACGAACGATGCCAGCAGGAGCCAGAACAGTGCGATGACGGCCACGACCCAGCCCACGACGTCGTTCTGGTTGGCCGCGAAGATGACGGCCACCAGGAAGGCCGTGATCAGGACGAGGAGGCCGGGACCGCTGATGCGGAACATGGAGAATCCGCCCCTGCCCGGCTGTGAGGAAGATTTGGAGCTGCCCAGAGATTGCATGGTGCCATTGTCTCAAACCTGCGGGCGTGGTCAGGAATGCGTCCCCCAGAGGCGAACAGCTATTTCAGGAACAGGCTCCGGAGCCGGCCGGTGGTGAGCATTAGCCCCAGCACGATCATCACCAGGTAATAGCCGATGTGGATGGCTGTCGCCGGGGTGAAGGCTCCCGCGCTGATCTGGCGCAGCAGCTCCACGCCGTGCCACAGCGGCATCGCCTGGATCAGCCACTGGATGTACTCCGGGTAGACGCTCAGCGGATAGAACGTGGCGCTGAACAGGAACATGGGCAGCATGATGAAGTTGATCCAGTCCATCTGCTGGAAGGTCTTCATGAAGCTGGTGATGCCCATGCCGAAGCTAGCGAAGCCGAAGGCGATGAGGACCGAGGCCGGGATCGTGAGCAACGCCCACGGCGTCGTTATGAGTCCCAGGAGGCCCATTACGGCCGTGAAGCCGGTGGCATACAGGAGTCCGCGCAGGAGGGCGAGGAAGATCTCCCCCGCCGCCACGTCCAGCGGGCCCAGTGACGTGTAGAGCATCCCCTGGTAGAGCTTGGCGAAGTTCATCTTGAAGAAGACGTTCCAGGTGGAGTCGTATACGGCGCCGTTCATGGCCGACACCGCCAGCAGTGCCGGCGCGATGTAGGCGGCATAGGTGATTTCCTGGCCGCCCGGCCCCTGGACTGTGCCCACCACCGCGCCCATTCCGATGCCCATAGACAGCAGGAACAACACGGGCTCGAAGAACCCGGAAAGCATGACCAGCCAGTTGCTGCTCTTGGTGGCCATCAGCCCCCGGCCGATCACAGCCCTGGCGTTGCGCGAGTACAGCGGTCCGAAGCGCCTGTTGCGTGCCTCCTCGGTGACACTGTGGCCCTGGGTCAGGACTGTCATTGCCCCATCCTGCTCACGAATTGGCGCTTGGTGAGCACCCAGCCAAACCAGGCGAGCCCCAGCAGGAAAGCGACGTGGATGATGGTCAGCACGGGGGATTCGTCGTAGCCGTAGCTCAGGACCCGGCCGAGTTCCGTCCCGTGCCAGATGGGCGAAATCCAGCCAACCCAGCGAACCACCAACGGCAGCGTGTCCAGCGGGAAGAACGTCCCGGAAAAGAGGAACAGCGGCATCACGATGAACCGCATGACCATGGCGAACTGGCCTTTGTCGTCCTTGATGGTGGCGGCGTATGCCATCAGCGGGAGCCCGAAGGACAGTCCCGCCAAGGTGGCCACCAGGATGGAGATCCACCCCCAGCCGCTGGGCGAGGCACCGAACAGCGCCACGATCGCAAAGTAGATAACGGACTGCGCGAAGAAGCGCACCGTTACGGCAATGATCTGGCCGGCAGCGATCTGCTCGGGCGTCAGCGGTGAGGCATGGGGCCCGTAGTAGACCCGGCGCCATTTGAAGCCGTCCATCACCGGGAAGGTAAATTCGGTGGCCGCCGTCATGACGGCGGCCGAGATGAGCAGCGCCGGAGCGATGTACACGAGGTAGCTGACCCCGCCAAAGGCTCCCGCCGCGTTGGCTTCCACGAGGGTGGCCAGGCCAACGCCCATCGCGAACAGGTAGGCAGCCGGCTGGCCCACGCTGTATAGGAAGATGGACCAGCCGTAGCCCTTCATCACGCGCAGGACCTGCTCGGCGAAATAGAAGGCGCCCCACCGCCGCGCCCTGGCGGCAGAGACCTCCGGGGAGTGGGCACGCAAAGTTGGCCTCGCCGTCGGACGCCCCGTGGCGACTTCCATGGCGGGGTCCTTTCGTGAAAGCGGCTCAGTCAACGAGGCTCCTGCCCGTGAGCCGGAGGAAGACATCCTCGAGAGAGGACCGGCGCACCAGCGAGGTAAGCGGGCGCAGGCCGCGGGCGGAGACTTCCTCCAGGGCCGCCTCGCCGTCCTGCGTGTAGATGAGGACACGGTCCGGAAGGGTCTCCAGCCGCTCGCCGATTCCTTCGAGCTCCGCGCCGATGCTGGCATTCCGCTCCGAGCCGAAGCGCAGTTCCAGGACCTCCCGGGTGGAATGGCTGCGGATCAGGCTGGCCGGCGAGCCCTCTGCCATGATCCGGCCCTTGTCCACCACGATGAGGCGGTCGCAGAGCTGCTCGGCCTCGTCCATGTAGTGCGTGGTGAGGATCAGCGTGACGCCCTGTTCCTTGAGCCGGAACAGGCGGTCCCAGAGGATGTGCCGTGCCTGCGGGTCAAGGCCCGTGGTGGGCTCATCGAGGAGCAGGATACGGGGCTCGTTGATAAGAGACCGCGCGATGGTGAGGCGCCGCTTCATGCCGCCAGACAACGCGTCGACCTTGGATTTGGCCTTGTCCGTGAGCTGTGCGAATTCGAGCAGCTCGTCCGCCTTGGGCCGCAGGTAGCTCATCGGCAGCCCAAAGTAGCGCCCGTACACCAGCAGGTTGTCACGGACCCTGAGTTCTTCGTCCAGGTTGTCCTGCTGCGGTACGACGCCCAGGTGCGCACGGACTTCCGGACCGTGCTGTTCCGGG
Organism: Arthrobacter sp. NPDC093139; assembly: GCF_044754165.1. Lineage (NCBI taxonomy): Bacteria > Bacillati > Actinomycetota > Actinomycetes > Micrococcales > Micrococcaceae > Arthrobacter > Arthrobacter sp. NPDC093139. The sequence goes on from NZ_JBIVOO010000003.1 coordinate 380,549, forward strand.
TCAAGGCCCATGATGGTCAGGCTGCCGGAGGTACGCTGGGCCACGCCGCCGATCATCTTCATTGTCGTGGACTTGCCGGCGCCGTTGGGGCCCAGCAGCCCGAAGGACTCCCCCGCAGGAACGCTGAAGGAAATGCCGTCGACGGCGGTGACGTCGCCATAGGTTTTGGTCAGGTTCTCAGCCGCGATGACGAATGGGCGCGGGACAGACCCGGATTCCTCGCTGGACACAGGATTTTCGGACGTTTCTTCAGAAGAGTGGAGTTCGGGCACCCCATCACGCTAATACCCGCCCGGGGCCAAAGGAATAGCTCGGTCTCAAAAAATCCATTCGTTTTCCGAGTTCGCGGCTGAAGTCCGTGAGCAGGCGCTATTGACCCTCGCCGCGCAGGACCTGTAGCCGCTCGCGGTACTCTGACTCGTCAATCTCGCCCCGGGCGTAGCGCTCCCGCAGGACGCTTTCTCCGCCCCGGGCGGTTGCCCACTCGTGGTTCCGGCGCCAGGTGCAGGCGCCAACCACGGTCCAGGTCTGCCAGCGTTTGCCGGCAGCAGCCGAGAACACGATGGCGAGCGCCAGGGACAGGAACACCGTGCCCCACGATCGTCGTCTGCTTAACGGCGTAGGGCACCTACTCCAGCAGGAGTAGGCACCCTACGGTGGTGCTGTTAGGCGAGGCCCGAAAGGCTAGGCCAGGCCTGCCTGGCGTTCGGCGCTTTCCACCACATTGGCCAGCAGCATGGCCCTGGTCATCGGGCCCACGCCGCCGGGGTTCGGGGACAGCCAGGCCGCGACGTCGGCAGCGTCGGGGTGCACGTCTCCGGTGACCACCGCCTTGCCGGTACCGTCGTCCACGCGGCTGACGCCGACGTCGAGCACTATGGCGCCAGGCTTCAGGTCCTCCGCCTTGATCATGTGCGGCGAGCCCGCCGCGGCGATCACGACGTCGGCCCGCCGGAGTTCGGCGGGCAGGTCAACGGTTCCGGTGTGGGCCAGGACCACGGTGGCGTTGACGTCCTTGCGGGTGAGCAGGAGGCCCACCGGACGGCCGATGGTGACTCCGCGGCCCACCACGAGGACGCGCTTGCCCTTGAGGTCGATGCCGTGGCGTGTCAGCAGCTCCACGCAGCCCTTCGGTGTGCAGGGCAGCGGGGATTTCATGGGTCCGCTGATGTTGGCCACGAGCCGGCCCAGGTTCATCGGGTGCAGGCCGTCGGCGTCCTTGTCGGGATCCATGGCCTCCAGGATGACGTCCTGGTCAATGTGCTTGGGCAGCGGCAGCTGGACGATGTAGCCGGTGCACTCCGGGTTCCCGTTCAGCTCGCGGACCACGGCCAGGAGCTCGTCCTGGGTGGTTTCCTCGGGCAGGTCTCGGCGGATGGAGTTGATGCCCACCTCGGCGCAGTCCTTGTGCTTGCCGCCCACGTACCAGACACTGCCTGGATCGGAGCCGACGAGGATGGTGCCCAGTCCCGGTGTGACGCCCTTGGCCTTGAGTGCGGCCACGCGTTCGGTCAGCTCGGCCTTGATGGCAGCGGCGGTGGCCCTGCCGTCAAGGACCTGTGCGGTTTTCGTGGTGTCAGCGGTCATGGGTTACCACTGCTCGTGCTGCGGGTACAGCGGGAAGTCGGCGGCGAGCTTGTCCACGCGTGCCTGCAGGGCCTCCACATCGGTGCCGGAGCCGGCCTTCAGCGCGGTGGCGATGATCTCGGCAACTTCGGTGAATTCCTGGGCACCAAAGCCGCGGGTTGCCAGCGCCGGGGTGCCGATGCGCAAGCCCGACGTGACCATCGGCGGGCGGGGGTCGAACGGCACGGCGTTGCGGTTGACGGTAATGCCCACGGAGTGCAGGAGGTCTTCGGCCTGCTGGCCGTCCAGCTGGGAGTTGCGCAGATCCACCAGGACCAGGTGCACGTCGGTGCCGCCGGTCAGGACCGAGACGCCGGCCTCGGCGACGTCGGACTGGTTAAGGCGGTCGGCGATGATCTTGGCGCCCTCGAGGACGCGCTCCTGGCGCTCCTTGAACTCGGCGCTGCCGGCGATCTTGAAGGCCACGGCCTTTGCTGCAATGACGTGCATGAGCGGCCCGCCCTGCTGGCCGGGGAAGACGTTGGAGTTGAGCTTCTTGGCCCACTCCTGCTTGGCCAGGATCACACCGGAGCGCGGGCCGGCGAGGGTCTTGTGCACGGTGGAGGTGACGACGTCGGAGTGCGGCACCGGGCTCGGGTGCAGTCCTGCGGCCACGAGGCCGGCGAAGTGCGCCATGTCCGTCCACAGCAGCGCACCGACTTCGTCGGCAATGGAGCGGAAGGCGGCGAAGTCCAGGTGGCGCGGGTACGCGGACCAGCCGGCGATGATGACCTGCGGCTTTTCGGCGATGGCCTGCTCGCGCAGCTTGTCCATGTCGATGCGGAAGTTGTTCTCTTCAACCTGGTAGGCAGCCACGTTGTAGAGCTTGCCGGAGAAGTTCAGCTTCATGCCGTGCGTCAGGTGGCCGCCGTGCGCCAAGGACAGGCCCAGGATCTTGTCGCCCGGGGTGATCATGGCGGAGAGTGCTGCAGCGTTGGCCTGCGCGCCGGAGTGCGGCTGGACGTTGGCGTATTCGGCGCCGAACAGGTTCTTCACGCGGTCGATCGCCAGCTGCTCGGCAACATCGACGTATTCGCAGCCGCCGTAGTAGCGGCGTCCCGGGTAGCCCTCGGCGTACTTGTTGGTCAGGACGGAGCCCTGGGCTTCCATCACGGCGCGCGGCGCGAAGTTTTCGGAGGCGATCATTTCCAGGGTGCCGCGCTGGCGGCCCAGCTCCTGGTCCAGAACTGCGGCGATCTCGGGGTCGAGTTCAGCCAGCGGCTGGTTGCTAACGGTGGCGGAAGTGCTGACGGAAGTCGGTGAAGTAGTCACGAAGAACTCCTGGCTAGGGATGGGCACTGCTAAGGTCAGGCTACCGGCTGGGGCGCAGCTCCGCCCCTGGATGACAGTTCCGGGCAGTCCCAGAACTCCTCCGTGCGGGGCGCACAGTGCACCCGGGAGACGGCGCATCTCAGGAAGTGCAGTGCTCAACCGGCAAAACATGACCCTCGGCCCAGGCGTACGATCCGTGGTCTTCGTGATTGCCGCTCCCTGGTGGTTAGCCACCCAACGCCAGTTGCGACCCCACCAGACTACCAAAAGCCGGCCCTCGGCGCGGGTAGGCTGTTCTTCGTGATTGAAGACCAGCCCGTCAAAGCGTACGTAATTACCCTGTCCTGCCCGGACCGCCCCGGAATTGTCCATGCCGTGGCCGGCGCCCTGCTCGTAGCGGGCTGCAATATTACGGATTCCCAGCAGTACGGCAGCCAGTCCACCGGAACCTTTTTCATGCGTGTTGAGGCGACCACGTCCGCCGCCCGGGCCGAGGTCCAGGCTGCCCTGGAGCCCGTCGCTGAGGCCTTCGGCATGCAGTGGAGCCTGCATCCGGTGGGCCAGAAGGTCCGCACCCTGCTCATGGCCAGCAAATCCGCGCACTGCCTGAACGACCTGCTGTTCCTGCAGCGCTCCGGCACCCTGCCCATCGAGGTTCCGGCCATCGTCTCCAACCACAATGACCTGGCCGGGCTAGCAGAGTTCTACGGGATCCCGTTCCACTACATTCCCGTGACGCCCGAGACCAAGGCCCAGGCCGAGGACCAACTGCGGAAGATCATCGCGGAGGAAGGCATTGAGCTGACCGTCCTGGCCCGATACATGCAGATCATTTCGGACGATCTGTGCAGGGAGCTGACCGGCAAGGCCATCAACATCCACCACTCCTTCCTGCCGTCCTTCAAGGGCGCCAAGCCCTACCACCAGGCCCATGCCCGCGGTGTGAAGCTGATCGGCGCCACGGCGCACTACGTCACCGCAGCGCTGGATGAGGGGCCCATCATTGAGCAGGAAGTGATCCGCGTGGACCACGCCCGCACCCCGGAGCAGTTCGTGCAGATGGGCCGCGACGTTGAAGGCAGGACGCTCGCCCAGGCGGTGCAGTGGCACGCCGAGCACAGGGTGCTCCTGGACGGCAACCGGACCGTGGTTTTCAACTAGAGTCCGCATAACCAGGATCCGGGGAACAGGACGTGGCGCCGGCCGGGGACGACCCCGCTCCGCAGGACAGCGGCGAGGACAGGCTGGCCGCGTTCTACAACCAGCGCGCGGTCCTGCACCCCGAGCATCCGCTAACGCCACAACGTGCTGAGCATCGGGAGCGATTCATCGCCCGGCTGAAGGCTGAGGGCCGGCACGCCCTGCTGGAAATCGGCACGGGTTCAGGGCTCGACGGGCTGAGGTTCGTCCAGGCGGGTATCCGGTACACCGGCGTTGACCTGTCCGAAGAGCACGTGCGGATCGCCACAGCCAGGGGCCTGGACGTCTCGGTTGCCAGCGCCCGGAACCTTCCCTTCGCCGACGGCGTGTTCCCTGCACTGTGGAGCATGAGCACGCTGCTGCACATCCCCAACCGGGACATCGACGACGTCGTCCGTGAACTCCTGCGGGTGGCCGCGCCCGGTGCGCCGATCGCCGTCGGCGTTTGGTCCGGGGAGGACGAAGAGGTGTTGAACCCTGAAGACCAGATCCGGCCGCCGCGCTTTTTCAGCCGCCGAAGCGACGCCGCGCTGCGGCAGATCTTCGGCCGGCACGGCGAGATTGAGGAATTTGTGACGTGGCCGGAAGGCGCCGGCGCCGAGTCCGGCCCTGGCGCCGGCCACTGGACGCAGCATTACCAGTTCCTGATCCTCCGGGCTCCGCGGCCCAGCTAGGTTGTTGCGGGCGCGGACTGACAGCAGCGGCCTGCGGTTCCCAGCGGCAGAGTTTTAACTGAGACTGGTTAACACGATGCCTCTGCTCACCGATACTGCGCTGGAGCCCTTCATCGCCCTGCTCAAGTCCCAGGGGCGGCACGCCGTCCTGGATGTGTGCTGCGGCCCTGGCGACGACGGCCTCAGGTTTGTCCAGGCCGGGATCCACTACACGGGCGTTGACCCCTACGACGGGAACGTCCGCTATGCCGTCGCCCGCCGCCTCAGCGTTTCGGTGGCGGAGCCCGCACGCCTGCCCTTCGCGGACAACACCTTCCCGGCTGTCTGGGCCGTCGAGTCACTGGCTGGCCTCACGGCGGAGCAGGCGGACGACGTCGTGCGGGAGCTTGAGCGGGTGGCGGAACCGGGCGCGCCGATCGCCGTCGCGCTCCCCTGAGATCGGCCGTCACCGCTGTGTCTTAGGCTGGGGGCATGGCTCCCATCTTCCCTTTCGCCGGCGACACGCCGGACATCCACCCCTCCGTCTTCGTTGCGCCGACGGCGTCCATCATCGGCCGCGCCACGCTCGCCGAGGACGCCAGCGCATTCTACGGCGTCTCCGTGCGGGCGGATACGGCCGCTATCAGTGTCGGCACTGGCAGCAACCTGCAGGACAACGTGGTGCTGCACGCCGACCCGGGATTTCCCTGCAGCGTCGGGGCGCGGGTCAGCGTCGGGCACAGTGCGGTGGTTCACGGCTGCACCGTTGAGGACGACTGCCTCATCGGAATGAGCGCCACGATCCTCAACGGTGCGGTGATCGGCGCCGGCTCGCTCGTGGCGGCCGGCGCCGTGGTGCTGGAAGGCACCGTGGTTCCGCCGCGCTCCCTCGTGGCCGGGGTCCCCGCCAAGGTGCGCCGGGAACTCACTGATGAGGAGTTCGACGGCGTGAAGCGCAACGCGGCACACTACCGTGACCTCGCGCAGGCGCACCGCGAGGTCCACGCGGGCTGACCGCTGACGGCTAGTCGAGGCTGATCGGCCCGAGTGTGTCCAGGACGTCACCCGGGCCCGGGTTCGCGGCGGACGATGAACCGCCGAGGTGGTTCACGACGCCCCAGACGGCGTTGAGTCCGGTGGTCACGGCACCCTCGGCCCAGCCCGCGGTGAACGAGATGTCGTCGCCGGCCAGGAAGATTCCGCGCTGCGCTTCCGGCAGTTTGTCCTGCTTGAAGTGGGTGAAAAGCCGCTGCTGGTAGCGGTAGTGCCCGGGCAGGTTCGCCTTGAACGCGCCCATGAAGTTGGGATCCGCTTCCCACGAAACGGTGATGGGCTGTCCCACGATGTGGCTGGCAATGTCGACGGTGGGATAAATCTGTTCCAGCGAGTGCAGCATCAGTTCAACCCGCTGGTCCGCGTCGAGGGCCAGCCACTTCAGCGCGTCGTCGTTCCAGGTGTAGGACAGCAGGATCACGGCGGGCTTGTCCGGGCCGTTGTCCAGCAGGTAGGTGGCGCGGTTCAGCCGGTCCGTCAGTGTCATGGACATGGTTTCGCGGCCGGTGGCGGGATCGATGTCCTTCCAGAACGGCCGGTCCACCATCACGAACGTCTTGGACGACTGCATGTAGTGCGAGCGCTCGATCGCCGTCCACAGTTCGGCGGGGAACAGCGCCTCTTCGGTGTGGATGCGCGTGGACAGCAGCCACGACTGGCACGTGGTCACTACGGCCGGGTAAGCCGATTCGCGCCCCCACCGCTCGCGGATGCGCAGATCGCCGTTCGCGTCGCGGCTGATCCGCTCCACGGCTCCACGCGGGGAGCCGGCGTGCAGTGACGCCAGGGACGTCCCTTCCGGCCAGTGGGCCATGCCCGACGGCGCATGGTGCCAGAGTGCCTCGGGAAGCCTTTGCGCTCCCCCGGCAATGAGGCGGTGCTGGTCGTCGGCGTCGGTATAGACGACGCGCAGGATTTCCAGGATGGAGTTGGGGAAGTCCGTGTCCCAGCCGCCTGTGCCGAAGCCCACCTGGCCGAAGGCCTCGCGGTGGGCGAAGCCCGCTTTCCGGAACGACTCGCTCGCGGCGATGAAGCCGTAGAAGGTCTGCTCGTCCAGCAGCGGCAGGAGCTCGTTCCAGAGTTCCTTGATCCGGGCCGTGTCGCGCGCCCGGATGGCGTCCTGCATCTCCCTGAACGCGGCGCCGTCGTTGACGGCCGCTTTCCAGGCCTCGGCCACCTCCCGGAAGAACGGCGGCAGGTCCGCCGCGGTGCTTGCGTAGTGCTTCTGCCCGGCAAGTTCGATCACGGTGCTGGAAGTGACAGGTGCCAATGGGTTGGGGAAGTCTTGGGTTTCGAGGCCCAGCAGGTCCACGTAGTGGTAAAACGCCTTGCCGGAGACAGGGAAGCGCATGCCGCCAAGGTCCGCCACGACGCCGGGAGCGGAGGGGAAGCCGGCAGTGCGCAGGCGGCCACCGATCTGGTCGGCCTCGTAGACCACGGGGCGCAGCCCCAGCTTCATGAGTTCGTAGGCGGTGACCAGTCCGGAGAGCCCGGCGCCGACAACAGCCACTTCAGTGCCGTAGAGCTCAGGCGGTACAGACCCCAGGCCGTCCGGGTGGGCCAGGTAATGGTCGTAGCTGAACGGGAAGTCCGGGTTCAGCATGGTGATGGGTGCCGCGTCCAGCCTCTCGGCGGTGGCCGTCGCGGCGCCGGACGGGGCGAAGGTTGCCGTGCTCGAGGGATCGGAAGCCGGCAGCTCGGTGGCGGTTGTCATGGAAGCTCTGCCTTCATGGATTCAGGGTTTGACGGGGTGCTCGAAAGTTCGCGGCTGGACAATTCACGGTATTCCTCGTGAGTCAGGGAAGCCACCCTTGAATTGCGGCGGCCATAGCCGAAGTATGCCGCGAGCCCAACCAACATCCAGATGCCGAAGGTCACCCAGGTGTCCGCCCCGAGGTTCGCCATCAGGTAGGCACACATGAGCGCCCCGAGGATGGGGGTGAGCGGAAATAGCGGGACTGTGAAGGTCCGCTTGAGTTCGGGATGCACGCGGCGGAGGTAGATGACGGCAACGTTCACCAGCGCGAAGGCGAAAAGGGTGCCGATGCTCGTGGCGTCAGCCAGGGCGCCGAGCGGCACCATGCCGGCGGTGACTGCCACGAGGATGCCCACGATCAGGGTGCCGGCAACCGGGGTGCCGGTCCTCGCGGATACCCGGCCGAAGATCCTGGGAATGAGCCCGTCGCGGGCCATGGAGAGAAGGATGCGGGTCTGCCCGTAAAGGACAGTCAGCACGATGCTGGCGATGGCAAGGACTGCGCCGACGGCGAAGACCAGGGCGATCCACGGCTGCCCGGTGGTTTCCTCGAGGATCTTGACCAGTGCTGCTTCATTGCCGTCGAACCAGCCCCAGGGGCGGGCGCCGACCGCGGCCACGGCAACCAGGACGTAGATGGTGGTGACGATCAGCATGGAGAGCATGATGGCCCGAGGCAGGTCCCGCTTGGGGTTGCGTGCTTCCTCACCGGCTGTAGATGCCGCATCGAAGCCGATGTAGGAAAAGAAGACGCTGGAAGCGGCGGCTGAGACACCGGCTGCGCCCATGGGCAGGAGCGGCTCAAAGTTGCCGGCGCTGAAGGCGGTGAAGGCCACTGCGCAGAAGAAGACCAGGATTCCCACCTTGACCACGACGATGGCGGTATTAATCCAGGCGCTTTCCTTGGCGCCGCGCACCAGCAGGATCATGGCGAAGAGCACGATGATCATGGCCGGGATGTTCACGACGCCGCCGTCTCCCGGCGGCTGGGTGATGGCATCGGGCAGGATCTGGCCGAAGACCGCCAGGGACTCGTTCACGTACTGGCCGGCGCCAACTGCCACGGCAGCGACTGACACGGCGTATTCGAGCACGAGGCACCAGCCACAGATCCAGGCCATGCCCTCGCCCAAAGTGGCGTAGCTGTAGGAATAGCTGGAGCCGGCAACGGGAACCAGGCCGGCCATTTCGGCGTACGACACTGCGGACAGCAGTGCGGCGAGTCCAGCGATGGCGAAGGAGATCCAGATGGCCGGCCCGGCCACCGGAACCGATTCCCCGAGGATCACCAGGATGCCGGTTCCCAGTGTCGCACCGACGCTGATCATAGTTAGCTGGAAAACGCCGAAGCTACGGATCAGGCGGGTTCCGCCATGGCCTGTCTCGGCTTCATTGACCATCTGTCCGATCGGCTTGCGGCGCAGCAGCTGCGCGGCCAGGCCGGGCCTTTCGGGCGGCGCGGCTGGCCGCTGTTCTGTGTAGGTTGGCGCAGTCATCGTTGACGTCCGTTCGTGAGTAGTTGTCCATTGCCCTCACCCCACCCTAAGGGTGTGAGCGGCCTCTCACCGTTGTGCAAAATGCCCTATAGTGTGCTGGCATGAGACGCAATGCACAACAGGGAACGGCGTCGGGAGCCGACCGGCTGAGCGCCGTCACTTTGGAGGAGTTCCTGGACAAGTTGCCGCCGGAGTTGACCGTTCTTCACGACGGCGGCAACGGTTCCGGCCTGCTGCGCTGGGTGGAGCCCAGCGAGTTGGAGGACCCCACGCCGTACCTGCTCGACGGCGAGTTCCTCCTCACGGCGGGGCTGCCGTTCGTGGGTGAGGCAGGCAATGAGGCCCGGGTTGACGCCTACGTACGGCGCCTGGTGGGAGCCCGCGTGGGAGCCCTGGGCTTCGGGGTGGAACCCTACTTCGATGCGGTGCCGGAAGCACTGGTCAAGGCCTGCGTCCGGCATAACCTGACACTGGTTGAGGTGCCAGGCACTGTGCCGTTCGCTGCCATCGGGCTGGAGTTTTCGCAACTGCTCGAATCGGATAACGCCAAAGTCTTCCGGCAGCTGGCGGACACCAACCGGCAGCTGATGCGCGCGGTCCTTTCGGCGCGGCCCGAGCATGAGCTCCTGGCCGCCCTGGTCCAGCGTGTCCCGGTGTGGGCGGTGCTGGTCGGCGCGGACGGCAGGGTCCGCGCCCGGGCGGGCACCGGCGTCGAGCTTTCCGCCCTGCAGCAGATCCTCGAGCGACTGCTCGGCGGCAGCGGCCCCCGCGTGGAAATGGATTCCTTCGACGTTCCCGGCTCTGCCCTGGTGTTCGGGCACCCGCTGCGCAGCACACGCGACGCCAACCTCGGCGCCCTGATTCTCGGAACGGACCAGCCGCTGACCCCGTCGCAAAACAGCGTGGTCTCATCCGCCGTCGGGCTGCTGGAGCTGCTGGTCCGGCAGCGGACCAGCGGATCCCTTGCGCCAAGCCAGCTGGCCACAGCACTGCTGCTGCATCCGGACAGCTTGGTCAGCGGCGGAGCCCGGCACGTCAATGGGCTCAGGGACCTGCTGGCCCAGAGCACCTCCTCCACCCGGTCAGCCCCGCTGCGGGTGGTGCAGGGAATCAAGGCGGAGCAGGGCACGTGGCCCGCGGGCGACAGCCCCGTCCGGGAGTTGCTGCAGTGGCGGCGGCTGTTCGACACCAAACTCGTAGAGATCACGGACTACGGCTTCGCGGCAGTGACCCGGCTGAAGGTCGATGATGCACTCGTCAGCGAAGTCGAGAAGCTCGGCTGGCGCCTCGTAATCGGGGAGGCCACCGAACTGGCGGGCCTGGCCGCAGCGTATCAGCGGGTGACGTCCGTGCGGTCGCGGGTCCGGAACACCGGCAAGAGCGCGAGGGTTGATGACGTGTCATGGAGCGTGGCCGGTCTCCTCGGACGCGAGGCCGGCACCATGCTGGCGGGCAGGCTGCTGGAGCCGCTGCTGAACCAGGAACCGGAGCGCCGGGACGCGCAGCTGGCTGTCCTGCGCTCGTGGCTGGGCGAAAACGGGAGCTGGGACGCCACGGCCAAGGTACTGGGGCTGCACCGCAACAGCGTCCGGCGCCAGATCAAAGCCGTGGCGGAGCTGCTGGACGCCGATCTCAACCAGGCGCAGGTGCGGGCGGAGCTGTGGATCGCCCTGCAGTACGTGGACGAGCTGTTGTCGGCCGGCGGCACTGCGGGCTGATGCCCGTCCTCCTGGAGCGGCTAATCCCGGCGCAGGCTGTCTTCCCAGGAACGGTAGACAGCGGGACGGCGCTCGGCAAGGTACGGCACGGCGTTCCTCGCGTCCCGGGCCGCCTCCGCGCTGACTTCGGCGAACAGCAGTTCCGCGCCCGGCCCGGCGGCGGCGAGCAGGGAGCCATCCGGCGCGGCTATCACGCTCCCGCCGAGGAATTCGCAGCCGTCCTCCGCCCCGGAGTGGTTGGCGTAGGCCACGGTCAGCTGGCTTTCCAGCGCCCTTGCCCGCAGCAGGATCTGGGGCACCTCTTCGAAGCCGTGGGCCAGCGCCGTGGGAACCAGGAGCAGCTCGGCGCCGCGGGCCGCGGCAGCCCTGGCGGTCTCGGGGAATTCCACGTCATAGCAGATAGCCAGTGATGTCCTGATCCCGTCCAGCATGACGACGGCGGGAGCTGCTTCCGCGGGGCTGAAGGCCTTCCGCTCCTCGGCACCAAACAAATGCACTTTGGCGTAGCTGAGCAGTTCCTCCCCCGTACTGCTGGTGAGTGTGGCCGAGATGTGCCACCGCCCGTCGGCCGCTATGGCAGGGAGGCTGTATACGACGGCAATGTTGTGGCGCCCGGCGATGTCCGCCAGGGTTCGCCGGATTGCGGGAAGGTCGGCGGGGTCCAGTTCGGTGCGCACGCGCAGCGGGGCATAGCCCACCGGAAACAGCTCCGGAGTCAGCAGAACGCGTGCACCGGCCGCCGCAGCCTGACCCGCCGCCTCCTCGACCGCGCCGCAGTTGCGTTCCACGTCCAAAACACTGGAATTCGCCTGCATCAGCGCCAGCAACACCATGATCACCTCGAGAGTTTGTGTCAACGTCCGCGGCCTCCGGGCCGCCTTCCTCCTCAGCGTAGACCCGGCTTGCACGGTCCGGGACGGGCCATTTGCACCTTCCGCGGCAGGCATCGGGACGTATTGTCCGCCCTCCACAACACGGCGACAACCATGCGGATGCGTTAACTTCTTGACTACAACGCGCCGGTGGTGCACTCTTCTAAGCATGCCCTCAACATCGCGCTCAACGAGGAGCCGAACCAAAAACCCTGGGTCACAGTCTGCCCTCCGGCACCTGAACCAGCAGCGGATCATCGAATGCCTGCTTAACGGCCCCTCCACCCAGGCGGAGCTCGCCCGGCAAACGGGCCTGTCCACCGCCACGGTTTCCAACATCGTCAAGATCATGCAGGACTCCGGCCTGGCGTCGACCGAACCGACCACCAGTTCGGGGCGGCGGGCCCTGAATGTCCGGCTGAACAGCAACGGCGCCGTGGCCGTGGGCATCGATTTTGGCCGCCGGCATCTGCGCGTCGTGCTGGCCTCCCTGAGCTACCACATCATCGCCGAGGAATCCGTGCTCCTGCCACTGGGCCACCACGCGGACGAGGGCATCGAGGCCGCCGTCGCGCTGTTGACCAAGCTGCTGGCCGCGAGCAGCGTGGAGCGCAGCGCCATCGTGGGCGCCGGCGTCGGGATTCCCGGCCCTATCGACCGGCGGACGGGCACGGTGGCGCAGGGCGCCATCCTGCCCGAATGGGTGGGAATCAACATCCTCGAGCACCTTGAAAACACGCTGCAGTTCCCCGTGTTTATCGACAACGACGCCAATCTAGGCGCCCTCTCGGAAGTCACCTGGGGGCCGCACAGCGGCATCAGCAACCTCATGTTCATGAAGATCGGATCGGGCATCGGCGCCGGGCTCATCCTGAATGGCGCGCCGTACTACGGGAACGTGGGCATCACCGGTGAAATCGGCCATGCCACTATCCACGAACACGGCCTGATCTGCCGCTGCGGGAACAGGGGCTGCCTCGAGACCATCGCGTCCACCACCACCATGATCGAGTTCCTGAGCCGGGGCAGGGACAAACCGATGACCCCGGAAGACATCGTCCATAAGGCCCTGGCCAGGGACTCGGCCACCTTGCGCGTGGTGGACGACGTCGGCCTGGCAGTGGGCCGCGCCCTGGGCAATGTCGCCAACCTGATCAACCCGGAGGTGATCGTCGTGGGCGGCCCCCTGGCCGGGCTCGGCGACATTCTGCTTGACCCTATCCGCAGGGGTCTGGTGCGGCACGCCGTTCCCGTCATCGGGGAAACCACGACCCTGACCATGTCCTCCTTGGGTGACCGTGCCGAGGCCTTGGGAGCCGCCGCCCTGGTCTTCCAGCATGCCGGAATCCGGCGCTCGTAGCTTTTCGTTATCGGGCTGTTGCGTTAAAGACTTGACGACAATGGCTGTGATCCAGTTTACTTTTTCATCAGACGGCCCCTGCGGTTTGCGGGGCGGACAACGTAGTCACGCATTGGAGGCGTAAGGGCATATGACGTCCGACAGCACGCACAGAGAACCCGTAATCCTCGAGATGCGCTCCATCACCAAGGAATTCCCCGGCGTTAAAGCATTGGCCGATGTGAATCTGCGGGTGAAGGCGGGAGAGATCCACGCAATCTGCGGAGAGAACGGCGCCGGCAAGTCCACCCTGATGAAGGTCCTTTCGGGCGTGTACCCGTACGGAACCTACACCGGCGACATCGTGTACCAGTCCCAGGTCCAGCAGTTCAAGGACATCCGGGCCAGCGAGCACGCCGGCATCGTGATCATCCACCAGGAACTGGCGCTCATCCCGGAACTGTCCATCACGGAGAACATCTTCCTTGGCAACGAACCGGTCAAACGCGGCGTGATCGACTGGGCCGAGGCCCGAACCAGGACCCGCGAGCTGCTCGCCCGGGTGGGGCTGCGCGAAGACCCGGATACCCCCATCAAGGAAATCGGCGTCGGCAAGCAGCAGCTCGTGGAGATCGCCAAGGCGCTGAGCAAGTCCGTGAAGCTCCTCATCCTCGACGAGCCCACCGCGGCGCTGAACGAGTCGGACTCCCAGCACCTGCTGGACCTGATGCTGGGCCTGAAGGGCCGCGGCATCACCTCCATCATCATTTCGCACAAGCTCAACGAGATCGAGCAGATCGCAGATTCCATCACGATCATCCGTGACGGCAAGTCCATCGAGACCCTCGACGTCAAGGCCGACGGCGTTGACGAGGACCGTATCATCAAGGGCATGGTGGGCCGGACGCTGGAGTCGCGCTTCCCGCACCATGAGCCCAAGATCGGCGAGGTCCTTTTCGAGGTCAAGAACTGGACCGTCGGCCACCCGCAGATCCAGGACCGGCTGGTCTGCAAGGGCTCCAACTTCTTCGTTCGCCGCGGCGAGATCGTGGGCTTCGCCGGGCTCATGGGCGCGGGCCGCACCGAACTGGCCCGCTCCGTGTTCGGCCGTTCCTACGGCCGGTACATCACCGGCAGCATCTACAAGGACGGCAAGGAACTCCAGCTCAAGAACGTCAAACAGGCCATTGACGCAGGCCTCGGCTACGTCACGGAGGACCGGAAGTCCCTTGGCCTGAACCTGCTGGATGACATTAAGACCACCACTGTCTCCGCTGCGCTGAACAAGATCAGCAGGCACTTCGTTGTGGACTCCAACAAGGAGTTCACAGTGGCTGAGCAGTACCGCAAGTCCCTGCGCACCAAGACGCCGTCCGTGGAGGAAGGCGTGGCCAAGCTCTCTGGCGGCAATCAGCAGAAGGTGGTCCTGGCCAAGTGGATGTTCACGGACCCTGACCTGCTGATCCTGGACGAGCCCACGCGCGGCATCGACGTCGGCGCCAAGTACGAGATCTACGGCATCATCCAGCAGCTGGCCAACCAAGGGAAGGGAGTCATCGTCATCTCGTCCGAACTGCCTGAACTGCTGGGCCTCTCGGACCGCATCTACACCATCTTCGAAGGCGCCATCACAGGTGTCCTGAACAAAGACGAGGCCAGCCAGGAAAGCCTGATGAAGCTGATGACCTCCGCCCGCAAAGCCGCCGCCTGACCCTCTGGAATCCTCCAGAACCTTCCAGAACAAGGACTGACACAATGAACGCGCTCAAGAAGCTCTTTGGCGGCAACACCCGCCAATTCGGCATGATCTTCGCCCTGGTTGCACTGATCATCTTCTTCCAATTCGCTACCGACGGCCGCACGCTCACTCCAGGCAACGTCATCAACCTCTTCAACGGCAACTCCTACATCCTCATCCTGGCCATCGGCATGGTGCTGGTCATCATCGCCGGCCACATTGACCTGTCAGTCGGCTCCGTGGCGGCGTTCGTGGGCGTCACCGTTGCGCTGGCCATCCGTGACTGGGGAATCCCGTGGTATGCGGGCATTCTGCTCGGCCTTGGCCTGGGAATCCTGATCGGCGCCTGGCAAGGGTTCTGGACGGCGTATGTGGGGATACCCGCATTCATCGTGACGCTTGCGGGCATGCTCCTGTTCCGGGGTTTCAACCAGTTCGTCGGCAAGTCCAACACCATTCCGGTGCCCGCCGACTTCCAGTACATCGGCTCCGGCTATCTTCCGGAGGTCGGTCCGAACACCGGCTTCAACAACCTGACCCTGCTGCTTGGCCTGCTGGGCGTCGCATTCGTGGTCTTCAGCGAACTCCGGGCCCGGCGCACTGCCAAGGCCCTCGGCGCAGAGGTTCCGGAGGCGTGGGTGGCCGTTACCAAGCTCGTACTGATCTGCGGTGCCATCCTGTACGCGACGTACCTGTTCGCCACCGGCCGCCCGGGAACGTCCTTCCCGATCCCCGGCCTCATCCTTGCCGTCCTGGTCCTGATCTACGGCTTCATCTCCTCCAAGACCGTCGTCGGCCGCCACGTCTACGCGGTGGGCGGCAACCGCCACGCAGCCGAGCTCTCCGGTGTCCAGTCCAAGAAGGTCAACTTCCTGGTCATGATGAACATGTCCATCCTGGCCGGCCTCGCCGGCATGATCTTCGTCGGCCGTTCCACCGCCTCCGGCCCGTTCGACGGCGTTGGCTGGGAACTCGACGCCATCGCAGCTGTGTTCATCGGCGGCGCGGCGGTGACCGGCGGCGTGGGCACGGTTATCGGCTCGATCGTCGGTGGCCTCGTGATGGCTGTGCTGAACAACGGTCTGCAGCTCCTCGGCGTCGGCGCAGACCTCACCCAGATCATCAAGGGCCTGGTCCTGCTGATCGCCGTGGCCTTCGACGTTTACAACAAGAGCCAGGGTAAGCGGTCCATCATCGGCATGCTGACCCAGAACTTCAACCGCCCCCGCGGCGGAACGCCGCTTCAGCCCGACGAAGTGACTTCGACCAAAGAAACCATCGCCCGGGAAGCCTGATCACTGACCGCTCCCCGGACGCATTTCCCACCCCTATAGAAAGTGAACCAAGCAATGCGAATGATTGGTAAAGCAGGAAAGGCGGCAGCAGTCGCTGCCATTGCGGCACTGGCGCTGACAGCCTGCGGCCGTTCCGACACCGGCACAACGGGCGGTGGCACCGCAGGCGGCGAGGCTTTCCCCAAGGACTCCTCGATCGGCGTCGCGCTCCCGCAGAAGACCAGTGAAAACTGGGTCCTGGCGGAAAAGCTGTTCAACGACGGGCTCAAGGAAGCCGGCTTCAAGCCGGACGTCCAGTTCGCCAATGGCGGCGTCTCCGAGCAGCAGAACCAGATCAGTGCCATGATCACCAAGGGAGCCAAGGTCATCATCGTCGGCGCCATCGACGGTGCCCAGCTGGGCACCCAGCTGAAGCAGGCCGCGGACGCCGGGGCGAAAATCATCGCCTACGACCGCCTGCTGCTGAACACCCAGAACGTGGACTACTACGTGGCATACGACAACTTCAAGGTGGGCGAGCTGCAGGGCCAGGCACTCCTCGAAGGCATGCAGAAGAAGAAGCCGCAGGGCCCGTACAACATCGAGCTCTTCGCTGGCTCCCCTGACGACGCCAACGCGAAGGTCTTCTTCGACGGCGCCATGAGCGTGCTCCAGCCGAAGATCGACGACGGCACCCTCAAGGTGCTGTCCGGCCAGACATCGTTCGGGCAGGCCGTCACGCAGGGCTGGAAGGCAGAAAACGCCCAGCGCCGCGCCGACACCCTGCTGACCGGCAGCTACGGCAGCGCTTCGCTGGACGGCGTGCTGTCCCCGAACGACACCCTGGCCCGCGCTGTCCTGACCGCCGTGAAGGGTGCCGGCAAGCCGCTGCCCGTCATCACCGGCCAGGACTCCGAGGTTGAGTCGGTCAAGTCCATCATGGCCGGGGAGCAGTACTCCACCATCAACAAGGACACCCGCAAGCTCGTTGAGCATGCGATCGTCATGGTCAAGGACATCCAGGCCGGCAAGACGCCTGAGATCAACGACGACAAGTCCTACAACAACAAGGTCAAGACCGTTCCGGCCTACCTGCTGGAGCCGGTCATTGTGACCCAGGAGAACGTCAAGACGGCCTACGTGGACGATCCGGTACTCGGACCGATCACCAAGTAGCCGCACTGACGGCGTAACGCCAAACGCTCCACCCAAGAGCCCCGGCTCCCCCGCAAAAGGAGGGCCGGGGCTCTTGGCGTCCCACCCCACCCCTCTCCGGCACTTCCTGCCGGTCCTGACCCGACCCTCCCTCAGTTCCCGCCGCCCAAACCCCAACCTTCCCGCAGCTCCTGCGCGTAATGCCACAACGCTCCTGCGCGCGGTGAGAGGATGGCGTCATGACTTCGCCTATCGCCACGCCGTGGCTTTTCAGCCAGTCCAACCAGGATCCTCGCGCCGCTACCGGTGCCGCGTTGCGCTGGGGAGTGATCGCCACCGGCAGGATCGCGTCACTCGTCTCCCGGGACCTGGCTCTCCTCGCTGACGCCGAGCTGTACGCGGTCAGTTCACGCCGGCAGGAGGCAGCGGACGCCTTTGCTGCGGAATTCGGCTTCTCCGCGGCGTATGGGGACGACGGCGGCCAGCAGGGCTACCAGCGGCTCCTCGCCGACGACGCGGTGGACATCGTGTACGTGGCCACGCCTCACGCCCAGCATCACCAGATGGTGCTCGCTGCCCTCAATGCGGGAAAGCACGTCCTGTGCGAAAAGGCTTTCACCATCAATGCCCGCGAGGCTGCCGAGCTCATAGCCGTCGCCCGTGAAAAGAAGCTGTTCCTGATGGAAGCCGTCTGGAGCCGTTTCCTTCCGAGCATGCAGCGGGCGTTTGAAATCGCACGCTCCGGCGAACTCGGTACCGTACAGTGGGTCACCGCGGATCTCGGATTCCCGGCACCGTACTCGCCCACCGCGCGCCTATGGGCCGTCAAGGACGGCGGCGGGGCGCTGCTCGACCTGACCGTCTACCCCCTGCTGTGGGCTCTGGGCACACTGGGGTTCCCGCACGCCGTCAGTGCCACGGGCACACTTAATGACGACGGCGTGGACGCACAGAACGCCCTGACGCTGGAGTATCACCACGGGGCACAGGCACAGCTGACCTCGTCTCTTCTCGCTTACGGCCCGCGCGCCGCCACCGTCGCCGGAAGCCTGGGCTATCTTCAAACGCTTGGCTCCATCAACAACCCCAAGCAGCTTGTTATCGGAATCGGCCGCGAACCGCTGCGCACAGAGCACTTCGACATAGCCGGCCTGGGCTACACCTACGAGCTTCGCGAGGTGACGCGGTGCGTTCAGCAGGGTTTAACGGAAAGCCCGGTCATGCCGCTGGAAGATTCGTTGAACACCATGCGGCTTTTCGACGGCGTTCGGGCGCAGCTGGGCGTCAGCTACCCAAACGATGCCCACTGACAGCGGTCTGCTTAGGCGAGGGGCTGTCGATTCGATGGATTTTTATACGTTTGGCTCTGGACTGTGCCTTTCAATGAGGCATACGCTGTAAAAGATCGTCAGAGTGTTCGCAGACCGGGGGGTGTCGAGCATGGCCAGCAGTGCATTGCCGTGGTCCGCTCTGCGCCCCTTGCGTCCAGTGCTCATTGCGGGCGCGGCAGCCGTGGCCTGGCTTTCCTTCACGGCACCGGCCGCCGATGCCAGCACCCAGCAGGGGCAGGACTCCCTACTCGGCGGGATCTCTTCCGCGGTGACTTCGTCACTCAACAGCGAGTCCAAGGCTGCCCGCATCGCCCAAACGGCACAGAAAACCATTCATTCCGTGGCGGAAGCGCCTGCCAGGCACACGCATGCTGTGGCTGTTCCCGCACCCGGTTCCGCCCCGATTCCACAGGCTGCGCCGCCGGTACGTTCCGCTCCCCAAGCGGCGCCCCGCGCCATCCCCTCCCTGGTGAATGAGCTCGCTGCCCCGCTTCAGGCAGCCGCGGACACCCTGGCCCCGGTCAAAGCGCTCCCGGCTGACACAGCGACGCTCCTTACTGCCCCCGTGACCACTTTGGCGGACCCGGCAGTTAGCGGCATCGCGGAGAAGGTGGCAGGAACTGTTGTACGGCCGGTGACGGAAGCGGCACCTGCCCTGGAACCACACCTCGAATCCATTGCGGATGTCCTCGAAGGGACGCCGCCGCTGGCGGGACCTGCCGTTACACCCGTTGTTGACGTCATTCAGGCACTCACCCCGTCCCAGAAGTCCGACGGCGTCCTGCCGCTCCCGGCAGTCCCGGGACCCGCTTCCTCGGAAAGCGCTGAAAGTGCCCGTGTTTCCACTGCGCACTCCCCTGTCCCGGTACCCGGGGCCGTTGGAAGCTCTGGGCCAAGGCCCTTGTTCCATGCCGCTGCCTTCCCTTCACTGGAACCCGTCGGAGCTGCCCAGTCTCGTCCCGGCATGTCCGCAGGAGGAGGGACGCCTTTCGGTGGCGAGGCGGACCCGGCGGCTGCCCCGCTCCCGACTCCGCCCGCTGGCTCCGGATCGGGCAATGGCCAGTCTGCCGGCGGGCCCTCACCGTCAGCCGCCTGGCTGACCAGTCCGTTCGGCTTCCTTCCGCCCGCGGGCCGTGTGCCTGCTAGTGGTCCGCCGCAGCACGTCCCCTCACCGGTGGCTATCGACCCCGGTTCCTCCCCTGACTAGTTGGGCCTGCTCTGCCATTCCTTGTGCAGAAACATGGCCGATTCGGGCCGCCTTGAGCGCCCGACAACAACTCTTCAGGAGACATCAAAATGCATCAGAACCTTCGCAGGGGCCTTCTGGGCACCCTCTTTGCCGGAGGGCTTTTAGCCCTCGGCGCCACCGCGGCTAACGCGGACACAACCGTCACCGGCACGGTTGCCGTTGGATCAGAGTCCGTTTCGGCGGACGTCAATGCTTCGACGTCGTTGGGCCTGCTGGGTGGTCCAACGACGTCGGGGTCTTCCCAAGTTGCGGCCGCCGCCGACGTTAATCTCGGCAACACCGCAACCGGCACCGGCACCACAGCCGACGCCCTAGTCGATGTCAACCTCGGCAACGCCACAGCAGCCCCAACAGGCGCCGCCAACATCGCGGACGCCCTCGTTGACGTGAACGTTGGCAACGCTGCGGGCACCGGCACCACCGCGGACGCTGTAGTCGACGTGAACCTCGGCAACGCTGCAGCCGCCCCAACAGGCGCCGCCAACACCGCGGACGCCCTCGTTGACGTGAACGTTGGCAACGCTGCGGGCACCGGCACCACCGCGGACGCTGTAGTCGACGTGAACCTGGGCAATGCCACGGCAGCCCCAACGGGCAACGGCACGACCGGCAACGCAGTCGTTGATGTGAACGTTGGCAACGCCGCGGGCAACGGCACCACCGCGGACGCTGTCGTTGATGTGAACCTAGGCAACGCCGCGGGCACCGGCACTACCGCCGACGCCCTGGTCGACGTCAACCTCGGCAACGCCGCGGGCACCGGCACCACTGCCGACGCCCTCCTCGACGTCTCCCTTGGCAACACCGGAACCGCAACGGGCAACGGCACCACCGCGGACGCTGTAGTCGACGTCAACCTCGGCAACGTTGCAGGCACCGGCACCACCGCCGACGCTGTAGTCGACGTGAATCTGGGCAACGCCGCGGGCACCGGCACCACTGCCGACGCCCTCCTCGACGTCTCCCTTGGCAACACCGGAACCGCAACGGGCAACAGCACCACCGCGGACGCTGCGGTCGACGTGAATCTGGGCAACGCCACGGGCAACGGCACCACCGCCGACGCAGTCGTTGATGTGAACCTGGGCAACGCCGCGGGCAACGGCACCACCGCCGATGCCCTCCTCGACGTCTCCCTTGGCAACACCGGAACCGCAACGGGCAACGGCACGACCGCCGATGCCCTCCTCGACGTCTCCCTTGGCAACACCGGAACCGCAACGGGCAACGGCACGACCGCCGATGCTGTCGTTGATGTGAGCCTAGGCAACGCTGCAGGCACCGGCACCACCGCCGACGCTGTAGTCGACGTCAAGCTCGGCAACGCTGCAGGCACCGGCACCACCGCAGACGCCCAGCTCGACGTCAGCCTTGGCGAATCAGGGCTGCTCGGGGATGGCGGCCCGGCCGCTGCGGGCGCCGTCATTGTCGGTCTGGGGACGGAAACGGATCCCTCTGTTGGTTTGGGCATCGATCTGGGCATCGACCTCGGGACTGGCGCCGGAACGAGTACCACACCACCGGCAACAGACCCGGGTGATGGTTCCGGAACCGGATCCGACCCCACGGACGGCACGGGCTCGGGTACGGACGACCCCACCGGCGGCACGGGCACGGGCACGGACGACCCCACCGGCGGCACGGGCACGGACGACCCCACCGGCGGCACGGGCACCGGCACTGACGGCACCACCGACGGCACGGGCACCGGCACTGACGGCACCACCGACGGCACGGGCTCGGGCACTGACGGCACCACCGGCGGCTCCGCCACCGGCGGGGTCTCAGATGGAAGCGGGATCGTGGTTCAGCCTGCAGGCGCAGTGACTACGGATGGCTCGGTGGTGGCCAACGCCCCGACGGCGGCCCTGGCCACTGGCCAGACGCCCAGCGGCGCTCAGTCCCTGGCAAACACTGGAGCAGAGGGGGGTCTGTTGCCACTCGCCCTCGCCCTCCTGGCCGTCGGGATGCTGATGGTCATCCGGAGGAAGAAGGCATAAATAGAGGTCTGGGCCCGCCGCGGGCGGGCCCAAGTGAACATCACGGACCCATTGCCGGTGGTCCGGCTTCGGATGGTCAGAAGACCAGCGGAAGCCGGACCGCCGTCCGGGCTGTCATCCAGCCCCGGATTCCGCGCACAACCTGCGCGCCGTCCGCCGCCCTGCCCCCGTATTACCCTTAACGGGACCCACTGGCGGATAAGGACGGCAAGTATTGGAAGAATCGCCCGGCAGCGTGACCGATGTACTGGACGGGCGCTACAGACTCGGAGAAGTAATAGGCCGCGGAGGAATGTCATCGGTCTACGCGGCCCGGGACGAAAACCTCGGCCGGGACGTGGCGCTGAAGCTCTTCGCTCCGCAGGCTGCAGACGCCGACGAGCTCAAGCGGCAGGAAGCCGAGATAAGGCTCCTCGCGACGCTCAACCATCCAAGCCTCGTGACGCTGTTCGACGCAGGGGTCGACACGCGAGTGCCTGACCGGCCGAGACCGTTCCTCACCATGGAACTCGTGGAGGGCCAGGACCTTCGCGGCCGGCTGCGCCACAGCCGGGTTCCGCTCGACGAACTCGCCGTGATCGGCGCGGGGATTGCCGACGCCTTGGCCTACGTCCATGGTCTTGGCATCATCCACCGCGACATCAAACCTGCCAACATCCTCCTCGTCCAGGTGCGTCCCGGGGAGCCGCTGCGGCCCAAGCTCACAGACTTCGGCATCGCCCGGATCGCCGACGGGACGCGGCTGACTGCCACAGGCACCATGGTGGGGACAGCCGCATACCTCAGCCCCGAACAGGCGATGGGCTCGCCGCTCTCGCCAGCCACGGACATTTACTCCTTGGGCCTCGTGCTGCTGGAATGCATCAAGGGAACCCTGGAATATCCAGGCAGTGCCGTGGAATCGGCCGTCGCACGGCTGCACCGTGCGCCAGAGATTCCCGGAGACCTGCCGGCTGAGTGGCAACAACTCCTGACGTCCATGACGGCCTTCGAACCGCTGGACCGGCCCAGTGCCCTGGACCTGGAGATCGCTCTCCGCCAGGCGCTGGTTTCACCGGAATGTGTCCCCGGGAACGTAGCCGGGGAGCACACCCGTGTCCTCCCCGCCCTGCCGATGCGGCCCCCTTCAGTTCTCCCGGACGGCCGCAGCGGTCACGCCACAGCTACGCAGGACAGAATCCGTGCCACCGCCCGTCCCCGGCGCAGCCGACGCGCCTGGCTGGCGTCCTCTGTCGCTGCGGCCGCCCTGGCCGCCGGAGTGTTGGCGGTAACCCTCGCAGTCACTGCGCCTGGAACGCCCGACGTCGTCACCTACCCCACGGTGACCGGCACCTTGGGCGATCACCTCCTGGAGCTGCAAAAGAGCGTGGAACCGTAACGGTGCACGGCCCGCTCCAGCTGCCGCCTGCTCTGCGGCGGCAGGCGGCGGTTTCCTTCGCGGGTGGCGTGCTCGCGTTGGGCCTGACAGGCTGCGGCGGTGCCGCTCCCGAACTCAAGACCGACGCCGCCACAACCCCGGCCGTTGCGGTCCCCGCGCCGGGTCCCGCCTCCGGTGACACTGCCCGGGGGAATCCCGGAAAGGACAAAGCGGACCACGACAGCGACGACACCAAAGGATCGGCCAAAGACAAGGACTAAAGAGTCCTTGCCGTCATAGCACTGTTCGCGCACTGCAGCCGCAGCTCTCTTCAATTGCCCGGCGCTTCGGACTACGTTGGAGGTGTTCCACCCAACATGCAGCAATCAGAACCGCGGGCAACAGCCCGCTCGCTGAAGGAGTGAACTACGCATGGCAACTGTGCAGGAATCCATCGAAGTCGATGTCCCCGTCAGCACGGCCTACAACCAATGGACCCAGTTTGAGGACTTCCCACATTTCATGAGCGGCGTCGACTCGGTGCGCCAAATCGATGACACCACCGTTCATTTCGAAACGAGCATCGCCGGCGTCAAACGTCGATACGACGCCCAGATCACTGTTCAGGAACCTGATCAGCGTGTCACCTGGGAAAGCCTGAATGAGCCACGCAACGCCGGAACCGTCTGGTTCGAGTCTTTGGGGCCGGAGCAGACGAAGGTGAACGTCGAACTCACCTGGGAGCCCGAGTCCGCAATGGAGAAAATGGGCGCCGCCGTTGGTCTTGACTCCCGCCAGGTTGCTTCAGACCTCAAGAAGTTCAAGAAGTTCATCGAGAGCCAGGGTTCGGAAACCGGTGCATGGCGTGAGAGCGTCCACGACGGCGAGGTGGACGACCAGCGAGGGGCCACCGGGACGGCTGGCATGGCCGGGGCCGCCGGAACTGGTGCAGGACTTGGGGCTGCCGGAGCAGGTGCAGGGTTGGGCGGCTACGGTGCCGGCACGTCAGGCACCGCGGACGCCAGCGACGAAACCATCGGCACGGCACCCTCGGCGGCAGATGATGCCACGGGCTACGCTGCCGGGCCCGGAATGGATGCGACGCCAGGGCGGACGTACGAGTCAGGCGACGCGTACGATGCCGCCGCCACCGAGAGGCCGGTGGATGCGGATCCGGACATGGCCGTCGACGCCCCCTACGGAGATACTGAGGAGGGCGAACCCCGCAACGAACCCAGGCTGGGCAACACCAGGCGGGACGAAACCCCGGAGAGGTAGAGGCAGCCCTTGGTCGGCGCGGGCTTCCTCCCCGCTGATCGTGAATGCTGAGAGTTAACGAAGAAGCGCCCCGCCACTCCAGCGAGTGGCGGGGCGCTTGTTTGGTCTTAGCCCAGGCTGGCGACAACCTTGTTCAGCGTGGCAGATGGCCGCATGACGGCCGCGGCCTTTTCGGCGTCGGGGCGGTAGTAGCCGCCGATGTCGGCCGGTGAACCCTGGACAGCCAGGAGTTCGGAAACGATGACGTCCTCGTTGGAGCCCAGAGCTTCGGCGACCGCGGAGAAGGACGCTGCCAGTTCTGAGTCCTCCGTCTGCTTGGCCAGTTCCTGCGCCCAGTACAGCGCCAGGTAGAAGTGGCTGCCCCGGTTGTCGAGCTCGCCGACCTTGCGCTTCGGGGACTTGTCCTCCAGCAGGAACGTCCCCGTAGCCCGGTCCAGTGTGTCGGCCAAGACCTGCGCCCGGGCGTTGTCCGTGGTGCTGGCCAGGTGCTCGAAGCTGACGGCCAGGGCGAGGAATTCACCGAGGCTGTCCCAGCGGAGGTGGTTCTCCTTGAGAAGCTGCTGGACGTGCTTCGGTGCGGAGCCCCCGGCGCCGGTCTCGAACAGGCCGCCGCCGTTGATCAGCGGAACGATGGAGAGCATCTTGGCGCTGGTGCCGAGTTCGAGGATTGGGAACAGGTCCGTCAGGTAGTCGCGGAGCACGTTGCCGGTGACGGAGATGGTGTCTTCTCCCCTGCGGATGCGCTCGAGGGTGAACGCGGTTGCCTTCACCGGCGACATGATCTCGATCTGCAGGCCCTCAGTGTCGTGCTCCTGCAGGTATTCGCGGACCTTCTCAATGAGCTTGGCGTCGTGCGCGCGGCTCTCGTCCAGCCAGAACACGGCAGGCGTCTGCGAGGCGCGGGCACGGTTGACAGCCAGCTTGACCCAGTCACGGATGGGCAGGTCCTTGGTCTGGCAGGCGCGCCAGATGTCGCCGGGGCCAACCTCGTGTTCGATCAGGACCGTTCCGGAGGCGTCCACGATCTGGACCTTGCCGGGGGCCTGAATTTCGAACGTCTTGTCGTGGCTGCCGTACTCCTCCGCCGCCTGGGCCATGAGTCCCACGTTCGGCACAGTGCCCATGGTCGTGGGGTCGAAGGCGCCGTTGGCGCGGCAGTCATCGATCACTACCTGATAGATGCCGGCGTAGGAGCTGTCCGGCAGAACTGCCAGGGTGTCCGCTTCCTTGCCGTCCGGCCCCCACATGTGGCCGGAGCTGCGGATCATCGCCGGCATGGAAGCGTCAACAATGATGTCGCTGGGGACGTGCAGGCTGGTGATGCCCTTGTCGGAGTCGACCATGGCGAGGGCGGGCCCTTCTTCAAGGCCCTTCGCGATGGCCGCCTGAACGCCTTCGCGGACGTCCTCGGGGAGATCTTCGAGGCCGTTGAGGATGGCGGCGAGACCGTTGTTGGGGCTGATGCCGGCGGCGGCGAGCTGCTTGCCGTACGTGTCGAACAGTTCAGAGAAGTAGGCCTTGACCACGTGGCCGAAAATGATGGGATCAGAGACCTTCATCATCGTGGCCTTCAGGTGTGCCGAGAAGAGGACGCCCTCCTCCTTGGCACGTGCAACCTGGGCGGCAAGGAACTCGTCAAGGGCGGCAGCGCGCAGCACGGTCCCGTCGATCACTTCGCCGGCCAAGACCGGGAACGCCTTCTTAAGGACCTTGACCGTACCGTCTTCGCGGACCAGCTGGATCTCGATGGTGCCGTCGGCCGGGATCACTACGGACTTTTCGTTGGAGCGGAAGTCGTCGGCTTCCATGTGGGCCACGTTGGTCTTGGAATCCGCAGTCCAGGCACCCATGGAGTGCGGGTTCTGGCGGGCGTAGTTCTTAACGGACAGCGGCGCGCGGCGGTCCGAGTTGCCCTCGCGCAGGACCGGGTTCACGGCGGAGCCCTTGATCTTGTCGTAGCGCGAGCGAATGCTCGTCTCTTCGTCGGAGGAGGGGTTGTCCGGGTAGTCCGGCAACTTGTACCCCTGGGCCTGCAGTTCGGCAATGGCGGCTTTCAACTGCGGCACGGAAGCGCTGATGTTGGGAAGTTTGATGATGTTGGCTTCCGGCTTCTTTGCCAGTTCACCGAGTTCAGCCAGGGCGTCACCGATCTGCTGTTCTTCAGTGAGGTAGTCGCCGAACACGGCGATGATGCGGCCGGCCAGCGAAATGTCGCGGGTCTCCACCTGCACACCTGCGGTCGACGCGAATGCTTCGACGATCGGCAGGAACGAATATGTGGCCAGCATCGGCGCTTCGTCGGTGTGGGTATAGATAATTTTGGCCATGCTCGGGCGTCTCCCTGGAGGTCGGCTGTATGTGGAATCCGGTCTATTTCACCAACCTTTAACTTACCCGAGGTCATCATGGAGAGCCCCACCAAGGTGGGCTGTATCACTTTGGTGACGGAATCCAGCGATTAAGTCGATTAAGTGGGGCGTGAGGTGCCCATTGTCCCCCGCGCCGCGTACCCCTATCTTTAGCTCATGACAGAAAACCGCCTCACCGGCTGAGCGTAGCCGGTACGCCCTGCGGCAGGGGCAGAACGCACTACCCCTACCTGGAACACATAACTTCAAACGACTTTTACAAGCTTGTCATGTCCGGGTAGCCTCAATTCTCCACAGGTGCGCTGCTACGGCGCCCACCGATAGGTAGGACCACCATGACGAGCAACAAGTCTCTGGCCACTAGCCTCGTGAGCCTCTCCGCGGGTTTGCTGCTGACGCTCTCCGCCGCCGGCGGCGCAACGGCTTCTCCTGCAAAGGCGCAGGATCCCGTGCAGCCGCAGATCGCCAGCGCGACGCTCACGACGTCAACTGCGGCGAGTTACTGGACGCCCGAGCGCATGCGGGCCGCCGTTCCCGGCGATGTCCTCGCAGCGAAGGCCGTTGCCCGGCAGGTCATCGTTCCCTGGCAGGTCAAGGGTCCCCAGCAGCTCAACGGCAATGGCCTCGCAGGCCTCGGCGAGCAGGGTTCCCTGACCAAGATCGCCGGCACGTCCGGTAAGGGCAAGACAAGCGCTCTGCACAAAGACGAACTGCCCGTGAGCCACATCGGCAAGGTTTTCTTTACCCTGGGCGGCGCCAACTACGTCTGCTCCGGCAACTCAGTGGCCGCGCGCAACAAGAGCACCGTCTCCACTGCCGGGCACTGCCTCAACCAGGGGCCGGGCGCCTTCGCGACGAACTTCATTTTTGTCCCGGCCTACAATGACGGAGAGGCTCCCTACGGCAAATGGGCGGCCAAGACGCTCTTTGCGCCCAAGGAATGGAGCACCGACGGCAACATCCAGTACGACACCGGCTTCGCGGTGGTTGCCGAGCTTGACGGCCAGAAACTTGCCGACGTGGTTGGTGCCACCGGCGTCGTGTTCAACCAGTCGCGAGGACTGACGTACAAGGCGTTCGGCTACCCGGCGGCATCTCCGTTCACCGGCAAGACACTCGTCAGTTGCTACGGGAAGGCGGGCAATGATGCCGTCAATCCGCAGTTCAACACGCAAGGCATTCCCTGCGACATGACCGGCGGTTCCTCCGGCGGTCCCTGGTTCCTCGCTGAGAGCACAGACAGCCCCTTGGGCTTCCAGAACTCGGTCAACAGCTATGGCTACGGCAGCCGCTCCACCGCGATGTACTCCCCGTACTGGGGTTCTGTCATCGAGCAGGTCTACAAGCGTGCAGCAGCCGCCAGCTAAGGACGGACCGCCGCCTGGGGAGGACGCGGTAAGCAGCTCCGAGGTCCGCCAGTCGCCGGAGGAAATCCTGGCGTACTGGACGCCGGAGCGCATGGCTGAGGCGAAACCGCGGGAGATCCTGCTCCCCTCCCCCAGGGAGGAACCTGACCGGGAACCCGGGGACAACTAAGTCCATGAAAGCCCGACGGCGGCTGTCCCCTTGAGGGGGCAGCCGCCGTCGTACGTGGCGGTTGGGCCCACGCCGCCCGGGTTCCCTGGCCGAGCGCAGCGAGGTTAGGGAGGCGGTTGGGCCCACGCCGCCCGGGTTCCCTGGCCGAGCGCAGCGAGGTTAGGGAGGCGGTGGGGACTAGTGGAAGAAGTGCCGCGCTCCGGTGAAGTACATCGTGATGCCGGCCGCGTTGGCTGCCGCGATGACTTCCTCGTCCCGGACTGAACCGCCTGGCTGGACCACGGCGCGGACGCCGGCGTCGATCAGGATCTGCAGGCCGTCGGCGAACGGGAAGAACGCGTCGGAGGCTGCCACGGCGCCGCGTGCACGCTCCGGGGCGCCGGCGGTTCCGACATTGGAGGCGCCGCCGGCACCGTCCACTTCGGACTCCACGGTCACGCCAAGCGTGTTGGCGCGCTCGACGGCAAGCTTGCAGGAGTCGAGACGGTTGACCTGGCCCATGCCGATGCCCACGGCAGCGCCGTCGGCCGCGAGCAGGATGGCGTTGGATTTTGCGGCGCGGCAGGCGGTCCAGGCGAAGGCGAGGTCGGCCAGCGTGGCGTCGTCGGCGGCGGCGCCGGCGGCGAGGGTCCAGTTGGCGGGGTTGTCGCCGTCGGCGTCCACCTTGTCGGTGATCTGGACGAGCACGCCGCCGGAGACCTGGCGGATTTCGGCCGGGTAGCGGCCATAGCCCCCGGGCAGCGCCAGCAGGCGGATGTTCTTCTTCTTGGAGAGGATCTCCACGGCTTCCGGCTCGAAACCGGGGGCGATGACAACCTCAGTGAAGATGCCGGCCACGGTGCGGGCCATGCCGGCGGTGACAGTGCGGTTGGCTGCGATCACGCCGCCAAAAGCGGAGACAGGGTCGCAGGCGTGTGCCTTAGCGTGGGCGTCCGCGATCGGGTCTGCGGCGTCCGCGGAGCCGACGGCCACGCCGCACGGGTTGGCGTGCTTGATGATGGCCACGGCCGGCTCGGCGAAGTCGAACGCGGCGCGGAGGGCGGCGTCGGCGTCAACGAAGTTGTTGTAGCTCATGGCCTTGCCGTGGAGCTGGTCGGCCTGGGCGATACCTGCCGGGGCTGCTTTGTCCACGTAAAGCGCGGCCTGCTGGTGCGGGTTTTCGCCGTAGCGGAGCACTTCGGAGCGTTCCAGCGCGAGTCCGGCGTAGGCGGGCCAGTCGATGACCCCGTCGCCGTCCTCGTCCAGGAACTGGCTGGCCGTCCAGGTGGCCACGGCGTTGTCGTAGGTGGCGGTGTGGGCGAATGCCTTGGCGGCCAGGCGCTGGCGGGTCTTCAGGTCGAAGCCGCCCTCCGCGGCGGCGCGGACGACGTCGCCGTAGAACTGCGGATCCACCACAATGGCGACGGCGGCGTGGTTCTTCGCGGCGGAGCGCACCATGGCGGGGCCCCCGATGTCGATCTGCTCCACGACGTCGTCCTGCGCGGCGCCGGACTTGACGGTCTCCACGAACGGGTACAGGTTCACCACAACAAGGTCGAACGCCTCGATTTCCATTTTGGCGAGGGTTTCCATGTGGGCCGGAACCCGACGGTCGGCCAGGATGCCACCGTGGACGCGCGGATGCAGGGTCTTGACGCGACCGTCCAGCATTTCCGGCGATCCCGTGACCTCCTCGACTTCCTGGACGGGGATGCCGGCGTCGGCAATCTTCTTGGCAGTGGAGCCGGTGGAGACGATCCTGACACCTGCGGCGTGCAGGCCCTTGGCCAGCTCCTCCAGACCGGTCTTGTCGTAGACCGAGATCAGGGCTCGGCGGATGGGAACACGGTCAAGCTGCGTCAGGGTCACAAAAGTCTCCGTCGTAATCGCGCGGCGGCATGCCGCGGTTGGTGGGGATACGGCCAGTTTATCGCGTCACGGGGGATGGCTTTCCTGCCCGCCCGAGTGTGAACACGGCATGGTTCCCGCGCAGCGCAACGTAAGGTTTAGAACAGGAGGCGAGATGAACATTTACACCACTGTGCCCAGCGGCGAACAGGTGGTCCAGGAACTGCCGTGGCGCTGGAGGGTGCAGGGCAGGATCTTCCTGATCGGCGGTCTGGGGTTCATGTTCGATGCCTGGGACGTGACCTTGAACGGCATCCTGATCCCGCTGCTGTCGTCGCACTGGCAGCTCACGCCGGGCGAGGCAGGCTGGATTGGCACGGCCAACCTGATCGGCATGGCCCTCGGCGCGTTTGTCTGGGGCACCATCGCCGACACGATCGGGCGCAAGAAGGCGTTCACCGCCACGCTGCTGATCTTCTCGCTTTTCACCGTTCTCGGTGCGTTCTCCCCCGACTTCATCTGGTTCTGCCTCTTCCGCTTCATGGCCGGTTTCGGCCTGGGCGGCTGCATCCCGGTGGACTATGCGCTGGTGGGTGAATTCACGCCGCGTCGGCAGCGTGGCAGGGTCCTGACCGCCATGGACGGCTGGTGGCCGGTGGGCGCCGCACTGTGCGGCTTCGTCTCGGCCGGACTGGTGGCAGCCTTCGCGGACTGGCGGCTGACCATGATGGTGATGGTGCTGCCGGCCCTCCTCGTTTTCTGGGTGCGCCGCAGCGTTCCCGAATCGCCGCTCTTCCTTATCCGGAAGGGCCGGCGCGAGGAAGCGGCCAAGGTCATCGACGACCTTGTCCAGGCCACCGGTGCGGAGCCGCGCGCCTACAGCCTGCCGGACCCGCAGGCAGTCCCCCGGCTGTCGGCAGGCAGCGCGTGGCAGCAGCTGCGCGGTGTCTGGGCATTCAACTGGAAGGTCACGGCTGCGGCGTGGGGCCTGTTCTTCAGCATCCTCCTCGTCTACTACCTCTCCCTGACGTGGATGCCGCGGATCCTGATCGGCGCCGGTTTCGCCGAATATAAAGCGTTCCTGACGACGGCGGGCATGGCCGCCGTCGGGCTTCTTGGGGTGGTGGCGGCCGCCCTGCTCGTGGAACGGCTGGGCCGGAAATGGCTGCTGATGATCACCGGCCCGCTGTCAGCGCTGACCCTCGTGATCGTGGCCTTCGTGGTGGACATTCCGACGGCGGCCGTATTCTGGCTGCTGGTCTTTGGCTTCATCGTGCAGGTGGCCATCCCTGTTCTCTACGCCTACGTTTCCGAGCTCTACCCCACCGAGCTGAGGGGTTCAGGCTTCGGCTGGGCGTCCACGTTCTCCCGGCTGGGCGCCGGCTTCGGGCCCCTGATCTTCGCCAACTACTTCTGGCCGGAGCTGGGCCTGGCAACGTCATTTGCCCTCGCCGGCGGCTTGGTCCTGCTGGCCGTGCTGTGGATGATGTTCTTCGCCCCGGAGACCCGGCAGCGCCGCCTCGAATAGCGTCCATGCTTTGTTGCTTCTCTTGTGGCGGTTCCGACCGAATGAATTAGCCGGGATGGGAACCGCCATAAGCGATGGCGCAGCAGGGATGGAACTACTGGATGCAGGTGACGTGGACGGTGATGGTGGCCACCTCCCTGGTCTGAGTCACCGACCACCCTTGCCCGACAAGGGCCGGACGGCTCGCCGTTACCTGGTTGCTGGGGGTCGTCAGCAAGCCACTATAGCCGCCGCTGATGGCGACCTTGCCCGCGGGGCACATAGCTGAGACGGTAAAGCCGCTACCGGTCACCGTCACCACAGAAACACTCGTGGAGGCGGCGGCACCCGTGGCACCTGTAGCCCCCGTGGCACCCGTGGCGCCTGTGGCACCAACGGGACCGACGGCGCCCGTCGCACCGGTTGCTCCGGTGTCGCCCTTCTCGCCCTGGATGCCCTGCGCTCCGGTCTCGCCGGTCGCCCCCGTGTCACCTTTCTCGCCCTGGATACCCTGCGCCCCGGTCTCGCCTTGAATGCCTTGGGCGCCGGTCTCACCCGTGTCACCCTTCTCCCCCTGGATACCCTGCGCCCCGGTCTCGCCGGTGTCACCCTTCTCACCCTGGATGCCCTGCGCCCCGGTCTCGCCGGTGTCGCCCTTCTCACCCTGGATACCCTGTGCCCCGGTCTCGCCGGTGTCGCCCTTCTCACCCTGGATACCCTGCGCTCCGGTCTCGCCGGTGTCACCCTTCTCACCCTGGATGCCCTGGATGCCCTGGATGCCCTGGATGTTCCAGGAGATGGCCGTCTCCTTCTTGGTGTCACAGGTGGCGCCAGCGGAAAGAATCCGGACCTGGCCTCCGTTGTTGTTGCTGTAACAGGCGTTGATCTCGCCGCCTGCAGACGTTGACGCCGCATAGGCGGCGGTGGCGGCCCCCGTCCCGAGGACAAGGGCAACTGAAAGGCACACCACTTTCGGACTGGTTTTGGCAAAGCTGAATTGCGGCACTGGAGACCTCCTGCAAGGACAACGCTGAATAGGACGGTGTCAGCGTAAGGTGCGGATCCGGCCCCCAACCAGCGTGGTGAGGTACTTCCAGCTACCCGTCTTTTAAGGGGGTATACCCGGTTATTGGCGCGGACTACTCGCTTTTTAGAACCGATCCCGCGCGGTGCTCGGCGGCGAGCGAAGCGAGGGTGGAGACGAGCAGCCGGCGCTCCACCACCTTGATGCGTTCGTGCAGGGTCTGTTCGGTATCGCCATCCTCGATGGTCACGGCTTCCTGGGCGATGATGGGGCCGGTGTCCACTCCGGCATCGGCCCAGTGCACGGTGCAACCGGTCACCTTCACGCCGTACGCCATGGCGTCCCGGACGCCGTGGGCTCCGGGGAAGGACGGCAGCAGTGCGGGGTGGGTGTTGAGGTATTTGCCGTCGAAGGCATCGATGAATTCCGGGCTCACGATGCGCATGAATCCCGAGGACACAACAATGTCCGGCTGGTAGGCCGCCACGGCCTCCGTCAGCGCGGCGTTCCAGGCTGCGCGGTCCGGATAGGCCTTGAAATCCACCACGAACGTGTCGATTCCTGCCGCGGCTGAGCGCTCCACTCCATACGTGCCGGGCCGGTCCGCGCCCACCGCGGCGATCTCCACGTCCAGCTGCCCCGCTTGTACGGCATCGATTACTGCCTGGAGGTTGGAGCCGGTTCCGGAGACGAGGACTACTATGCGCATTGCTCAAGCTTAGGCGGCCGCTCGCGTAGGCTGGAAAACATGAACCCCACTCCCGGCCCCGACGGGTCACAGCGGACCAAACTTCCGCTCAGCGAGGGCGCAAAGTCCTCGCTGCTGAAAACACACACCCTGTTCCGCATGTTCATCGTAGCGGTGCTGGGCTCGTTCTTTGTTTTCCAGCTCGACCTTAACTACCTCTGGCTGACGGCCATTCTGACGCTTGCGGGCATCGTTCTTGGGATCATCGTGCTTGTCCGCGCCGTCCGGCTCAAGGAGTCCAGGCTGGTGCTGTTCGGGGCCATCTCCGGCCTGGCCGTATCCGCCGTGATGGCGCTGCTGGTCCTCGTCTCCGCCGTGTTCTTCAACCAGGTGCGCGACTACCAGCAGTGCGCCCGCTATGCCTTGACGAGCCAGGCCAGCAATGATTGCCGGATCCAGCTCGAAAACTCGATGCCCGGCCAGCTCCAGCCGGGGCGCTGAGCGCGTCCGCTACGCGTCGCGCCTAGATCCGTTACTTGCCCGGGGCGGCCCCGAGATCCGCTTCCCGCAGCTCCTGCCGGCGCTCCAGCCACGGGCCGGCTGCGTAACCGATGACGACGCCGATGCCGGCTTCCGCCGCCACCCAGACTGCCGTCCACAGAGGGTCGGGCCCGATGTCATGGAGGCGGCCGATTCCTGCCGAACCATGCGCTATGCCTGCGAGCGCGCCTGCCAGCAGGCCAGCCGCGGTTCCGGCGATGATGCCCAGCACCAGAGTGGAGGCTGCAGCCGTGAACCACCGGACGCGCACCTTGATGGACAGCCACTCGTCAAAGTGGTTCTCCCCCTCACGCAGGAACCACCAACCGCCCAGCACTCCGGCGAGCACCGGCACTACGAGGGCCACGAAGCCGTAATCGAGCGGGCCGGCAGGAATGGCCCCAAGGACCGGGACTGACGGGAGGGGCCCCACGGCCGTGCCCAGTGGGCCGACTTGGGAGCCCGCTCCGAGGGCGAAGCCCGAGCCGGACACCCAGGCGAGTGCAAAGACGGCGAGGTTGGGAATGAAGCCGAGCTGCGCAAGGGTGAGCGCCGCGCCCCCTACCGCGCCGGCGTCGAGCGCTTCGTAGACTGCCACCACGAGGTTCCAGTGGATGAAAAGGTCAACCGCCAGCAGGGCCGAAGACAGCGCCAGTGCTGCCATGAGCGTGACGAAGCCGGCCTTGACCGCGGAGGCCAGGTAGGAGCCTGCCCAGCGCGAGTGCTGGCTGGTCCGCGCGATCCAGTCCACGGCGTCGACGCCGATCAGCCGGCTCCACGACCCGGCCTCGCGCCGTGCTCCGATCACCATGCCCAGCGCAAAGGGAACCAGGGGCAGCAGCGCGGCCCACCAGAGGAACACCCCGACGTCTTCGGTGCGGCACACGAATCCGGTGGTGACGCCGAATCCCGCATAAACCAGCCAGGAGCCCAGCAGCGCCTGCCACAGCTGGTCGGTGTACGAGGCGCGGGCCAGTCGCCGGCCCGCCCGCCACGCGAGCAGGAATGGAATGAGCGTCATGCCCAGCGGGATGAGGGAGAGAGTGCCCGTCTCCGGTCCGGCAGCGGCACCGTCGACGACGGTGGTCAGGTACAGGGGCACCCCGTGGATGACGAGCCAGGCCTGGCCGGCCAGGCGCGCCAAGAAGTCGAACTGCGTGTCCCGGAAGCCGGAGGTTGCCCACACGGCGACAACGGGGGCAATAACCACCAGGGCGGAAATAAATGCGGCCTGGGCCGACTCCAGCCCGCCCTGCAGCCACAGGGGCATGGGAAGGCCACGGTCACCGGTCTGATCAGCGCGCAGTTTCATCGTGGTCCATCGTGCCATGTGCGCCCTCGTCCAACTGTTTTCGACAGGCTCTTCGGCGCAGAAGACGGCCAAAGGGAATCCCGTGCGGCGTTGGCCGTGGCCGCAGCCAGCGCTTTTTACGGTGTACAGAAGTAAAATTAGGTTGTCCGCAAACAGTGGTTGGAGGCAGAAAATGACTACCGCATCCCCACATGCACACGGCGTTCACTTTGGTCGGACGGACGTCCAGAACGTTGGCATGGGTGTTGGTATTCTCGCGTTGCTGGTAGGTATTCTGGGATTCATCCCGGGCATCACCGCACGTTATGGCGAACTGATGTTCCTTGGGCCTGATTCGCACGCCATGTTGTTTGGCCTGTTCCAGGTATCCATGCTGCTCAACATTGTGCAGCTGGTCATCGGTGGAACCGGCTTGGCCATGTCCCGCAGTGAAATGGGTGCGCGCAGGTTCCTTATGGGCGCCGGTGCGCTGTACATCATCCTCAGCATCTACGGGCTCAGTGTCGGAGTGGATTCGGCGGCCAATTTCCTGTCGCTGAACATGACGGATAGCTGGACCCTGATGGTGGCGGGTGTTCTCATGATTGTCGCCGGCTGGATGTTCTCGCGGCATCTGGCCGGTGACAGGAAATAAACCCGGAACGCGAACGCCGGGAATAGGAGCCGCGAATGAGTAGATATCTAATCTGAAAATTCGTACTACCGGTTGGTGCAGGTGTCCCGCGCAAGTCGTGGGCGGCTGCACCAGCTTTGCGTTGAAGGTACTTCAGCAAGAACCCTGGGGGTCGAAGACTTCCCACTGGATTGGGCCGCGTTCGGGCTGGGCCTGCCTCCAGCCTCCAGCAGCCAGCCTCGAGGCCGATCAAAGCCTAGAAACGGATCATTGAGTACGGCTGGCTGGGCAGGTTGCCGGCCGTCCACGGCCGCTGGGACGGCTCGGTGGGAATGTGGCCCCGTCCGTCACGCACAACCACCCGCACCGTGGCAACGATTGCGACGGCGGCGGCTACTGCCAGAACTATCAGGACGACGACGATCGACCCGGCCATGACTCCAACACCTCTTAAGCCAATTTTACGGCCGAAAGAGCTCACATTCGGGGTATTCTTCCCGCCGGCCCGCAAATGATAAGCAGGCGAATAAATTTCCTCTGGACGCGGCCGCCGCCCGGGCATATCCTGATCTCCCATTGCCTCTGGGGGGTGAATCGGAATGGGCGGTTCCCTGCGCTCGTGGTGCGCAGTACCTGTGCGCGCCCTGCTCGTGCCCGCCCTGCTTGCATGCGCCTGGCTCATCTGGGGCGCAGGCACCGCACAGGCATCATCCCAATCGTCCATAACCCCCGCTTCAGGGCTGCTCGATCCTGGCACGTCCGGTGATCCAGCGGGGTCGGTATCCGGCATCCCGAGCACGAGCACGGCGACGTCCAAGGCCGTGTCCGCCGATCCGTCGATGCCCCCTAAACAGGGCCTGCCGGCCAACTTGGTTCCGGTCACTGACACAGTGGCCGCCGTCGGGGGCACGCCGGACGCTCTCGTCGGCGAGGCGGCGGCTGCCGTCTCCACGGAGACCAAGACAGCGGCGCCGGCACTTTCTCACATCGACAACGCAGTAGCCGCAGTGGACGAGGCTGTCGCCACACTGGAACCGCGGTTGCCGCGGCTTACCCCTCCGGTTCCTGTGGTCCAGCTTCCGGTTCCCGTGGTCCAACTTCCCGTTCCGGTTCCCGTGGTCCAACGTTTCGCCCCCAAGCCCTTCCCAGGGCAGGAGGCACGGCCTGCCTTGCGGCCGGCACCGGCAGCGGCCGCCCCGGACGCCGGACGGCCAACCGCGGCGGTGCACCCAATTTCTGCGGCGAAGGCCCCCGTAGCTTCCGCTGCTGCACCTTCCACCGTACGCAGGGCTGCACCCGCCAACACAACCGCCAACAGTCCTGCCGCCCCCGCGGCGGCGGAGATTCAAGAAGCTGGCAGCCGTGGCCAGACCCTGGCTCAGCTTCATATGACCTCCATCAGCCGCCCGTGGGCGAGGAGCGCAGTCCAGACGGATCCGCTGAGGGTCCCCCACAGCCTTTCCGGCGTAGACGTCGTCGGGCTGGCGGCCACGCACGGCGAGTCTGGCTCCTCCAACTCTGAGGGTTCCGGCGGGCAAGCCGCGGATGTCGCGGCCTTCTGGAACACACTGTCCCAACTGGCCGGCGAGCGCCGTCTTGACGCCGCCATCGTATTGCCTCCCAGCCCGGCATTCGATCCGGGGTCTTCCCCCGACTGAACAGGTCAACTCTGCCCTCATCACGGCAGAACCGACCACCTGCGCCACCGGCGTACGGATTCCAACGTTCATTCAGGAGAAAATGTCATGTTTACCCACGCCCCGCTGTTTGCTGTCCCCACCCGTTCTTCCCGCGCAAGCATCGGCAACTGGCCCAATCTCACGTCCGGTTTCATCGGCAACTGGCCGGACCCCATGACCAAGAGCAGCCTCACGGCGAGGTCCTGAAGTGCATGGGCAAAAACGCTAAAAACGGTGTCTCCCGCACTGCCAGGGGCAGCGCGGGAAACACCGTCACATTCCCTTTTCCTGCTTCCGTTGAGAGTCCCTCAGCTTTCCGGGGCTTTGTCCCCTGACGGGCCTTTGCCGGCCTCTCCTGGATCCTGTTCCGAGGCGTCCAGAGGCACCGTGGAGTCGATTCGCCCGGAGCCGGTCTCTCCCGCGGTATCTTCATCCGGGCCATCGTCGCTCTCCGAAGGCGTCTTTCCCTGCCGGGCACCCAGCCGAGGTGAGCGGGGAAAATGGCTGATCACCCGCGCGAGCTCACGGCTCAAGGCGGTCCCCTCCACGATGTCCTGCGGCAGGGTTTCCTTCTCCACCTGACGGGCCGCAGCCAAGGCATTCAGCCCCGCCTCGGTGATAGCCACCTCGTTGCTTCTCCGGTCCGAGGGGCTGGACTTGCGGGAGACCAAGCCAGCCTCCTCAAGACGGGCCAGCACCCTGCCCAGGGACTGGCTGCGGACATGGATATCTTCGGCCAACTGTTCCTGGTTCAGGGGTCCTGCGGTGAGGCCTTGAAGGGCAATGACTGCGGCATGGGTGAGACCGAGCTCAGCCAGGGCCTGGTCCTGCCGGCGCTGGATAAGCCGGGCAGCCATCGACAGCAACTGGTGTGGACCCCATTGCTCCGCATCAGCGTTCGGGACCATCAGTTCCGCCCTCCCCATTCACATATGAGCTTTCCCGAGGCCACACGTCGGCAGGTAACTGCCCTTCGGGGCCAGGGGTAGCACCTGTGCCCAATGCCTGCCGCGTCAGCGCCGTCCGTTGCCGGCAAGCCTGTGGGCCTCGATTACGTCCTCCGCTGCGGTGCCGGATGCCTCGCGCCCGACCGTGTCTGATGCGTCGGCAACGTTGTAGGTGCCGCCGCGTCCGGCGGCAAATCCGGCGTCGCGCTCTGTGCCTGTGCGTCCCGTTGCGACGCCGGCGGCGGGCACCCCGCCACTAAGCCGGTAATGCTTGTAGAGCCGGTCTTCGTCGGATGGCTCCAGGTGCCCGTCCGCATCCACGCTGGGCGCCTCCATAACCTGGTTCCTGGTGTACGGGACGACGATGTCGCTGCCCTCAAGACGTGCGCCTGCAAGCGGGACATAGGACTTGGACGTGCCGAAGGGGCCAGTGCGTGCCGTCACCCAGGTGGGCTGGCCTGTGTCGTCATCAGCGTAGATCTGGCCGATCGAGCCGACCTTGTCTCCGTCCGCGGAGAAGATGCAGCCGTCCTTGTTGAGCAGATCGGCGATATGTTCCTTTGTGAGCATGCTGCCTCCTTGGATCCTGACTACTGGTGCACTTTCGTTGCTTTGGGGGTAACTCCGGCGGACTCGCAGCATCGGGCCGGGACGGCTGCCCGTTACGCCAGTCAACCTCACACGTATACCCTAAGCATGCTTACTATCAGACTGGCAAGCGTGCTTTGCATTTTCTTTCGACGGCTCCGGCGCGGATGGGCGCCAAACCGCCAGCGCGGAGCCCTCGAATAACCGGCACCACCGGCAGGCATGCGGGAGATGATGACAAAAAAGCGAAGGGTGCTTACTATTTTTTAGTAAACGTGCTTACCATTGCATGCCAGCAACGCTGGTTCCTGAAACAGCAGCTGACCCTTTCGGAAAGAGAGAGCGAAGATGACAGAGAACCAATGGCCGCAGGACGGGAGCCTGACAGTTCCCTCGGCTACACAGAACTCACCGGCTTACGGCTCGGGCATTTCCTCCGGGAGCCCGGCGTCGGCCACGAAGACCGATACCGCCAAGGAAGAAGCCTCGAACGTCGCAGGACAGGCCGCCGGCGCAGCCCAGAATGTGGCGGGCACGGCCAAGGCTGAGGCGGCGAATGTGGCTGCCGAAGCAAAAACCAACGCCAAGGACCTTCTGTACCAGGCAAAGTCGGATCTCACCAGCCAGGCAGGGGCCCAGCAGCAGAAGGCCGCCGAAGGCATCCGCACCATCTCCTCCCAGCTGCGTTCCATGGCTGATGCCCCGGACCAGCAGGGCGTTGCCTCCGACCTCATCCGCCAGGCTGCGGAACGCTCCGAATCCGTCGCCTCCTGGCTCGACAACAGGGATCCGGGATCACTGCTGAACGAAGTAAAGTCCTTCGCACGCCAGCGTCCCGGCACCTTCCTGCTGCTCGCCGCCGGAGCCGGCATGCTCGCCGGACGCCTGGGCAGAAGCCTCCAGGCGGGAGCCCCGGCCAGCACAACAGCAGCCGGCACGGCGGTTCCGCCCCAGCCCGTGCAGCCCCCGGTCACCGAAGGCGCGTTGGGCGCGGGTGTCGGCGCGCCACTCTTCGACGAAACCGCCACGGCACGGCCCGGCTACGGACAGCAGGAGTACGGCACACCGGCCTACAGTGAACCGGTTGCCGGTGAACCTGCCTACGGTGAGCCTGGAATCGGCGAGCCCGCCCGTCCAGGCATGGCCGCTCCCGGCTCTGCCCAGACCCTTCCGGGAAGTTCCACTGCAGGGGTTCCGCAGCGTGACGCGGATGACCCCTTTGCTGAAGGTGAAGGACGTCACCTGTGAGCAGCCAGATACCGGAGACACCTCCCACCACCGCGCACGCCAAAGCGGACGCCAATTCCCTTGGGGATCTCCTGGGTGATGTTACCCGGGACCTCTCCACCCTGATGCGTCAGGAAGTGGAACTGGCCAAGGCAGAAGCGAAACAGTCGGCCACGAGGGCCGGCAAGGGCGGCGGCATGCTTGCCGGCGCCGGGGTAGCCGGCCACTTCGTGCTCCTGTTCCTGTCGATCGCCCTCTGGTACGCCCTGGGCGAGCTGATAGGCCTGGGCTGGTCCGCCGTCGTCGTTGCCGTGATTTGGGGCATCATCGCCGCCATCCTGGCCTCGGTTGGCCGCAAGGAACTCAAAGCCATCAAGGGCATGCCCCAGACCGCCGAGACCATCCAGGAAATCCCTCCGACACTGAAACCCAATGGAGACAAACGATGAGTGAAAACCCGGACGCCATCCGCGCCGACATCGAAGCAACCCGCGCACGCCTCGGCACCAACGTTGATGCGGTTGCAGACAAGGTCACCCCGTCCAACATCGTCCACAGGCAGACCGACAAGGTCAAAGAGGCCGTCTTCGGAGTGAAGGAGAAAGTCATGGGAGCAGCGGAACACACGTCGGAGCACGCCCACAGGGCTTCGAGCAGTGCCGGTTCCGCGATGGGCGACGCCGGCTCGACCGTCAGTTCCACACTCCAGGACGCCGGCAGCGCCGTGGCCGACGCCCCGCACAAGGCAGCAGTGAAGACGCAAGGCAACCCACTTGCCGCCGGTCTGATCGCCTTCGGCGCGGGCCTCCTGGTCTCCTCCCTGATTCCACCGAGCCAGAAGGAGCGCGAAGCAGCTGAGGCCCTGAAGACCGCAGCCGAACCGGTCACCACGCAGCTCACCGAAGCTGCAAAGGATATGGCGCAGGGGCTGAAGGAACCGGCCCAGGAAGCCATGGAAAACGTGAAAGCCACGGCCGCCGACGCCGCCGAGCACGTTAAGGGAGAAGGCCAGACGGCCGTCTCCGACGTCAAGGCCAGCGCCGCGGACGCCAAGGACCACGTCCGGAACACCTAAGGACCCACAGCACGACGGCGGCCGCCTCCCCTTTTCGGTGAGGCGGCCGCTTCGCGTCCCGGTGCGTTTGACGGCTTTTGTGCGCTGCCCTGCCACGGCCTCTCCCCTTCCGTTCACGGGCACCTGGCAACAGGCCCGGCGCAGCCGAATCACTGCAAGAATATGCGTATGACAGCCATCATCCTGGCGTGGGATCCTGACCACAGCGAGGGCTGGAACCACGCCGCCGCCGTCGAACGTGTGCGGGAGACAGGCCAGGTCCTGACCGGCTGGGCCGTGGACGGCCCGGTAGACGTGCACGCCGGTGATGAGGCCTGGCTGTGGCTGCAGGGCCGCCGCCGCGGACTTTTGGGCCACGGTCTGGTGGTCTCGGGTGAGGCCCCGGGGGCCGCGCTGCCGGCGGCCGGCGAGCGGCGCATTGGCTCCCGGCGCATCACGGTGGCGTTCGATGCCCTCCTTCGGTCCGGCGACCAGATCCTGCCAGGAGTCCTTGCCGACGCTGTGCCGGAGATTCCGTGGGAGGACCTGGCGCAGCCGGCGCTTGCCCTTGACCCGGTGCTGGAGTCGGGAGTCCGGGCCGTGTGGCGGGAGTTGGGACCGGCCCAGGCGCCGGACCCCGTCCACCTCGTGCCGGGGAGCTATCCGGAGCAAGCGGTCAGCCGGGTGCAGGCCAACCGCTTCGAAAGCAGCGTTGAGGCTCAGAGGATCTGCGTGGCCCACCACGGCACCAGCTGCGCCGCCTGCGGCTTCTCCTTCGAGTCCGCTTATGGGGAGACCGGCTCGGGGTTCATCCAGGTCCACCATCTGGTGCCTGCCGGTCAGATCGGCAATGATTATGAGCTCGATCCGGTGACGGACCTTGTGCCGCTCTGCCCGAATTGCCACGCGATGGCGCATCTGGATGTGAGCACGCCGCGGACGGTGGCAGAGCTCAGGCAGCTCATTGCCGGGGCAGGCTATCTGGCGGGACAAACGCTATCGCCGGAAGAGCTGGAAGCCCAGCGGGATGCCCGCCGGATTCTGGAACAGCACTGATGCTGGAACAGCACTAGAGGGCGGCCGCGTCGGGGCGGGCCGGCGGAGCACCGGCCCGCCCCCCGGATCCTGATCATCAAATTGCTGGACTTTCCCGCGTGCGCCCGGCAAGACTGTCTATCACAGCTGAAAGTTTCGGCGCGTCCGGTGTGTCGGTACTGTACTTCGCCTTTTTCAATGACGTGAAAGGACACATCCATGGAAGCCCTGTCAGCTTTCCTCCCCACTATCGCCATCATCGTCGGGGTCCTCGCCGGAATCGCTGTGATTTGGGTGGCCATAAAGCTGATGTGGAAGGTTGCTGAGCCCAACGAGGCCCTGATCATTTCAGGCCTGACGCGAGGAACCCTCGAGAACACGGACGGAATGGACTTCAAGATCGTCACCGGGCGGGGCGCGCTCGTGGTCCCTGGGCTGCAAACGGTCAGGGCGCTGTCCCTGACCCTGAATGAAACCGAACTCAAAGTCTCGTGTGTCACCTCCCAGGGCATCCAGGTCATCGTGGATGGCGTGGTCATCTACAAGATCGGCGATGCGCCGGCCTTCATCGCCAATGCCGCCCGGCGGTTCCTCGGCCAGCAGCCCAAGATGGAAAGCCAGGTCTACAACGTCTTTGAGGGACATCTCCGCTCCATCATCGGCAGCATGACGGTTGAAGAGATCATCCGCGAGCGCGACAAGCTGGCTTCCCAGGTCCGCGGCGCGAGCGGTGTGGAAATGGAAAAGCTCGGACTCGTCGTCGATTCACTGCAGATCAAAGACCTGCAGGATCCCACGGGATACATCCAGAACATCGCCAAACCGCACATTGCGCAGGTCAAGATGGAAGCCCGCATCGCCGAGGCAACCAGGAACCGGGAAGCGGCCGAGAAGGAGGCCGAGGCGGCGGCGCAGATTGCCGACGCCCAAAGCGTCTCGGCCATCAAACAGTCCGTTGCGCAGGCCAACGCCGAGCGGGCCAAAGCCAACGCGGCCCAGGCGGGGC
Source organism: Arthrobacter sp. NPDC093139 (assembly GCF_044754165.1). Taxonomy (NCBI): domain Bacteria; kingdom Bacillati; phylum Actinomycetota; class Actinomycetes; order Micrococcales; family Micrococcaceae; genus Arthrobacter; species Arthrobacter sp. NPDC093139. Next base: position 423,868 of record NZ_JBIVOO010000003.1, read on the forward strand.
CGCTGGCGGAAGCAACGGCGCGGCAGCAGGTGGTGGTGCAGGAAACCGAAGTGGCCAAGCTGGAGGCGGACCGCGAGGAACAGAAGCTCCAGACGCTCATCCGCAAACCGGCCGACGCCAAGGCGTATGCGCAGCGGACCGAAGCCGAGGCCCAGAAGTCCGCGGACATCAGCGCCGCCGAGGCCCGGGCAAAACGGACGGAACTCGAAGCGCAGGCCAATGCCCGGCGCGTTGAAGTCGAGGCCCAGGCCAGCGCTTCGGCGGCGGCGGCCATGGCGGGAGCCACGCGTGTGACAGGTGAGGCGGAGGCCGCTGCCACGAGGGCCCGGGGTGATGCCGCCGCGTCCGCGATCAAGGCGAAGGCCCTGGCGGAAGCGGAAGGCATCAAGGCGCGGGGCGACGCACTCGAGACCAACCAGGATGCCGTCATCGCCCAGCAGTTGGCGGAAAACATGCCGGCCATTGTGTCGGCTGCGGCGGAGCCGTTCGGCCACGTGGGCCAGATGACGGTGCTGAACGGCGGCGACGGCCTCAACGGCATGATCGGCGGCATCCTCTCCCAGGCCGGCACGTTCCTTCCGCGCCTTTCCACCGCGCTGAAGGACGGCCACGAGCCGTCAAAACGATCCCCGAAGCCGCCCAGTGCATAGGAACGTCGACCACAGCCTGACAGGCAAGATCGGCAGGGTCACGGGGCGGATAGGCCCGGGAACGGTCGGTGAGGTGATGCTGCCGTTCCGCGGCGGGACCAGCGCCTTCCATGCCTACCCGTTCGACAAGACCAGCGTCTTCCCGGTCGGTGACAAGGTGCTTGTCATCTACTTTGAACCGCCCCAAACGGTCTTTGTTGATGAACTGCCGGACATCCTCCGGTCCGACGCCGCCGGATAGGCCTGTCGGCACCGGCGTCCTCCTGTTAACCCAACCTTTGCCTCAGCGTCACGCCCACTCCGCCGCAACGTCAGACGCCCCGATCACGGTGGAGGGGTGAGGATCGCAATAGTCGCTGAATCATTCCTGCCGCTGATGAACGGGGTTACGCACTCCATCCTGCGGGTGCTCGAACATCTGCAGGAGCGCGGGGATGAGGTGATGGTGATCGCGCCGTCGACATCGGACACCGATGTTCTGGATGTTGTCCACGGCGCGATTGTGCATCGGCTCCCCTCCGTGCCGCTGGCCGGGTATGCGAATGTCCGGGTGGCCGTGGGTGGCGTGTATCGGGTCAAGAGAATGCTTGCCGATTACGCTCCCGACGTGGTTCACCTGGCATCGCCGTTCGTGCTCGGCTGGCGGGCGGCCCAGGCGGCCGCCCAGCTGGGCATCCCGACCGTGGCGATCTACCAGACTGAGGTTCCCAGCTACATGGCCCGCTACGGCGTGCCATTCCTCGAGAACTGGGCCTGGAACCGTGTGGAGAACATTCATCTGCTGGCCGACCGGACGCTGGCGCCCTCCACTTTCGCGCTGAACCAGCTGCGCGGCCGCGGGATTCCGCGGGTGGACATGTGGCGGCGCGGTGTGGATACCGCGCGTTTTGCACCGGAAAAGCGCGACGGCGGGTGGCGGGCGTCGGTGGCACCCGGCGGTGAGCGGATCATCGGCTATGTGGGCCGGCTCGCGGTGGAAAAGCAGGTCGAGGACCTGGCGGTGCTCGCCGATGTCCCCGGCACACGGCTGGTCATCGTGGGCGACGGTCCGCAGCGCGCGGCCCTTGAAGAAGCCATTCCGAGCGCGGTTTTCACCGGGTTCCTGGGCGGCGAGGAGCTGGCCAGGGCAGTGGCTTCGTTCGATCTGTTTGTTCACCCGGGTGAATTCGAAACCTTCTGCCAGACCATCCAGGAGGCCATGGCGTCCGGTGTGACGGTGGTGGCTACCGGGCGCGGTGGCCCTCTGGACCTGGTGGAAAACTCTCGGACCGGATGGCTGTACCGGCCAGGCGACCTGGCCGATTTGCGGAGCCGCGTGATGGACCTGATGGGCGACGATGCCAAGCGCCGCGCGTTCGCAGCGGCTGCGCACGCTTCGGTCCAGGACCGGACATGGCCGGCCCTCAACGCTGAACTGGTCCGTCACTACAGGGAGGTCATCGCCGCCTCCTCAGTGTCCGCCGGACGCTCAACCTCAGAAGGAGCAGGCCTGTGAAAATCTCTGTAGTCGGCTGCGGCTACCTCGGTGCCGTACACGCAGCCACGCTCGCTTCCATGGGCCACACGGTGGTTGGGATCGACGTTGATCCTGCCAAAGTGGAGCGCCTGGCCGGCGGCGTTGCCCCCTTCTTCGAACCGGGCCTGGACGAGCTGCTGCGCGATGGCCAGGCCACCGGCCGGCTCACCTTCTCGACGGATTTCGGCGCCGCCGCCAGCGCCGAAATCCATTTCCTCTGCGTGGGCACACCGCAATCCAAAACGTCCGACGGCGCCGACCTCAGCTACCTGGTCTCGGCCACCGAAAGTCTCCTTCCGCACTTAAGCCGCGGTGCCGCCGTCGTCGGTAAATCAACGGTGCCCGTGGGAACCGTTGACATGCTTGGCGGAATTCTCGCCGGCCGGCGGGACGTCCTCCTCGGCTGGAATCCGGAGTTCCTGCGCCAGGGTACCGCGGTGAAGGACACGCTGGTGCCCGACCGGCTGGTGTATGGCGTGCCGGGCGGCAGGGACGCCGCCTTTGAACCGGGAAGCAGTGCACCGCGGGGCGTCACTGCGGTGCTGGATGCCGTGTATGAGCCGCTGCTGTCTGCCGGCATTCCGCGGCTGGTCTGCAACTTCGCCACGGCCGAGCTGATCAAGTCTGCGTCGAACGCGTACCTGGCCACAAAGGTCAGCTTCATCAATGCCATGTCGGAGTTGTGCGACGCGTCCGGGGCTGATGTCCGCGAGCTCAGTGAAGCGATGGGCCTCGATCCCCGGATAGGAAGCCGGTACCTGCACGCGGGGCTGGGTTTCGGCGGCGGCTGCCTGCCAAAGGACATCCGGAGCCTGAAGGCCCAGGCCTCAAAGCTGGGCGTTGAGTCGGCGATGGAGTGGATGCAGCTGGTGGACTCCGTGAACGCGGGTCAGCGGCTCCGGACAGTGGACCTGGCCCGCGAGCTGTGCGAGGGCCATCTCGCCGGCCGCACGGTGACGGTGCTGGGCGCCGCGTTCAAACCGGACACGGACGACGTCCGCGACTCACCGTCCCTGGACGTCGCCCTCCGGCTCGCCGCGGCCGGCGCGCACGTGACCGTGACCGACCCGAAGGCCATCAACACAGCCTGGATGCACTACCCGCAGCTGCGGTTCGAGCCCTCTACGGCCCGGGCGCTGGAGGGGGCCGAGCTCGTTCTGCTGCTCACCGAATGGGATGAGTACCGCACTTTGTCACCTGCCGTCGCCGGGCAGCTAGTACGACGCCGGACGGTGCTGGACGCACGAAACGTCCTGGACGCCGCAGGCTGGGAAGCGGCGGGCTGGACAGTCCGCGGCCTGGGAACGAGCGCCGGGGTGCCGCTGACGGGCCCGGTCGAGGCCAAGTTCGCCCACTGAGCAACCCACCCGGACTCCCTTCGGAGTCTCCAGGGGTAGAGTCCGGCTTGGCCGGGACTCTATGATTTCTGGAGGGGGGATGTTCATGAAGAAGATTTGGTCTCACGCGGAGCATGCCTGAAATGGGGGCTCCTTCGCCGCACGAGCAGCAGGAAGGTCCGGGGATCGGCCTCCAGTCAGTCTTCGATGCGCTGCCGGACGCCGTGCTGGTGATAGCCGATGACGGCTCAATCAGCCTCGCCAACACTGCCGCCGCGTCCATCTTCGGGTACGCCCCGCAGGACCTGATCAGCCGGGACCACCGGTTCGTGCTGCCCAGCGGTTTCCCCGAGGGCTTTGAGCGTCACTTGGCCTCTCTTCGCGTCAGCTCCGACGCTCCGCCTCCGTCACCTTTTGAGACGTACGGCCTCCGCAGCGACGGCAGCGAGTTCCAGGGAGAGGTGGCCAGTTCCCTGCTTGCATCGGAGCAGGGAACGTTCCTGGTGGCGTGCTTCCGCCCGACGTTCCACCGGGAAGAGACCGATGACGGGCTGCGCGAAGCGATGTCGCTGCTCAGCGCCACGCTGGAGTCGACGGCGGACGGTATCCTCGTGGTGGGCGTCGACGGCAAGATCGCCGGGATGAACGACCAGTTTTCTGCCATGTGGCACATTCCCCACGAGCTGCTTGCCACCCATGACGATGAAGCCGTGATGGGCTTCGTCCTGGGACAGCTCTCTGACCCGCAGACCTTTGTGGAGAAAGTCCAGGACCTGTACGCGCACCCCGCCGCTGAGAGCCACGATGTCCTGGAATTCCTGGACGGCCGGACCTTCGAACGGTACTCACGGCCCCAGAAGGTGGGCGACAAAGTGGTGGGCCGGGTCTGGAGCTTCCGTGACGTGACGCCGCGGCGGCGTGCCCAGGAACAGGCGAAGCAGGCAATGGCCGAACTCGCCGAGCAGGCCGCGCAGCTGAAGGCCATGGCTTTCCAGGATCCGCTGACCGGGCTGGCCAACAGGAAACTGTTCCACGAGCAGCTGACTGAAGCGCTGAGCGGTGGGAGCAGTGCCGCCGTCGACGTCCTCCTCCTGGATCTTGACGATTTCAAGGAGGTCAACGATATCCTCGGCCATCACGCCGGTGACCAGATGCTCGTTGAGGTCGCCCGCCGGCTGCGGGCCTGCGTCCGTCCGGAAGATACTGTCGCACGGCTGGGCGGTGACGAGTTCGTGGTCCTCCTGACCGGGGCCCGGGATGCTGACAGCGTGGCGGAAGGCATCGTGGAATCACTGAACGTGCCGGTGTTGATCGATGGAGCCATGCTTCGGCCCAGTCTCAGCCTGGGTCTCGCTTCCAGGGGTGAGGGCAACATCGCGGCCTCGGAGCTGCTGCGCCGTGCGGACGTCGCGATGTACGCCGCCAAGGACGCCGGCAAGAATCAGTACCTGCGGTTCCGGCCGGAGATGATGACGGCGCTGGTCCGGCGGACGGACATGGAGGCCGGCCTGCGGCTGGCCATCGACAACGACGAGATCAGCGTAAACTACCAGCCGATAGTCTCGCCCCGGCTTGGTGAGGTCACCCAGTTGGAGGCTCTGGCCCGGTGGGACCGGGGCGGCGAACGGGTTCCGCCGTCGCACTTCATTCCTACGGCGGAACGCAGCGGGCTCATTTCAGCCATCGGGATGCACATGCTGCAGGAGAGCTTCACCCAGCTGCGTTCCTGGCTGGACGGCTCCCGGGAACGGTCCCTCGCCGTGAACGTCTCGGGCGTGCAGCTGCGGGAACGCGGGTTCGCCGGCGACGTTCTGCAGCTCGCGGAAAACTGCGGGATGAACCCCGGGCAACTGGTCCTGGAGGTGACGGAGAGCGTGTTCTTTGACCATGACGACCAAGTGATTCAGCAGCTGGGAACCCTCCGCCGCGCCGGCGTGCGGGTGGCCCTGGATGACTTCGGCACCGGGTACTCCTCGCTGGGGCGGCTTCAGGACCTACCGGTGGACGCGGTGAAGATCGACCGGTCCTTCGTCTCCATGATCCGTACAGGCGCCGAGAAACTCCCGATCCTCAGCTCCATGATCAACATGGCCCACTCGCTGGGGCTCACGGTCACGGCTGAAGGCGTCGAGACCGCAGCGCAGGCGGCCTACCTGACGGACCTGCAGTGCGATTCGCTCCAGGGCTACCTGTTCTCGTTCCCCGAACCGGAGACCGGCCTGGAGATCGCCCTCCTCCGCTCAGCCGATGCCATCGACGCGTTGGAGGGGATGCGGCTACGGCGCTGAGCGGGGGCGTTCGGCCTACCTTTGCTCCGCGGCCAGCCCGGCCCTGACCATCTCTTCACTGCGGTCCCAGAGCTCCCGCGCGAGCTTCGCGTCGTAGGCTTGCCTGTTGGCCTGGGCCAGTGCCCTCTTGGCGTAGTAGGCGCCGGGAACCCAGTCCCGGCCCGGCGTGGACGTCGCGAGCCACACCAGTGTGTCTGCGCCCTGGTCCGGGGTCAGCAGGAACCTGTTGATGAACGTCTTGTACGCGTGGCGGAACCAGCTCGTGGACTCCGCTGCGAAGTTGGTGGCCACCACGCCCGGGTGGAAGGCTGCCGCCGAGATTCCTGCCCCACCGTAGCGGTTCTGCAGCTCTGATGTGAACAGGATGTTGGCCAGCTTGGACGTGCCGTACGCACGGTTCGTCGAGTACGTGCGCTGGCCGTGAAGGTCCGCGAAATCCAGGTTTCCGAATCCGTTGGCCGCGCTGGCGGTGTTGATGACCGTGGCGCGGCTTGCCGTCAGGACGTCCATGAGTTCGGTGGTGAGCAGGAACGGGGCCAGGTGGTTGATCTGGAATGTCTTCTCGTAGCCGTCCACGGTAAGCTCGCGCCGGCCCATGATCCCACCGGCGTTGTTGACCAGGACATCGATCCGCGCGTACTTTGCCTTTAGAGCCGCGGCCAGGTCCCGGACGTGCGCGAGTTGGGCAAAGTCGCTGAGGAAGTAGTCAGCACCCAGGTCTGCGGCCACCGACTTTGTCTTCTCCGCAGAACGCCCGACAACGACGATCCGCTCTCCTGCCCGTGCCAGGTTCCGTGCGGCTGCCGCACCGATGCCGTCGCTGGCGCCGGTGATGACAATGGTTCGCTGCTGCATGAACTCAACCGTACCGGACCGGGGGTGGGGGTTGGGTGTTTAAATGCGGGAGAGCCCCGACCGTGTGGTTGGGGCTCTCGACCGTGTAATGGTTGTCCGGCGGTGACCTACTCTCCCACACCCTCCCGGGTGCAGTACCATCGGCGCTGTGGGTCTTAGCTTCCGGGTTCGGAATGGGACCGGGCGTTTCCCCCACGCTATGACCGCCGTAACCTTGTGTCCCGTCACGCACCCCGGGGGTGGTGTGGGAAATCTGTGGGTTACAACATGCTCCTGCCGGTTGAGGCAGGTGTGGTGTTGTTATTCAGTTATTCGGTTCCTGGGCCAGCAAAACCGGGGACGGGTTTGTTGGTTGGGAACCACATAGTGGACGCGGGCAGTCTTGTGTATCTTTTTACCAGTGCTT